>CAYYES010000069.1:0-1508 GCA_964471025.1 uncultured Candidatus Saccharibacteria bacterium | reverse complement strand
GCAAAATCGAGCAGGACCTCCTTGCCATCATTCCGAAAAAAGATTGGAAACGCGCGGGCTACGCGATCAAGGAATACGGCCGCAAGGAGGGCCGTGCGCGCGGATATGACAAGACGGAGGATCCCTTGTGGCAGGAATTGACAAAAAATAATATTTCGATATAATATAGTCAATCCAACATTAAAAATATAACAGCATGGGAAAGAAAAGAGATAGGGGTGTTCTTCCGAAAAACAAGAGGAGCTGGCACCATAAAACCAAGAAAATAAAAAAGGTAAAAAGAGAGGATGTAGATCACTCTCTCAGCGAAATTGCCCCCGGTGATCCGGAACAACCCAATATCATGAGGTTTGGGAGCACTATTCTGAGGCATCACTAATCTAAAAGGCGCGCAAGCGCTTTTTTTGTTGTCTATTTTATCTTGTAGTACACTACCTGCGTGAAAAGCTTGAAAAAAATGACAACACCCGCACAGATTCAGGATTACTTGAATGGGCTTGCGTTTAATTTTGAAGAAAACGGCGGCACGTTGTCGTCACCCCAGACAGTCGCTGATCGTGGCAGTGCGCATTGTTTCGAAGGTGCGATTCTTGGTGCGTATTTCTTGTCAAAAATCGGTCATGCGCCACTCGTGATGTGCCTCAAGTCGACCAGGCATGATTTTGATCATGTCATTGCGCCGTTTCGCGTAAACGGGTATTGGGGAGCTCTTTCGAAAACGAATCATGCGGTGTTGCGGTACCGGGAACCGGTTTACGCCACGATTCGGGAATTAGCCATGTCATATTTCCATGAATATTTTTTGGCTGACGGAACGAAAACCTTGCGCCGCTATTCGGACCTGCTTGACCTGTCTATGTTTTCAGATGATTGGGCGCATAGTCCTGATGACTTGTGGGGCATTAACGAAGAATTGGACAAGATGCCGTATTACGATATCGTACCCCAGTCGCTGGTGAAATCCTTGCGCAAGGCCGATCCCATTGAACGGAAAGCCGGGGAAATTGTCGAGTGGAAACCGCGCGGCAAGCGTGTTAAGCTGTAGGTCTTATTATCTAATTACTGTAATTCCCATGACGATTATTGCAATTATTGGACAGATTCTGTTGGGTGGTTTTTTCATCTATAACGGATTTGGGCATTTGAAAAATTTGAACACTCTTACCGGATATGCTGCATCAAAACACGTACCGCAGGCAAAATTTGCGGTGATGTTTACGGGCCTCATGTTGTTGGTCGGAGGTCTCTCGATTCTCACCGGGTTTATGGTTGAAATCGGTGCGTGGATTCTCGTAGTATTCCTTGCAGTTACTACTTATATGATGCATCAGTTTTGGAAATCTACCGACCCAATGCACAAAATGTCGGAACAGATTCAGTTTGCAAAAAATCTTGCACTCATTGGAGCACTCCTCATGATTGTGGCAGGAAAATAACGCTGTGCATAACCCCATTGCGGGGTTTTTGCATGAGGGGGATAATGGTAGTCCTCGGTCGTACATTATTCG
>CAYYES010000068.1:0-1540 GCA_964471025.1 uncultured Candidatus Saccharibacteria bacterium | reverse complement strand
ATCTGAACCGCAAAGTGTTGTCCGAAATCGCCCAGCAGAATCCTGCCGCATTCGAACGCATTGTTGCCCAAGTCAAATAAAGAAAAAACCGCCTAGGCGGTTTTTTCTTTATTTGAATTCCCTTAGCTTGCATTTTAGAAAAAAATAGCCTATCGTTAGTGAAACAAACTAAATAGTAAACGTATGGAAAAAATCCTTATGACCGACCGCGGTTTATGGCACCACTACACTTGCGGAGGCGTACCGGTAAACCTTCTCAAACAACTTATAGAAGCCTTTCTGGAGAAGCCCCATATTGGCAATATACTGATTGTACGGATTGACAACCCCGAACGACCCGAGAATGTAAATCCTACCGTATGGTCTGAGAACCATAAAAAAAATATTATGGACAGCATCGATCAAGAAGATGCCTCAAATTATGCCGTCTGGTTTCAAATACGAGATACCAGTATTTCTGCTTTCAAACAGAAACTGGCTGATCTGGGATATGAAATAGAACTAAAAACAAGCAGCTTTACAGAGGTCTTCAAAAATTAATTAAATAGGCACCCAGGTGCCTATTTTTGCTCTCGGACTATTTTAATCAACTGCTCCACCAACCGATTCGGATCCTTATCAAATACGATATTGTCGTGCGGTCGTTCAATGTCGCGTGCCATGATGTCGCGCAGCAATTCGGCGGTGTCCCAATCCCCCTCTAAAATCCCGATCGGTTTGCGTTCCTGAAACGCAACCGTAAATTCATGCACCGTGCCGATGCGGCCGCAGCCAAATACAATCGCATCCGATGACCGCATCATCAATAGGTCTGATCCGGCATAACCGAATCCCGTGTACACCAACGCGTCAATATTTTCCGTCGGCAACCGATACGTCGTCGTATGTTCGTGCAGATTCGCAGCCGGCGAAAACGCAACCGTCATGCCGCCGGCGCGTTTCGCGCCGCGCAGCGCCCACATGCAAAATCCAGCAACCGCAGCGCCCGTGGTTACGCATCCATGGTTGGCAATCGAAACCCCCAGCTGTTCCGCCATGTCGAGCGCGTCCATTCCGCAATGCGATGTCTCGCGCGCTCCGGCGACGCAAATTTTAATGGGCATATTCTGACCTTCAATTTTTTTCATAAGATCATTATACATAATGACACAAAGAAAAACCAAGGATTTCTCCTCGGTTACCATTCCTGTGCGCAAATCGATACTTTTCTCAAAACAGGGATTGATCTGTCTTTCACCAAAAGTAATGCCATGCGACCTATGCGATCCAATCGCTCGCCAAGGCTTTCACTGGGCATCTTTTGAACAATAAAACGAAAACTGTTCTCGTTTACCACCTTTTCTGTTATCAGTTTTTTCTGGTTGAATACGTGCAATCTTGTATACGTGTCCATGTGCTACTACATTTTTAAAAATGTACCACGTGACGCTTTAGAAAGAAAGCTCGATCCGTTCCCCTTCATTCGGTGCCACCGCATGTACCCCGACCTGGTCGCGCAGTCGCTGCGCCAGAAACATTTGCGATTTCGTTTCGCCCATGA
>CAYYES010000067.1:0-1591 GCA_964471025.1 uncultured Candidatus Saccharibacteria bacterium | reverse complement strand
CGGCAACCCGAACGTCTTCAACCTGGAACGCAACGACGACGGTCTGTGGCTCGACAACAATTGGGCGAAACCGGACAACACCTGGAATCCGGACAACGAGTGGTGTTTCCGTCTCCGAAACTATTTTCTTTTCCGCAACATCATACGTTGCGGTTTTTCTTTTCAGGGTTTTCAAGGTTCTTTTTCCAGCCGTAGAACATTTTGCCGACCTCCTCCAATTTAAGCGCTACATCCTCGCAGTGCTGATTCGATATGAGCCTGCCTTCCCATGCGACGGATACGAGAAACTTAAGCGCATCGAGGCGCAAAATGCATTCATCGACTTTTGGAATTTTCTTCTCTTTTTCAGTAAAATAGGCTGCATAGGATAACTCAAGGAGATCAAGGAATGTATTTTCGATCCTGACTCCGATGGTATATCTTGCACCTTTGGCAATATGAGGGACAATAGCAATCCAAATCAAATATCCCTCTTTGATTCTCTGGAGAATCGAGGCGTTATCGAGAGAGAGAGAGAGAGAGTAAAAGGCGACCGCGTCATGATGTGTACCATGATATCATTTCCGTGGATAATTTGCTCGCATCGTGGCGCGAATTTCTGAAAAACAAGCGCGGCCGCAAGGACGTACAGGAATTTTCGTTGCACCTTACCGACAACATCCTTGCTCTGCACCAAGAACTGACTGATAAGACATACCAGCACGGCGGATACACGGCGTTTCGGATAAACGACCCGAAACCGCGTGACATTCATAAGGCGATTGTCCGCGACCGCCTCCTACACCACGCGATCTACCGCGTTCTGTATCCTTACTTTGATAAAAAATTTATATTCGATTCATATTCGTGCCGTCATACGAAAGGCACGCACCGCGCACTTGATCGATTTCGAGCATATGCAAGGAAAGTGTCCGCAAACCATACCCGCACTGCTTGGGTATTAAAATGCGACATACGAAAATTCTTCGCCAATATTGACCACGGTATTTTGATCGGCATTTTGCAAAAGCATCTGGGAGATGACGTTGTCTATCTCATCAACGAAGTAATCAGCAGTTTCCATACAAATGATCGAGTAGGCGTGGGACTGCCGCTTGGCAACCTCACGAGCCAGCTTTTGGTGAACGTCTACATGAATAAATTTGACCACTATGTAAAACGAACACTCAAAACAAAACACTATATTCGGTATGCCGACGATTTCGTCATGTTGCATGAGGATAAAAAATATTTGGAAAAAATTCTGCCGAACATATCGGAGTTTTTAGGGACGCATCTTAAACTCTCGCTTCATCCCGATAAGGTTTTTATAAAAACGGTCGCCTCTGGCGTTGACTTCCTGGGCTGGGTGCATTTTCCGCATCACCGCGTAATCCGTAGGGCAACGAAACGGAGAATGCAAAGGAATTTAAATGCGGACGTAAAGCCTGAATCTCTTGCCTCGTATAAGGGGATGCTGTCGCATGGATCTACTTTCAAGCTTCGCCAACGCCTGTTCAAAGACTTAGAGAGTCCGTCAAGCTGAAGATTTTTTCTAAAAAAGTATATAATAAAGCCATGAGTGACAAGCCTAAAAAACCTATCACCGCTG
>CAYYES010000066.1:0-1614 GCA_964471025.1 uncultured Candidatus Saccharibacteria bacterium | reverse complement strand
GAATCAATGCATAATCCTGGAAAATATACCCCAATTTTTCCAGACGAAACGCCGTACGTTCGTCATGTTTCATATCAGTAACATCCGCACCATCAATGACAATGCGACCGGACGACGGGTGATCGAGCAGACTCATCTGGTACATCAGCGTCGATTTCCCTGCGCCGGATTTGCCCATAATCGCGACAAATTCGCCGGATTTTATTTCCAGATCGACACCTTTCAAAACATGCGTTTCTACTTGGCCATTTTTAAACGTTTTTGTAATATTTGAAACCTGAACCATATAGTTTAAATCTGAAGCCAACTGGCATCATAATCTTCTGGCGATTTTACTACTGGTAATATTTTTTCTTTCAAACCATTTTTAATACTTTTCTGTAACACTTCCAAATACTCCTTCATTCTTCCTATGTCAAAAGTGGAGCGGCTATGATACTTTTCAACTTCTAGACCACCAACATCATCTAGGTCGTATTTGACGCGCAATCCCTCAATCATTTCATTAAACTCAATAATCATTCTTTCTGGCGAGTTTCCTGATTCATAATTAACCCAATCCCAGAATCTTTCCGCTGATTGGTTGTTCATATTGATAAGCTGCTGATTACTCAAAGGATTCATTTTACCATATAAACTATCCCACTCGACCTTCGTTTTATCAGAAATCTCTTTTTGTTTTTTATTCATAACATCAATTTTATGCACCAAATCATTTATTCGCTGTATTGCTGGTTCAAGATCTTTAGAAACTTCTTGCGAACGATCATTCTTAACAAAATTCTTATCTACATTTAAAACAGATCCTTCTAGGTATCCTAGATTATATTCCTTGGGAATAAACAAATCCGCGCTCCCGTTTTGTCCATAGGACGGATGTTCCATCAGGTACTGTTCCAGCGCATCAGCTTTGCTCTTTACCCCAACTGCATCCAAAACTTCTTTGGGAATAGCAACAATTGCCATGCCTTTGTAGCCTCGATGTGCATCGCCTTTTAATTGCCGTTCTATTTGATTTACCACCCCGTCAGCGCCGAGCCACGTCATCGTGGACGAAATACCTGTTCCAGGACTCACATGAAACTGACTTTCGAAAATTGAACGGGCAGTCGACTCGTCTGTCTGATGAGTAAACAAGTAATGCGTTGCACCCACATTTTCAATTACCTGTTTTATGTTTTCAATACCATCATATGCCTCGGTGCTATCACCCAAATTTTCAAGAGTATTTTTATTTGCGCCAAGTAGTGTTCTAAGCTCTTCAATCTTATCAAGCCGATCGTTTTCTTTCTGTTGCCTTAACACCATCTGATCTTCAGTTTTTTCTTGTAAAGTTGTTTGGGAAATAGATAAGTCATTTTCCTTCGAATTACCACCGGATTCATGCGAAATCTTTTTTTCAACAGCCGAAATAAATGATGGCGACAAACCCTGAAGCACAGATTCTTTATTTTCACCATTCAAAATACGCTCAACATATTCGTTGATTTTTTTCTCTGCACCAGAAATAATGTTTGGGTTTTCGATATTCATAAAACTGTTTTTATCGGCCTAAAATGCTATCGAGCGTATTTTTTCTGACAATCATGCGCGCCGGGATGAATCCGGCAATCA
>CAYYES010000065.1:0-1617 GCA_964471025.1 uncultured Candidatus Saccharibacteria bacterium | reverse complement strand
TGATCGAGGGAGCAAGCGAGGGCAAGGGATTGGGAACGAAATTCCTGCGCCACGTATCGCGCACGCGGGCACTCGCGCACGTGTTGTCGCTCGACAGCGATGATCTGGTTCGCGATTACGAAACAATTCGCAACGAATTGGAATCCTACAGCCACGACTTGGCACATAAAGACGAAATCATCATCCTGACGAAACGCGATATTATCGAGGATGATGAATTTGATGCGAAACTGAAATCCCTGAAAACCATTTTGAAAGGGAAGGAATATTTCGTTACGTCGGTAGAGGATGCAACATCCATCAAAGAATTGTCAGATGGATTAGTAAAATATTTGCGTAAGTAAAAACATGCCAGATCTGGCATGTTTTTACTTATAAAAAATCCCCCTATTACAGGGGAATGTAGGTATTCGGATGGTGCCTTTGTTGGTATTTTTTGCCCACCAATGAAATTCCAATACAGATGAAGGTTATTACGAAAAAAATTACTAGCATGAATAATGACCTGAGTGTAATAATTTTTAAGGGTAACAGAACAGATTCTTTCTTTGGGAACAGTAAAAAACTGATAAGCGTAGAAATTATTGCTGCAGCCAGCACAGATTGCAGTAAAAATGCCTCCGGGTTTTGAGTGAGCAGATAGGAAACTAAGCCGTTTACACCAAGAATTGCAATAATGGCTGCTATTAAACGCTTTGATCGCTTGTTCATATTTTTTCTTTTTACCTTATCACTTTTTCATTTTATGTCAAAAAAAGCAGCCTTACAGGGCTGTTAAGATGTAGCAAATTTTGCCTTTGCATTATCAATATCTTTGATTATCTCCCGGAGTTCGTTTGTTAGGTGTTGCCCAATACCAGGGATTTTCTCTCCTGATTCAACACGTTCAAGTAGGACTTTTAGGCCTCTCACGTTTTTGTATCCTTGCTCTTGTGCCCTGTTGAAAAGTCGGGTTGAAATATTTAAGCCGTACAAAGGGTTATCGTCAGCGAGCTTCGAATACCATTCGTAATAAGGCTTCTCTGTCATTGTAGATATTGTTTGATTTAAACGATACTATCATTTATCTTTAGTATGTCAAGTATCTCAAAACCCCTTATTTTGCTATGATTTTCGCATGATTGAATCTAACGGCGTCAAATATTACCCGACCATCGGCTTGGAAATCCATGCTGAATTGGCGACGGAAACGAAAATGTTTTGCCACTGCAAAAATGATTCCGATGAAACGCGACCGAACGTGAATACGTGTCCGGTGTGCATGGCGCATCCGGGAACGTTGCCCGTGCCGAACCAGCGCGCGATCGAATCGATGGTAAAAATCGGATTGGCTGTCGGCGGCGAAATCGCAAATTTTTCAGAATTCGACCGCAAAAATTATTTCTATCCGGATATTCCCAAGGGCTATCAGATTTCGCAGCAGAAACATCCGATTGTTTCAGGTGGTGAATTGATCGGTGTAAAATTGACGCGCATCCATCTCGAGGAAGACACCGCAAACAGTAAACATGACCAGGGAAATTTTTCGCTGATTGATTTTAACCGTGCGGGCGTACCCTTGATGGAATTGGTTACCGAACCGGTCATTCACGATGCCGAAACCGCGATGAAATTCGG
>CAYYES010000064.1:0-1735 GCA_964471025.1 uncultured Candidatus Saccharibacteria bacterium | reverse complement strand
CCCGCGCATGACCGAATTGTTAGGCATTCCGGTCATCCTTTCTATTGTCGCGGTTGCCATCCTTGGTATTGCGGCCGGCATTACCAATCCGGTACAGAAATTTTCACTGCGCATGAACGCGGTCGTATCGGTTGTCTTCTTGATTTCGTTTGCATACTTGTCATGGTATTCGTACCAGGAATGGATTGGCGGGGTGATTGAATTTGCAAACCAGCTCGGCGCGATCTTGTTCCTCGTCGCATCGTATTTTTCGATCAAGTCGCTGCGCGGCGCAACGGTTCCCGAAAAGAACTAATTACTCGTTTTATTTTTATTTAATGGATTATGGACTATTTGATTGACGTACGTACGGCAGATGAATTCGCCGGCGGGCATTATGAGGGTGCGATCAATTTGGATGTGAATGCGATGTCGCAAGGCGTGTTGCCTGACGTACCGCGCGATGCATCGATTGGTGTGTACTGCCGTTCGGGCATGCGCGCTGCGGCAGCGGAACAAATGCTCAGACATGCAGGATTTTCTAACGTAACGAATCTCGGCGGATACAACGGCACGGCGCACCCCTAGGGTGCGTTTTTGTACAAAAAGATCCCTGTACACGAGGTACAGGGATGAAGGAAATCCGGAAGGCCAATTGATGGGTTCCGGGGGATATATGCGGGCGATGCATGCGTTCTCCGGCGCATAGCAATGCCCTGTTGATAACCCCAACCACGAGGCGAACCTCTTGGTAACCATAGGGGTCTGCGTAATTCTATATTTGATTATAGATAGAGTATAGCATATTGATATTTTTTTGTCAAGCACCTAAAAATCCCCTTATTATTTGGCTTGAAAAACCCGTGTTCGCTATACTAACCAAGTATGAATACTTATTCCTGGTACCAGTCCCTGATCAAACCGTCATGGGCGCCGCCGTCCTGGCTGTTTGGTCCGGTGTGGAGCGTGTTGTATGTTGGGATCGCGATTTCGTTCGGGTATGTCGGGTATCTGCTCGCTTTGCGCCGCATTGCCTGGATGGTTGCGTTGCCATTTATATTGAATCTGATATGTAACGCCGCCTTTTCACCCATTCAATTTCGTCTGCAGAATAACGTGCTTGCGATGATTGATATTTTCCTGGTGCTCGGCACGTTGGTCTGGGCGATGATTGCGATCTGGCCGCATGCCAAATGGGTGACGTACGTCAACATTCCGTATCTGGCGTGGGTGTCGTTCGCAACGGTGCTTCAGGTTACGATTACCATTCTTAATTTTAAATCCTAACCGTATGAATACTCTTAACCTATTTTTTGCAACGATTATTCCCATGCTCGCGCTCGATGGGCTGTGGCTCATGGTGGTTGCCAAGCCGTTTTATGCGAAACATCTGGGATTTTTGATGACGGACAAACCGGTGTGGGCGGCTGCGGTGATTTTCTATGTGCTGTACGCTATTGGCGTAGGATTTTTCGTCCTGGCACCCGCACTTCTAGGAACTTTGCCCTGGTGGCAAGTGGCATTGCGTGCAGCATGGTTCGGATTAATCGCCTACGGCACGTATGACCTGACGAACCATGCGACGATCGCGAACTGGCCGATGATTGTCACCGTCGTCGACATGGCGTGGGGCGCGTTCGTAACCGCCGCTGCGGCAACGGTTGCGTATGTCATCATCAAATAATAGGGAATAGTGAATACTATGGAATATATCGCAACCCTCATTACCATCATAGGATTTGTCATCGGACTGGGC
>CAYYES010000063.1:0-1741 GCA_964471025.1 uncultured Candidatus Saccharibacteria bacterium | reverse complement strand
AAGCGAAGGCAGAGGCGAAAATGAAGCAGGTGAGGGTGGCGGTGGGGTTGGAGTAACAACATAAAAGGCCCACAGGCCTTTTATGTTGTTAATTGACAAATATCTAATTAATGATAATATATTAAAAAAAACAAAGCATGGAACTTTTCAATGAACTTATTAAGCAAGGTCTTTTGAAACACGGAATGCGTGTTCTGGATGTTGGAGTGTACGATGGGACATTTGCAGAACGGTTTATCAATCATGGGTGTATGGTAGACGCCATTGACAAACACAATCGCTTAATAAACCCGTCAAAAATTAATTTCCATGCTCAGTCATGAAGAACTCGTCTTGGATACTCAACGAGTTCTTGACCTTGGTGATCATGATTTTCGCAAGCAGTATCGACGCGCGCTGCGCAAAAATCCTGCATTCACCGTGAGCAGGTACACACCTCGCGACATCGGCGACTTGGTGGTTTTTTTGGAAAATTGGAGAAACGGCCGAACTGAGGAACAGAATGCCATTGCCCGCATTGAAAATGATCTGAACTTTTTAGCCGCATTCGGACAAGAATCGTTCGTACAGGGAACCATCATACGCGATGATGGAAAAGTCATTGGATACAATATTTTTGTCCCCTATTTCGGCGATGCCTGCGTCAGTGTTTTCGGGAAAGTGTTGCGGGGGTATGAAAACCTTGGTGTGTTTTTGACGTATGAAAAATGTAAAGCGATGCACAGCGCCGGATTTTCTCAGGTTTACCTGTCTGGTATGAATACTGATTTTAAAAAATCCATGCGGTGGGCAGGGGAGACCATTTCAATAGTTGCCGAAAGAATTTACAAGGGCGATCGTCATAATTTTAGGACAACGCCAGAGCCTTACCTGGATTCATTGACGTGGTCCTAACCCACAAATTTTCAAACGTCCGCGATGCCGACCAGATCATCCTGATTCAGGACGGTGGAATCCTAGAACAGGGCAACCATGATGACTTGATGCGACAAGTAAATGGCAAATATCGAGAATTGTTCGAACTGCAGGCAGAGGGGTATCGATAAGAAGGGGTGGTATTTTTATTAATTAGGTTACAAAAAACGGGAACCAATTGGCTCCCGTATACTGTTTACAGAGTTGAGTATAAGAGATTATAACTGCACGCCTCTTTTTAAGAGTTCCTCGCGCAGTGAATTATTTTTACGCTCGATGAGTCTACTCTTTGTTTTGTTAAGAGATCCCACTAATACAGGGTCACCTCCGTAGTTTTCTAAGTAGTAAATGTTGTTTCTCCATTCGAAGCTTACAATGTCTGCATGGTTCATGATCTGCACGCCCGGAACAAATCCGTTTGGCTTACCTTGAACATGGTTAATGTTAATTTCCGGCCAGCGATAGGATGTCAGGATTACTACCTTGTCGGTATTCTTAATGGGCTTACAGGCCGTAAGAAAAGCATCCCTTTCAGAAAACTTTTGACCAAAGAGATGGAAGAATATGTTGTAGATCTTCCTGTTCGGCTCTATGACTGCCGGTTTCGTTCTGTGCATGAAAACCTTGAACTTTTTTTTCGGCAACCCCTCTATTTCAGGCAGAGCGATATAAGGGTTTCCATTGTCATTTTTAGTTTCTATACCATCGATAAGACGTGGTTCTCCTTTGTGCGGTAAATATAAAAAATATGCTTTCATAACTTTGATTTGGTTTTTTGGTTTGAAAAACAAAGAAGTTCGAATGATTCGAGCGCCTTTGTTTTTCA
>CAYYES010000062.1:0-1751 GCA_964471025.1 uncultured Candidatus Saccharibacteria bacterium | reverse complement strand
ACAAATGTTGTACTTCGGAAGCGATTTCTTCATTAATAATAATGATAATGATATGCGCAAAAAAATAGAGAGTATATTAAATGAAGATCTCGTTTAAAAGATTAGACGCCAACAACTCTTGTTGGCGTTTTTACTTGCCTAGATCTAAAATTTCATCAATCCTAATCTGCCCCACAAATTCCGGCACGTGGGAAACCATAATCATTGCGCCCTCGTACTGGTCCAACGCCTTGGCAATGACCGGCAAGTGGCGGAAGTTGATGTGGTTCGTCGGTTCGTCCAGAATCAGAAGTCCGGGTTTTTGCAGTACCAGGCGCGCAAATGCAACCAGACCCTTCTGACCCTCTGAAAGAACGCCGATTTTCGTATGCATGATTTCACCCGTAATCAGGAAATTCGCTGCAACGGCGCGCATGCGTTCCTCGTCAAATTTTTTCTCGACGTCGATTACCATCGCCCGCAATGATTCATACACCGTTTCATCAAAATTCAGCGTCGAAAAATCTTGGCGGTAATAGCCCACGCGAATGCTGTCCTGAATCGTCGCATCAGGATTCTGCCCGCTTGCCAATGATTCGAGGAGCGTCGATTTCCCAATACCGTTGGGACCCTTCAGCAGCAAATGCTGCTTTTTCTTGAGTTTTACATTCACCGGCTTGCCTTTGAATTTCCCACCGCTCATCACCGAAACTTTTTGAATATCAATAATCACGCCGTTGATGTCCGGCTGGCATGGAATAGTAAACGCACGAATGGGCTTGTCCTCCTTGCGAATGTCGACTTTCTGTTCCTCCATTTCTGCAGCAGCATCGCGCATGCGTTTCGCGACCGCGCGCAGGTTTCCACCTTTCATGGCAAACACGTTGGCCTGGTCTTTTTTCGCCTGGATCTGTTTCGCAAGCAGTGCATTTTTGCGGTTCTCGCGTTCAATGCGCGCCTTGATATCCTCGACCACATCCTTGTAGTTGCCGGTGTACTGCTCGACCTTTTTCGTGAAAATGTCCAGATACAACACGCCGTCGGAAAACGCGTTCAAAAATTCCGCGTCGTGGGAAATGACGATGACCGTTTTTGGATAATTGATTAGAAACTGCGTCAGATGTTCGATGCCCGCGTGATCTAAATTGTTCGTCGGTTCATCGAGCAGTAAAATATCAGGATTCTGAATCAATGCAGATGCCAGCAGTAGTCGCGCTTGCTGGCCGCCTGAAAACGATTTCACGATGCGGTCGTGGATTAGTTCATGCCCTACCAGGTTCACTACTTCCAAAACTTCATCAATACGCGGATCGATATCGTACACGGGTTTCACTTGTCCCGAGCTTGTCGAGGGAAAGCATTTGAGGAAAAAATCACGCACACTCAAATCCAATTCATTGCGGGGAATGACCTGGCGCGCGATGGCAATCGTTGCTCCCTTGGTTATATGAATGTCGCCATCTGTCGGCTCATCGCGGCCGGTAATTAGTCCGAAAATCGTCGATTTGCCCGCGCCGTTTTGTCCCATGATGGTGATTTTGGATCCCTTGCGCACGCTAAATGACACCTCATCCAAAATGGGTTTGTTCGCGTTGTATTCAAATGATACGTCGTCAAATCGAATGACGGTTTCATTTTTACTCATAAAGACGGAACATTCTAGCAGACATCTGGACAAACTGCAAAATTTATGATGTGCTTGCTTCATAGATGAATCAGTCCCGCCACCCCTCAAGTAGGACACGTCATTAGTTGGTAATATACCGCATCTG
>CAYYES010000061.1:0-2034 GCA_964471025.1 uncultured Candidatus Saccharibacteria bacterium | reverse complement strand
GCGGTACCGCTGCGTGCCGAAGTGCGCAAGGATAAAATCCTGACGACCCTTCGCGGCAGATACGTGTGGTCGTTCGGTGATGGTGGATCGTCAGAATTTAAGAAAAACGAGCCCGTAGAACATACCTATCAGTACCCCGGAGTCTATACCATCGTCCTGGCGTATTATTCGGATCCGTTTCGCGAAGATCCTGATACGATCCATCGCAAGCAGATTACTATTGCGCCTGATTCGGTTATTATGACGCGAACCGCTGATGGAGGTATTGCGCTCGACAATGAATCTGGTAAAGAAGTTGATGTGTGGAATTGGTCGATACGCGATGGGGCGCTTGTTTTTACGTTTCCTAAATATACGGCGATCGCAAGCGGGGCGACGCTGCGCGTCGCCCCGCAGGTCCTCGGCTTTTCCGCAACTTCTCGCGCGACACTTTACAATCCATCAGGAATTCCGATCCTACGACATGCTTCGGATAGTGAACCTGACACTGTTGCAGAATCTGAACCAAGTGGTTCTAGGGAACCCCAGACAATGAATGAACCTCTACCCCCGAACGACAGACGCGTTATGTTTCTGCGGGATTACGGGTGGTATATGGGTTTTGGCGCATTTGTACTAGTGATCGCGGTTGCATATTTCCTACGGCGATTGTATGCTTCGGAAAGCGAATTCGAGGAAGACGAAGTCGGTGAAATACTATGAACTATTTGGTGGTAGCGCTCGGCAACCCGGGTGA
Source organism: uncultured Candidatus Saccharibacteria bacterium (assembly GCA_964471025.1). Lineage (GTDB taxonomy): Bacteria > Patescibacteriota > Minisyncoccia > Phycocordibacterales > UBA1006 > CAIXMG01. The sequence goes on along the minus strand of CAYYES010000061.1, from coordinate 1,298 downwards.
CAACTATGCAAAAACTCGGCATAACGCGGGCTGGCTCGCGATTGATTTTGCGTATCCCGAACTTTCTTGGGGGCGCAATGCATATGCGAATGCGGGCGTGGCAAAAATGGACAACATTATTTTTGCAAAACCAGCGACCTTCATGAATTTGTCGGGCGAAACCGTGAAATATTTCATCGACAAGGAGGATATGGTTCCGGAAAACATCATCGTCGTGTATGACGATATTGATCTGCCGCTCGGCAAGATAAAAATTTCATTTGATAGGGGATCCGGCGGGCACAACGGCATCAAATCGATCGAGGAACAGGTAGGCGGCCGCAATTTCATCCGCATCCGCATCGGCATTTCAAAAATCATTGAAAGCGGGGAGTTGGTGAAACCAAACGTGCTCGGCAATTTTGAGGCGTCCGAACAGGGGGCGCTCGCTGCGCTCGCGCCCCGCATCCGAGAAGCCATCCAAACCATCATTTCCGAAGGCCGCGAAGCGGCAATGACAAAATTTAACCAATAGTTGACAAAAAATATAAAATAACGTATTGTCTAAAAAAATACATATTATGAATCTGAACCAAATTATCAATCAAGGGCAAAAGACCGATATATTAAAATTTGTTTATTACTACCTTGCCAGAGATTCGTCTTACAGAGAGCATGGGAAAACTCAGATACACTTTGGCCACATGGAACCTCGGGATAAAAACCCATATCCTACGCGATATAAAAATAGGAATCATATCTCTCACAAATTGGCACGAAAAGAGTTAAAGGAGAACGGTTTTAAAATAAGAGCAACAAAAGACCCTGAATCAGGACTATTGATTTGGAACATCAAAAAAGCGGCATGAGCCGCTTTTTCTCGTGGACTATTTCACAAATGACAAGGTCATTTTGTGTTCCTTTGGATCGAACAACGAAATCTTGAATTTGTACGTCTTGCCGAGCGACAAGGCTTCCTTCAATTTCTTCTCGTCGCCGAATTCTGAAACATGCACGAGTCCGGCTACGCCTTCCTCGATCGATGCCAATGCACCGTGTTTGTTGAACTTGATGACTACACCATCAACGACGTCTTCTTTCTTGTACTTTTTCGCAGCACGGTTCCAAGGGTTTTCCTTGAGCGCCTTGATGGAAAGCGAGATCTTGCCGTCCTTGATTTCGATGACTTTCGCCTTGACCTTGTCGCCCAATTTGTAGAGCGTGCGAGGATCTTCGACGAGCGCCCAGTCGATTTCAGAAATGTGAACCAATCCTTCCAGGCCGTCTTCAACCTTGAGGAAGATGCCGAAGTCTACAAC
>CAYYES010000060.1:0-2162 GCA_964471025.1 uncultured Candidatus Saccharibacteria bacterium | reverse complement strand
GATCGAGGTTGCCAACACCATCCCGTATGTGTCGCGCGCAGGATTGAAATTGGCGCATGCACTGGAAGTTTTTCATATTGATCCGAATGAACTGGATTGTCTGGATATCGGATCATCCACGGGAGGGTTTACGGATGTGCTCATCCAGCAGGGTGCCGCGCACGTGGATGCGGTTGATGTCGGCACGAACCAATTGCACGAATCGCTTCGCACCCATGAACGAGTTGATTTTTTTGAGCAGACGGATATTCGTGATTTTCATCCGGGGAAAACGTATGACTTGATCGTGATGGATGCGTCATTCATTTCGCAATTATTGATTATTCCCAAAATCAAGGAACTTGCTCGTACCGGCACAATTGTTATAACGCTCATCAAGCCGCAGTTTGAAGTGGGGCGTGACGGGATTGGCAAGGGCGGTATGGTGCTCTCTGATGAATTGGCGCAAGAATCTGTACGTCGCATCATACAGGCATATACAGATGCGGGTTTCGAGCAGGTGGCATCAACTACGGATTCTCCTATTTTAGGTGGCGACGGAAACAGGGAATATATCGCCGTTTTCAGAAAACCCTGAAAAAGAAAAACCCCCGTGAGATTTCAGGAGGGTCTTATACCATATATACCTGACCTGGTTTATGATCGCCTCGGGGGAATATTATCCGGAGGGCCGGAGCGAAGTCATCGGTCCCCCGGAGAGGGACAACCATATTTCGGCGGTTTCCACTTGAGGTAACCCCACGTGTCGGAAATATCCAATCGCAGGGTTTTGGTGGAACTATTGGGGACCTTCGCTCTGCGATGAAGCAAAGGAATGTCCCTAACCACCGATTTTGGCATGGCTGCCGGATCGTGGCGGTAGGTTGCAACAAATTCTGATGTGATACGAACCAGGGTAATTGGTTCGTCAATACTGATGGTACTGTGCGTTACGGCAAGATGGGTCCCTCCGAGGACATACATCATGCCCGAGAGGAATAATATCACCATAGCGTTTGAGGGTTTGCCCCAAGGTATCAAGAACCTTTCGCAGAGTCAAGTGCCTAATACGCAGAGCGTCTTGTTTTGTGAACGGTGGCCGGCGATCATGCGCAGGCTTTTTTCGGGGACATTCAAATGTTTTGCTACGGCACGGATGACGGCCGCATTCGCCATATTGCGCTCGGCTGATTCGCGTACGAATACCCGCAGCACGCCGCGGTCTTCTTCGATTGCGGGCTTTTTCGCGTCAGGAAACGCCTTGATGCGGATGGTCTGCATGGCGCAAGTGTAGCATATTGGGCATGGGGAAATGGGGGATTGACATAATCATGTAATGCATGTAGGGTGCACAGTGAAATCTTTCAAAAACGAAAAATAATCGCACTATGCCAGAAAAACTTTTATGGACACAGCAAGAGACAGAAACCCTTGATAGCCTCCTCCGATCCAGAGGGTATCGGGTAATCAGTCGGGAAGAGCTAGTAGCCAATCGAACACGCTTTTCATTGCAGGCGCCACGGCCCAAGAAAAATAAAAGGAACAACCCTTCCCGTCAATATTTTTTTGAACCGCTTCACTCGTTCTATGCGGTAAAGATTGTTATTGGTTACAGCGATGACTATCCGGAAGGTCCTAATGAAAAAGATTCGGTGAAGCTTGTCATTTTCAACAAGCTCACTGATGAGCCGGTGTTCAAGGTAACTTTGAATCGTACCAAACGCGTTATCTCTCGGGCATATAATTTTGGAATGGCTTTTGCACAAGTCCTGAAATCGCTTCCCGTTTGTTCAGATCCTAACTGCAGGAGCGTCTACGTTTTCACGCAAGGTAATTCAGTCGAAGACTTTCCGACATGTGCATGCCCGTTTGCAGGTAGTCCCGGCCACGAAGCCCCGGCAAAAGCAAAAACGATTTTTGAACTGCTCAACAGAGGGCTATCCTTTCATTTGTTTGAACGGTACCAGAAGCGACGCGACCGCTATGCAAAAAAGCTTGCATCCGAAGGCAAAGAGCCTGGCGCCAGAGAAAAAGCCCATAAACATTGGGACAAAAATCTTCCGGCAGATGTTCTTCGCTATTTCAAAAAATAAAAATCGCCTCATCCTCCTTCGGGAGGATTTTTTTGTGATATACTGAACCATATGGAACCAACACCTCGCATTCCTCATTACTATGGCGAC
>CAYYES010000059.1:0-2211 GCA_964471025.1 uncultured Candidatus Saccharibacteria bacterium | reverse complement strand
AAAAATTTTTCTCCGTGGATTTTATCTGAAATTTTTCCGACCGGATATTCGAATACCACGAATGCGGATAGCATGACCGTGAACAGAATGCCGAGCGTGTCCCACGGGATTCCGATCGTTTCATGCAGGTAAATTGGCCCGTAAATGACCATCCACGAATAGAAAAATTGGAGCATGAAATTGACGCCGAATACCGCGCCCAATTCCGGATGGCGGATGAATTTCCCGGCCAGCTGAATTACGTTTGCTTTGGATGGATGCGAAATGCTGACGCTCGGCAGGCGAAATACGGCGATAATGAGTGTGGGAACGAGGATAACGAGGGAGAATCCATACAGTACGCCAAATCCTAATCGGTCAGCGATAAATCCAGCCAGGAGAGGCGACAGCATGAACCCAATGTTGAGCATGGTCAGATACCGTCCGCGCACGGATCCTTGGACCGCACTCGATGACCAATGTTCAATCATGATATCGAGCCCCAGATAGATCATCGTTGTGAATGACAACAACAGCACGAAACATGCCGAAATGGCCCAGATATTCCCGCAGGTGATGAGCACGATCAGGTTCGCCATGTTTGCAAACATCAACGTGCCGAGCACGCGCGATGACCCGAAACGGTTAATCAGGCGCGGGACGGCATATAATCCAACCAGCGAAACGACGGCCGATGCGGTGTACAAAAAACCAAGAAGTCCTTCGTTTATTTTTGTTTCCAGAAACGACGAATTCATGTACGACGTCAGGGCATTGTGCATCGAAAACAAAAATCCTGCCCAATATGCGGTTTGCAGCAGCATGCGCGGCTTCATAACATAGAGTATAGCAAAAAACCGCACGTAATGCGCAGTTTTTTGGTTAGAAACTCACGATCGCTGCCATGACAATCGGCTTTTTGCCGGTTTTCTGCATGAGGAAGCGTTCGATTTTTTCGATCAGTTCTTCGCGCAAATCGTCGATGGAGTATTTCGGGTTTTCCGTGCGGTCCTCGATGACTTTTTTCACGAGGCCGCGCAATTTATGGAACAGTTCCTGGTTCTCGCGGATGTAGACGAAGCCTCGGCTGAAAATGTCCGGAGACTTTTTCAATTTGCCCGTTTTTTCGTCGATGACGGCAAACACGTTCATGACGCCGGATTCAGACAACAGGTTGCGGTCGCGAATGACGACCTCCTGAACGTCACCGATGCGTGAACCTTCGACGGAAATCACCTCGTGTGGCGCCGATACCGGCAGGATCACATATTCAGTTCCTTGCTTGCGGAATTCAATAATGGTTCCGTTGTGTTCGGGAATGATGATGTTACTGCGCGGTACGCCCAGATTTTCCACGAGATCGCGGTGCATTTTCAAGCGGGCATAGTTTCCGTGCACCGGCATGAAATAGCGATATTTGATCTGTTTGTGGACCCATTCCAGTTCGCCGCGTTTGCCGTGACCGGATGCGTGTACGTCCGAATCCTGATAGGTAATGATTTTAGGATCTTTGCGGTAAAGCGCATCCTTCAGATCGTCCACGGATTTTTCATTGCCCGGAATAACCGATGCCGAGAAAATGAGCGTGTCGGATGAGTCAAGTTTCAGATACTTGTGGGTTCCCTTGGAAACGCGATCAAGGATCGAATACTGTTCGCCCTGCCCGCCCGTTACGAGCATCATGATTTTATTTGCCGGGTATTTGTGCATTTCCTCCACATCGATGACGTGGGACATGTCGGTCAGGTTCAAATGCTCTACAATCCCGAGGTTGGTCCGCATGCTGCGTCCCTCGATCACAACCATGCGACCATAGCGTTTTGCCGACTTGATGAATTCGATGATGCGTTCGATCTGGGATGCGAACGTCGCAATCAGAATGCGGCCTTTGGTATCGCGGATAATTTTATCCACGGTTTGGGAAACCACCGTTTCCGAAATGGTCCATCCTGGTCGGTCGACACCCGTTGAGTCGAGCGTCATCAACAGCACGTTGCGATCCTTGAAATGCTTGTACTGTTCGTATTCGTCATCCGTTGGCACGCCGTCAAAGTTTTCAACGCGCACGTCGCCGAACGACAGAATGTCGCCATACGGCGTTTCAATGGCAATACCGGTTGAATCCGGAATCGAGTGGGTGATTCCGAAAAATCGCGCCTTCAGATCTGCAGAAAGCGGAATGGATCCGTCGTCCTTCTCGACAATTTTAATGTTGAGGTCAGGAAGATGTGG
>CAYYES010000058.1:0-2314 GCA_964471025.1 uncultured Candidatus Saccharibacteria bacterium | reverse complement strand
CCGGTCGCAAGCGGGCACCATTGCAGACCTTGCAGATATCGTCGTTTTCATTGCCGAACAAATGGTATGTTCCCAATCCGTTACATTCGGGACAAGCCCCGTACGGACTGTTGAACGAAAACAGTCGCGGTTCAATGTCCGGATAGGAAAATCCGTCATGCGGACATGAAAAACTTCCCGAAAGTAAAAATTCTTCCTGTTCGGGGTTTGGTTCTTGGTTCTTGTCTCTTGGTTCTTGGAAGACGACCCTCACCATATTGTCCGCCTCTGCTAAAGCCACTTCCACCGCTTCCGCTAGACGTTCACCGGTACCTTTCGGGTCGTCGACGAATTCGTGAATCGCGATTTCGTCCACCAGAAAATCAATGTCGTGTTTTGAATTTTTGTCGAGATTCACTTTCTCGCGCAGGCTGTGCATGCGCCCGTCGATGCGCGCGCGAATGAACCCCTTGCCGAGCATGTCATACAACATCTGGTAGTACTCGCCTTTTCTTCCGCGCACCACTGGTGCAAGGATTTGGACATGCACATCTGACCACTGCACGCCCATTACTTCCTTTTTACCCTTCTTGCTTGAAGAGAATTTTTTAATTTTCTCGTTAATCAAATTCAAAATTTCCTCGGTAGAAAGCTTCTCGATTTTTCTCCCGCACTCAATACAGTACGGCTTGCCTACTCGCGCATAGAGCACTCGGAGATAGTCATAGATTTCCGTAATCGTCGCAACGGTCGAACGCGGGTTGTTTGAACGGGATTTTTGGTCGATGGAAATCGCCGGTGAAAGACCTGTAATTTCATCCACGTCAGGTTTGGACATTTGGCGCAAAAATTGGCGCGCGTACGCGGACAATGATTCAACATAGCGGCGCTGGCCCTCGGCGAAAATAGTATCGAACGCCAATGATGATTTTCCGGAACCCGAAAGTCCCGTAATTGCGGTCATGGTGCCGCGCGGGATGGTCACATCGATATTTTTCAAGTTATGTGTCCGGGCGCCCTTGATCACAATGGCTGCGTCAGTCGCAAAACCGGCGGCTGACGGAATGTCTTTCTTCTTCATGACTCGGCATTATACGCCCGCTTCACAGAATTGGCAAGGTGTGGTATCATGACCTAAAACAACCGCATATGAAATATGATATACCTTTTATTATTTGGATACTGTTTGCCATGGCGACTTTCTTTGTAACGTTTATCCGGTATTTTATTACCAAACCGGAGGATGACCGAATGCCTTCACTGGCCGTAGAAGTAATTTATGCATTATTGGCGGCCGGAATGATTATTCTTTCCGTAGGTTCAGGCCATACTTCTGATACCTCGAAAATAGTAGAAAACCTGGTGGCATTTGGTTTTATCGCCCCCCTTGGTATGCTATTTTTTGAGCTTATCAAAGACGAATTGGCCGATTGTAAAAAAAGAAAAAGATATTAAAAAAGCACCCCTAGGGGTGCACTTTTATTTTCTCTGAATTGTCGTACTCTGCTCCCCATACACATACGGTGCCACCTGATATTCATTGAAATAGATTTTCACGGCGTCATTCGTGAAGGTGAAATTTGCGAAGTTCTCGGGCTTTTTCGGATCGGTGCCATCCATGGCAAAACTTTCGAATGTTGCCGCGTCGCTATTATCCGCAAAAACTTTTTTGAGCTGTTCGCGTGATTGTGCTGATGCGTCAGCGAGGGTAATAAAATCCGTAATCGCAAGTTCCCTTTTTGCGGCCACATCATAATTAAAACTGGTGATCGTATGGTAGCCATGGGCACCACCGGTGTATCCCTCGATGCGGATGACGAAACTGATATAACGGTCATTTGATTGCACCAATTCCATTTTGACATTCATGGTGTACATGCCGCCCTGCTCGAATTCTTTTCTGAATTCATCCCCGCCGGTTTGCAAACGCGCCTGATAGTCATCGTTGGCAGACTTTTTAAACGTAGTGATCTCGTCCGTTACCATTTTTGCGATTTTCGCATTAAACGCGGCATCTGCCTGCGGAAATTGCGGATAGGATCCGCCGATGCCGAGCAGGTATGAATCCTCAGCGACGGATACCATCGTTGGTTCGCGGGTAATCATATACGCAGACGGAGTTTCGGTGGGCTGCTGCCCTACCGGTGCAGGTGTGCCGCGTTTGTCCAATTTCAATGAAAATACCAAGGCGGTCAGTGCCGCCATGACGACTAGAATAGAAATGAGGGTTTTTTTCATAAACAAAGTATAACAAAAAATCCTCTTGCGAGGATTAAGAAGTGAAAAACCGGTCTTCTTGGATAAGAGGTAGATAGCCAGGTACGTGGTTCTGGTA
>CAYYES010000057.1:0-2421 GCA_964471025.1 uncultured Candidatus Saccharibacteria bacterium | reverse complement strand
TTATGCGTGATCGAAAATCAACCAGCGCGTCGCACCAAGTTTTTTCTTTTTAAGACCTCTATGTACATCCTCTCCGCCAAACCGTAGCCGGGCGGACTCTCAATCTACACGAAGTAAATTGGTCTTGAAAAACCGTAGCCGTTCAATGTAACCAATCTAATGATAGTATACCAAAAAAGACCTTCTTTTCACACTAATTTATGCTATAATGCAAGCCATATATGGAAAAACATCCGCTCCACATGAAAAGTCCGGAACTTCAGACAACTCCTGAGGTAAATCGAGCCGTTGTGCGAGAGGAACGGCAGACTGGAGAGAAAATGCCGAACGATCCGTCAGAGCGCATCGAAGCGTATATGGATCGTCTTGAGAATGTTTTTCTCAATCCTGATGAAAAGAAACGCGAACGCAATCTCGATATGTTTCGCGACAAAATTTACGATGCGTTCATAATCAAAAAAGAGAATTTTCCTGAATCATATTTTGAACTCCAAAAGCGCATCGCCCGCGAGCGCGGTCAGGCTGTAGAGGAAATTCCAGAAAATGTCCGTGAACAGATGATGGATGTCGCTATCGAAGACCAGCGCGCATCCCTTGATGCGTGGATGGACTATCTCTCCTCGAATGATGCCGTATATCCCGCATGGTTCAAATATTTCGTCTGGAAGAACATTACCAAGCTGTCCCAGTTCGACAAGGAACGCGGTGAGTTCAAAAAGCGCACCGACTCAACCGTTGCACCGTATCCTGATATTTACCGCGAGCCGCTCGCGCAGATCGCCGATATCTATCTCAAAGTAAAGGAAGATAACAAGAATCTCAAAGAACCAGAAATTCGCGAGGCATTTTCAAAGAAATTTCCAGCACTCTACGCCGAACTCATTTCAAAATCTCTTGCGGCCTCGATGGAAAACCGTGAGGAAGTTAAAGGTGAATGGAAAAAATATACTCAAGGAGCTGAGGGCGATGCCGAGAAACTGTTTGAGTCGCTCGAGGGCAAAGGAACCGGCTGGTGTACCGCCGGAAAATCGACCGCAGAAACGCAAATCGAGAATGGCGACTTTTATGTGTACTACACCAATGATTCAAATGGTGAACCGACCCAGCCTCGCCTTGCTATTCGTATGGAGGGCAACAATAGAATCGGCGAAGTGAGAGGCATCTTGCCGCACCAAGGCGTAGAACCGATCATGCAGGAAGTGCTTGATACTAAACTTCAGGAATTCGGCGGTGAAGCGGATGCATACCGCAAGAAAAGCGCGGATATGAAAACACTGACGCTTCTTGACCAGAAACACGAACAAGACGAACCATTCAACAAAGACGATCTCGTATTCCTCTACGAAATCAATTCATCAATCGAAGGCTTCGGATATCAAACTGATCCGCGTATTGCCGAACTAAGGCGTGGACGAAATACCGAAGAGGACATGCTTGTTATTTTCGACTGTACAAAAGAAGAAATTGCCCACATTCCTAGTCAAATCACAAAAGACACCAAAGCATATGTCGGTCAGCTTGAGCCAGGCATATTCCAAAAACTGCCGGAGGGACTTGAGCATGTATACACCTCATTTCCTGAGAAGAAAATCCGCCGAGAAAATATTGAGATCGGTGGCAAATCAAAAGAACAGCTCATTTCTGAAATGGAAGTGGCTGGAATCAACATTTCAGACTACGCAAAATCCATGATGGAAAACCACGACTTCGTTCCAGGCAAGACTCGCGAAGAGGCAACCCTTATCCGTCTTACCGTCGGCGACCTTGGATTTACCGGAAGCGCAACCACTGATGAAATTTACAAACGCGCGGAAGATCTCGGTCTTGAACTATGCCCGCCTGACACTGGTCCTAACTATCGTCTCAAATACAAAAATCAGCCACTCAACGAATGGGTGCGTATCGGCATGAAGCAAATCGCTGACTCCAACGGCGGCCCGAGCGTCTTCAGCCTCGAGCGCTACGGCGATGGTTTGTGGCTGAACAACAATTGGGCGAAACCCGCCTACGAGTGGGATCCGGACCGCAAGTTCGTGTTCCGTCTTCGCAAGTCTGAATCTTAAACCTATTGTCTCTTTGTATTTTTCTGACTCTTTGGCTCTTGGGTTCTTTGACCCTTTGGCATTTACTCGCGAAGCGAGTTCGCGCAATTTTTTATAATTGGGAAAATGGATCAAAATTGCGAATCTCTTTTTCCAGTTTATCCATTTCTTTCAGCATCCGCATCATAATTTTGATAGACCGTTTTTTCTTCTGCTTTCTATGAAGACCCATGAGGTATTCGGCATCCTCATCAGGAATGAAAGAAGCGAGGGATATATACGAAGCACACAAAAGCTGTATGCGTTCATTGATCGCACGTTTCAATTTCGATTTAGATTCCGGCAAGTCGGAGATTTTGTTAAAGACGTAGCTTGTCTC
>CAYYES010000056.1:0-2575 GCA_964471025.1 uncultured Candidatus Saccharibacteria bacterium | reverse complement strand
AGAATTTCAGAATGTTGCAGGTGAAAAAGAGTTACATATTACGGTCGCAACAAAAGAAAATTTTCTCAAACAACTCACAGAAGCCGAAGTTATTTATTTTCACGGTGGAACAAGTACGAACCTATTACAAGCACTAGAACCTTTCGGAAATATCTCAGAATATTTTAAAGATAAGATTGTCGCAGGAGAATCGGCTGGGGCAAATATCCTATGTACTTATTTCTATAGCCCAAACTCAGATAAAGTATTAAAAGGATTAGAAATTCTTCCAGTTCGACTTATTCCGCACTATACAGAAGAAAAGAAAGATAAATTGAATGGTTATGGTGACGGAATGGAAACATTATTCCTACCCGAATACGAGTTTACTATTTTGAATAAATAAAAAACTGACAACGCTGTTGTCAGTTTTTTATTTGAGTAACCTTTGTGGGTCGCACGATTTCCATAGGGATATAGGTCGCGAAACTACCAGGTTGTCAATGCGGAGGCGGAGAGATTCGAACTCTCGAAGGTGTTACCCTTGCCGCCTTTCCAAGACGGTGCACTAGACCGCTATGCGACGCCTCCAGATGCCAGCGTATCCTAGCATATTTTCCAAAAAATGCGATATACTGGCGGCATGAAAAAAACAGGGATTAGGCTCGTATTGCCGTGTAAAAAATATCTCAAGAGCTGGATCACATTCCAAGAAGAAGTGCTTGCTGATATGCCTAAAAATCACAGTGATTACGCAGGATACGAGAAGCATTTAGCGGCGTCGCGTAAACCAGAATATTTCAAATGGCTGCGAGAGGATCGATTAGGGGTGGGGCTCAAAAAAGGACGGGTGCCCCAGACGGTTTGGTGGGGAATAGTTGGAACGAAAGTTGTCGGGCGTATTTCATTTCGTCACAGATTAAACGCAGAACTTAAAGTGTTGGGTGGTCACATTGGGTATGCCGTGAGACCGTCGGCACGTGGCAAGGGTTATGCTACGGCGATACTTGGTTTGGTTTTGAGGAAAGTGGCAAAGATGGGATACAAAAAAGTGCTTCTGACTTGCGACGCAGACAATATTGCATCGCGCAAAACTATTGAAGCAAACGGAGGAAGGTTGACCAAAACTTTCTCCCACGAAGGAAAACCGGAATGCCATTATTGGATTAGTTTGAAATAAAATAAATAGGTTATACTAGTATTATTGTTATGTTGTTACCTTTATTTCTCCTTGGTATTGTCGCCGGCGCAGCCATCGCGTTGCCGTACGGGCCGGTTGGATTCGTCATCATTCGCAGGTTCTATTTGTTCGGCATGAAATCCGGCATGATTTCCGCGCTTGGCACATCCATTTCCGACATTTTTTACGCGGTCATCGTCGGATTCAGCTTGCACAAAATCCAGCACTTTTTATTGTCGATTGCCACCTATACTGAAATCGGGGCAGGGTTGGTGTTGATCTATCTAGGTGTGAATGCCATTCGTACGAAACTTGCGCTTGGCGAGGGCGAGGTGGAAAACCATCCCATAGAGGACATCGTGTCCACGTTCCTCATCAATTTCCTGAACCCCACGATGATTTTTGCGTTCGTGCTGACGTTTTCCATTCTTGCAAAAATTGTTGGCAAGGAGTCGGTCGGGTTCGAGGGTGTTATGGTATTTATTGCCGGTATCCCCGTAGGCACATGTTTGTTGTGGTACGGCATTGGTGCACTGATCCGCCATTTGCGCAAAAATAACCGCCATGCAGTTGTGGAGCGCATTAATTATTACACGGGCGCCATTTTGGGTGTCATCGGCATCGTATTGGCCGCGGCAGCTATTACCAAATTCATTTTCTAATAACTATGGGAAAAATAACCAAAACCGAATCCGAATGGAAGCAGGTGCTGACCCCCGAACAGTACGCGGTGCTCCGGGAAAAGGGTACCGAGGCGCCGTTTTCGGGCGAATATGATCATGCGTTTGACGAAGGTACCTATGTCTGTGCGGCGTGCGGACAGGAATTGTTTAACGCCGATTACAAATTCGATTCAGGTTGTGGTTGGCCCGCATTTGATCGCGCGGTTCCAGGGAGCATTGAACTTTCGGAGGATTTCAGCCATGGCATGCACCGCATCGAGGCCGTTTGTTCTCGGTGTGGAGGCCATCTGGGACACGTATTTCCCGATGGTCCTGCGCAGGGCACCTCGCTTAAACCTGGAGTTATTTCAACCGGCGACCGGTACTGTATCAATTCGGTTTCCATGAAATTCATTCCCAAAAAATAGCCCCTGGGCTATTTTTGCTCAATTTTTTTACGCAGCACGAATTTCAGTACGAAAAATACGGACAAGGCAACAATCAGGAAATTCAAGATTTGCGTAATGAACGATCCAATGCGCACCGAGCCCCAGACGATTGCGCTGAAATCCGGTTTGCCGAATGCGGCTGCAATCGCCTGCATAATGACGTCGTTCACCAGTGAGTTCACGACCGCATTGAGTGCAGTACCAATAACGATACCGACCGCCAGGTCGATCATGTTTCCCTGAAAGGCAAAAGTTTTAAAATCCGTCCAGAATCCTGAATCTTGAACCGGTCCAGCAGATTTCAT
>CAYYES010000055.1:0-2591 GCA_964471025.1 uncultured Candidatus Saccharibacteria bacterium | reverse complement strand
CGAATAATGTACGACCGAGGACTACCATTATCCCCCTCATGCAAAAACCCCGCAAGGGGGTTATGCACAGCGCTATTTTCCGACAACAATCATGAGGAGCGCGCCGATGAGTGCGATGTTTTTCGCAAACTGCACCTGTTCCGACATTTTATGCATCGGGTCGGTAGATTTCCAGAACTGATGCATCATAGAGGTCGTAACGGCGAGGAACAGCACCAGGATCCATGCGCCGATTTCAACCATGAATCCGGTGAGGATCGAGAGGCCGCCGACCAGGAGCATGAGCCCCGTAAACATGACCGCAAATTTTGCCTGCGGCACGTTTTTTGATACGGCATATCCGGTTAATGCGTTCAAATTTTTCAAATGGCCGAATCCGTTATAGATGAAAAAACCACCCAACAGAATCTGTCCGATAAGTGCGATAATAGTCATAGGCCTACAGTTTAGCACGCTTGCCGCGGGGCTTCCACTCGACAATCTCCCCGGCTTTCCGTTCAATGGGATCAGCCTTGCGCAAGGATTTCACGAGCGATGGGGGCACGATATCGTGATACGGCACTGCGTCTAATTCCTCGTTTATCCCCCACAAGTCATCAGGGCTATGGGCCCAATCGTCTGAAAAAATAGACAGGTCAAGCGGGTCTGAATAGCGGCGCAAGGTTTTCGTTCCGTCAGCCAAAAAATATTCATGGAAATATGACATGGCTAATTCCCGAATCGTGGCGTAAACCGGTTCCCGGTACCGCAACACCGCATGATTGGTTTTGGAAAGCGCGCCCCAATATCCGTTTATGCGAAACGGCGCAATAACATGATCGAAATCATGCTTCGTAGATTGCAAACACATGACGAGCGGCTGATGCCCGAGCGTCGATAATAGATAGGCGCCCAAAATCGCACCCTCGAAACAATGCGCGCTGCCGCGGTCAACTACCGTCTGCGGCGATGACAGCGTGCCACTGTTCTCCTCGAAATTAAATGCAAGCTCGTTCAAATAATCCTGAATCTGTGCGGGCGTTTTACATGCGGCGAAACCATTCATGGGATTAGTGTACACCAATTACCGTCAGACATGCATACCCGCAACATATCCTGTCGTCCAGCACAACTGTAATGAATACCCGCCTGTGGGACGGTTTACGTGCAATAGATCGCCAGTGATAAACAAGTTTGAAACCTTTTTTGATCGCATGGTTTTGGTATCAATTTCATCAAGTGGAATACCACCGTCGGCAACGACGGCGCGGTCCAATCCCATTAAATCAATGATATGCACCGGCAGTGCCATTAATAATCTCACTAATTGCTTGCGAGCATCCTTTGTCACACTGTGAACCTTTGTTTCGTGATCGATAAAATCGACAAGTGGAATAATTCCCGATCCCATTCCAACAGGAACCAATTCTTTGAAGACGGTTTTGAATGATTTGTTTTTATTGGCATCGAAAATCTGTACAACCTGTCGTTCCACAGCACCGGCGTCCATGCCGGGAAATAGATTAATTTCGGCAGTTACTGATCCTTCGTGCAGAAGGTCGTCTACAGCCTGTGCGGAATTTAAAATCATCGGACCTGACAATCCGAAATGCGTCGCCAGGATGCGCCCGGTTTTTGCAAACGATTTCGTACGCACACCGTTTTTCTCGACGAAAAAAATAATTTTGGCATTATCAAAACTCTTGCCCGATAATGACTTGATCCATGCGTCACTGACGGCCAGCGGCACAATGCTTGGCGTCGGATCTGCAACCGTATGTCCCAAGTCGCGCAACCATGTGAACCCATCGCCGGTTGACCCGGTTTCGGGATGTGATACACCACCGGTTGCTAATACGAATGAATCTGCGGTGTAAATTTTTCCTCCCGCAGTGACGCCGGTAATTACACCTCCGTCGGTGTGTATTTTTGTAACAGGGCTTTTAGTGATGACATCAACATTATTATCCTTCAGAAATTTCTCGAGCGCGAAATACACATCTGCTGCGCGTTCGGTATTGGGAAATGCACGGTTCAGTGCCTGCACGACCAGTGGCAAGCCAAGTTTTTCAAAGAAATCAAACGTGTCCTGCACGCCAAATTGCGAAAACGCGGAATGCAGATATTTTTCATTTTCACCATAAAACGACAAGAATTTTCGCACATCAAATTCGGCATTCGTAACATTGCACCTGCCCCCGCCCGTGATGCGCAACTTCTCGCCCATCCTGGCATTTTTTTCGATCACCAAAACCCGCTGCCCACGTTGTGCAGCGATTCCTGCAGTCATCATGCCGGATGGTCCGGCGCCGATGATTATGGTGTTGTAATAGCTATCTTTCATTTTGAAATTAATAGAATGTTACTTGACGATAGTATTTTTAGATGATATATTAGAAGGTAAATAAAAACAAGTATATGAAGAAAGTAATTGATATGAACCCAGCCGCGATGCTACCAGCCATGCAAATTGCTGACGGTTTAAATAAGCCGGGAAATCGTCGATTTGAAACTCACGAATTTAGAAAAGGTACCGATATAACTTTTGAAGACGTTCTTAATATTGCAAAACAAGTACCTGACTTTGTATTTCTAAACTGGAAACCACAAGG
>CAYYES010000054.1:0-2691 GCA_964471025.1 uncultured Candidatus Saccharibacteria bacterium | reverse complement strand
GCCGGGGTACGGCAGATCCATCATACGCGCGACTTTGTCGAATGCTTCACCAACGGCATCATCTAATGTTTTGCCAATGATGGCATAGTCGCCAATTGCGTTCACTTGAACCAATTCTGTGTGACCTCCGGAAATCAACAGTGCAAGCGCGGGAAACGAGAAATTGTGGGCAACATCAAACCTCACCCCCAACCCCTCTCCTGCAAGGAGAGGGGGGACGAGCACTGATAAAACGTGTCCCTCCATATGGTTTACAGGCACTACAGGCACGTTCCACTTTTTCGCAAGTTCCTGCGCGAAAACAATTCCGGTCCACAGTGCAGGTTCGAGTCCCGGGCCCGATGTGACGCAAATGTAATCAATGGTGGGTACCACCCCCTGGCCCCCTCCTACATAGGAGGGGGAACTCGCTTGCTTCAGTACCTGCTCTAAAACAATGGGCAAGTTTTTCTGATGCTCGCGTTTCGCCAGTGCGGGGAATACGCCGCCGTATTCGCGGTGTACGTCCACCTGTGAATGGGTCATATTTCCCAGAATCGCAAAAGAAATCCCGTCAGGAGTTTCCGTTGCTTGCAACAGGCAAATCGCGGTCTCGTCGCACGATGTTTCGATCGCGAGGATGTTCATGGGGGTACTGTAGCATGATTTGACTCGGGTTTCCAGTTGTGGTATTTTTCTGTAAATTTTACCTCATTCTAAACCAAATGACTGTATGAAGAAAAAACTAATACTCGTAAATTTTCAAAAAAGCGATACGGCCGCAACTACTATTGGATGGTTGATAGCTTTCTACAGAAAAGCCGGTAAAACCGTAAAGGTGTTGCATGGAGAAAAAATTTATGTTGGTGCAGCGCATTCGGTGCCGAGTTCTAACAAGCTATTGATGGAGAAAAAATTGGAATCACTGCAAAACATTTCAGAAGACATCCTTATGGTAATTAATTTGACTCCCAGTGTAGAGCAGGTGGCTGACCTGGCAGAGGGATTGCCAAAGTGCAATTATTTATCGCGCGATTTTTTTCACGTTACGGTCTTTTCTGATCTAAAAAATGTTGCATTTCTTGGAAATGTTAATTTAAAACTTGCCGGCGAGTACGCAAACATTTTAGGAGAAGGAAAATCGTTCACCCTCTCTTCATGCCCGACGCCTCAGGCAGGAGCAATAGAGATTCTGGCTGCAATAGCAAAAACCGAGCACAAAATTACGGTGAGCGGTAAAAGTTATTCCGGAAAAGGATCAGTGGTAAACGGCCTAGCGACATTACTCGGGTACGGTAGTTTTTCTTGTGGTAATGATATTACGAGATTACTAGCCGCTGAGCGTGGCATGACCATTGAAGAATTGGTAGCAAGTTTTGGCGATAATATTGCCGGGAGAGCTGCCTATGACAAGATGACCGATGATAAGCAGGAGGAAGAGATGCGAACTAATTCACGCAGGGTATCAGAGGGAAGGTTGGCAGGATTTACGGCTGAAAAGGTCGATCCGGTTAGAATATTTCGTATCTATATGAAAGTATCGCTAGAGCAGGCCACTCGTCGTGCATTAAATGTAAAACAGGGAGAACGCATCTCTTCTTCTAGTCACGCTTCCTACGAGGAAGCAAAACAGGCAATTATGAAGCGTGATGAAAAGGATATGAAAGCCTATTTGCAAACGTATAACTATGATTATACCAATCCCGTCAATTATCATTTAGTGATCGATACAGATATTTTAAACAAGCCTCAGTCTGTTTTAGTAGCGCTGTATGGGTATGCGCGGTTTCTCATTTCGTTAAGCTAATGTGAACACCTGGCCTTCGGGCCAGTTTTTTGTGCGCGATACAGGACTCGAACCTGTGACCCTCCCCACGTCAAGGGGATGCTCTACCAACTGAGCTAACCGCGCATATAGGGGGTACTGTAGCGTAGGTTGCGTTATTTTTCAAGGGTGGTAAGGTGGGACAAACAAATTCAAACAAAAAACCAAGAGATATGAACGGACAAGAAAAGAAAGAAGACGCGGCTATAGCGGCGAAACCGGTACTATTTGTAACCGAGGAATATCAAAACCTCTATAACCTGCTGCAGTGCCGATGGCTTGCGATCGTTTCCTTGTATGAATCCAAAGGACAGGACCTGGTTTTTGACCAGCAGACCTTGGAGGCTATTTTAAATTGGGGGGGGGCGGTCATACACGACCCACCAAAGAAGGCGAGATCAATCGCGATTGGTCCGATGCTATGAAAAAAGTTCTTTTCGACATCGTGTACGCGCTCGCTTGGCTCAAGGATAAGCAGGCTGGTGAGGTGTTTCAAACAATGCTTGATAATCGCCTCATTTCCGCGAATGATTTTAAAATATGGATGGGATCGGCTACCTTTCTATCACCTGCTGGCCTGGTATGGTATACGAACACGTTCAAACAATACCAGATTGAACAAGCAAAAAAGAAGAAAAAATAATACGTAAAGCAAGTAAAGGGGTGACCATCGTCACCCCTCTTTTCTTTTTCCGTAAACCATGCTATAGTTTTCCAGTCAAAAAGACGCGGCCCTATCGTCTATCGGTTAGGACACAAGATTTTCAATCTTGGAAGCCGGGTTCGATTCCCGGTAGGGTCACAGAGTCGAGTGCTAGTTCGAGCACTCGAAAAGGGTCATCAAATACCTTTGTTATAAAGAACAACAAAAATAGCTAACGATTATC
>CAYYES010000053.1:0-2740 GCA_964471025.1 uncultured Candidatus Saccharibacteria bacterium | reverse complement strand
TGGGACAAAACCCCGTCCGCATGAATGGTTTCAATGTCAAAAACGAGTCTTTTCATACGGCGAAGTATAGACCTAGAAGAACAGCCTCTCAAGTTTGATGTCATCGAACGAATACTCCTTGCCTGCCTGGTTCAGGTAGCGCATCACCGGGGTCAGTTTGACTGCATCATATTCCGCATCAGGATCTCTGACCGCATCAAATGCATGTTTCACATCCTCGATGATTTCGCGTGCGGGCTTGATATGGGAAAATGAAATATCATGACCCTCGTCGCGGGCGCGTTCCAAATGTCCGATAATGGTCCCGGTCACAAAATCAACCTCTTGCGCAACTTCGCGGATGCTTTTGCCTGACTTGATCAAATCGTACGACACCTGCCAATTGTGCGTTTTGGGCGCTTTTTCCTTGACGGTTTTCTTGGTCACTTTTATTTTCTCGAGCTTGCCGCCGGCGCGCACAATAAATTCATCGTGGCATTTCTTAATCTCCGTTTCAGAAATTTCCGCCAGCCGCGATTCGGCGCGGTGCGATAAATTTTGAAGCGAGGCATCAATGGCAAGGACGCGCGGATCAACCGCAAGCGCATGTTCGGAAAACCCGACCAGGTGGAGACCGTTTAAATTACGGACGCGCGACAATGCCACATACCCCATTCCGTATGCGAAACTTTTCGACAGGTCGATGACGGCCGCATCCAAACTCATGCCCTGGGATTTGTGTACGGTAATTGCCCAAGCATGCCGCAGCGGCACCTGGGTAATCTGCGCCAACACTTTCCCATCATCCTCGACCGCCCATTCCTCGGGCGATGCGGTTACCTCGTCCCCATCGAGCATTTTCACGATCGGCCACCCTTCATCCACATCAAAATCGATGACCGTGCCACGGGTTCCGTTCACGTATCCCTTTTCAAAATTGTTTTTCACGAACATTACCTCGGCGCCGATTTTTAATTTCAAAACTTCGGGCGCCAGACAGCTTTTTTTCAATGTTTCCACCAAATTCCCCTTACCTTTATGGGTCATCAAAAATGTTTCTTCGGGTTCGTTAATCGTCGCCAGTTGCGCGTTGTTAATCGCATCCACGTCCGCGTTATGGGTGAAGAGTTTCGTCACGCCCGAAAAATCATCAGCATCAAATTCGCGCAAGCGGGATTCCAATATCTCGCGGTGGTATTCATCAATCGTATTGGCACGGATGGCGTTTAACACGTTCAAAAATTCAGGGTCATCCTGGCGGTGCTGCTCCGTCAGATAGCACATGGCAAATCCGGAATTTTTCCAGGCGTTTGAAGTGAACACGAAATCTGACTGCTCGTTTTTGCTGATCGGCGGCAACTGAAACAAATCCCCGCATAAAATCACCTGCAATCCGCCAAACGGCGCATCGGGCAATCGTTTAAATGCCCGGCACAACCGGTCCAGGTTATCCAAGAACGCACCCGAGAGCATCGACACCTCGTCAATGACGAGCACGCGCGCCTTGTCATAACGGTCCCACAGATATTTTTTCTCTTGCATGAGTTCAATATCCCAATCGCTCAGCGTATCGCGAATACCGATTCCCGACCACGCATGAATCGTCATCCCGCCCATATGAGTCGCGGCAATCCCGGTCGATGCGGTCACCGCGACTTCTACCGCGTGTTCGCGCAAATATCGGATATAGGAATTCAGGACGAACGTTTTCCCCGCCCCGGCGCTGCCGGTCAGAAACACATTGTGGCCCATTTTCATAATGGCGAGCGCGGATGATTGCGTCATAGGGCGCATTATAGCGCGGAACACGGTAGGCGCGAAGCGTGTAGATACGGGTCTTGAGTTTTTCTTGATGAGGCCGCAAAAAATCCCGCGGAGCGGGATTTTTTGCGGCCTACCTATCTCGTGACAAAAGTCATTTCAGCCGACGTGCGGATGTTGCCACTCGCGTCGATTGATTCAAGGATGAAATAGTAGGTTGCGTTCGCGGCCAAATTGCCGATCGTTACGCTGTGATTCGTTACTAATTCATTGCTGCCGGCAATGCGCGCCGTGCCGATCACCACCGGTCGCAAGGATCCGTAGTAGACGCGCGATGTGGCGCGCTCATCGGTGTCCCAGGTAATGCGCACCGAACCGTCAGCCATGGTCATGGCGTTCGTGTTTGAAATCGCGGGCGCGGTCACGTCACCCTTGTCCGTGCGGAACGTGCGATCGTCGGACACCTTGCGGTTGCCGTCAGCGTCGCGCGCCACGATGTGATAGTGATAGATCGTATCAGATTTCAAGTTGCGCAGCGTTACCGAATGATTCATGCGCATTGCGGTTGCCGCTGCCGACGAACCGTAATCGATCGTCGTGCCGTATTCCACGACACCGCTCGCGTTTTCATCCGTATTCCAGCTGATCACGGCAGATGTAGTAGTAATGGCCGAAACCTCCATTGTTGAAATTTTCGGAACATCGTTTTCATCGTTGTTACCGGAACCGTCATCCGTCATAAACGTGCGGTCGTCAGACGTCGTCGCATTGCCTGCCGCATCACGCACCGTCACGCGATAGTGATAGCGCGTACCGGATGCCAAATTAAGCAGTGCAACATTCTGCGAACGAGCGTAATCGGATTCTTTGGCAGATTTTCCGTAATCGTCCGACGTGCCGTATTCAACGACGACCGATACCGGTTCATCGGCGGATACGTTCACGATCGCGCTCGTACGGGTAATTGACGATACGGAAACGCCCGTAATGTCAGGATTAT
>CAYYES010000052.1:0-2826 GCA_964471025.1 uncultured Candidatus Saccharibacteria bacterium | reverse complement strand
TTGATGAAGTAGGCATAGGCTCCATCAGGACTGATCGTTACCTTCGTCATATCCATCGACTGCGGCGGAACCGATGCAACGCGCGTCGTGCCTGTTTTTGCATCAATGGACCACAATGCATCATTAAACGATACGATGCCCTGGTACCATGCATCAGGATATTTGTTCTGGGGCACCGATTGAGGAACGGCACAATACAGAATGGTTGCGGATCCCCAGGCACATTTCGATGCAATCGTCGCCAGATCGAGTTTCGTAATCGTACCGGTTTCCACGCCGTACAGGGCACTCGCAAATCCCGTATCGGTTGATGCGCTCATGAGCACTGTTTTTCCGTCCGGAGACACGAGCGTGGTCAATCCCCGGATCGGACCAAGGATCTTGCGGAAATTGCCATTGGCCGGGTTTAGGAAATACAAGTATCCGTCCGCTTCGCGCGTGGCAAGCGTCGTCATCGCAATGGTTGTCGGGTTGACCCATTGAGGCATCCATTCCGTAAATTCTGAGTCCAAGATTTTTTTCGGCTGGCTGCCGTCGGCGAGTGCCGTATATCCGGCAACTCCGGTCGGCGTTTTAAGCAAGTAAAACAAATTGAGTCCGGTTGGCGATACGGCACCGCGCAGGATGTTGGTTGCAATAAACGAACCGTTGACCTTGATTGGTTTTGCCGCATCGGCGATTGCCGCGGTGCGCACATTCTGACAATCGGCATTCGCGGCATCGCGCGTCGCCGCATCCATGATTCCCGTTTTCGGAACCAGTAATCCTGCTTGTAATCGTTTCAATCCCGTCGTCGTTTTCGGACCAAATGATCCGTCTGCCACCAATCCCAAACCAAGTTTACCGTTGAGATATTTTTGAAGCTCAGCCACCTGCGGACCCTTGGATCCTTGTTTGGTTTCCTGGGTAAATGCGACCATGCAATAATCGCTTGTCGCGGCCTTTTTAGGAATCGTGACGCGGAACGAATCAATCGTGCGCGTTGCATCATTCCATAATCGATAAATGAGCGTTCCGCCGGCATTTCCGAACCATAACTCCTCGGCGGCGGGAACCTGGGTGATGGTTTTCTGGGTTTGGATAATGGTCTGATCGGCTACCTCGGCCTCCATCATGATGCCGGTTTGCTTCACGTTCCAGGTTACATAATTGGTCGGTATGGTGCGGGACACCAAAACGGTTTGGCCGGTTTTCTCGTCAATTTTCGGCTCGCTGACCGTTTTATTGGCAACCCACGCATAGGCATTGGTTACGGGATAATTCGTAATCTGCCGCAACGACTGCGCTGACTGCATCGTGATCGGATTTTCAAGTGGCGCATCAGCGCTTGGCGGCGCGTCATTCGTCACGGTGACCCCTGTTTCATTTTGCCCGCCGGTCGTCGTCCCATAGGGAAACAAGTCCGTCACCGGCTGGGTGTCCGTAGGTGCAGTACGCGAACCGCGTGTCGTGAAAAATACCACGATACCGACGATGCCAATGACGCCGATGCCGACCATTGCTATTTTTTTCCAATCATACGAACGTTCCATATAACATCTATTGTATCACCCGCGCATCCCTGCGCCAACAAAAAACCGCCGGAGCGGTCATCTGCCGTCAATTGACCAATGCCAATTTTCCGACGGAAGGTTTTTAAACCCGTATTTTAATGCATGAGCCTGAAGCCAGTTGAAACAAACTGCCGTGGCGGGTCGAGCACCCACATTGATGATTCCGTTGCCGTTGCACGTGAAATCGAACGCAAGCCCTGCTTCGTGGCGGGACGTGCCAGGTTTTGCGGTGGGCGGTACGCATTGTTTTGCGGGTTTTTGGAATATATTGAAATCCGTATTGCCTCCGCAGTTTTTGATGCGCAAAGCTATTTGCTGTTGATTTGACCGGTACCCACCGCCACCCAGGATCACATTGTCGGCCTGAGCATCATCGATCATGTTCTTGAACTTGCCATAGATGGTTTTGCATACGATGAATGTTTTGTATTTTGCCAATCCTGCAGGGCAACTTTTGGGAACGGCACCGGTTGTGGAAACATCACTGGTCGCAGCATCTTGTTCCATACCGTCACCCGCTTCGTCTTGATCAAGTTGAGCGTAGTTGATATTCGGCACCAACCGCAGCATGTCCGGATTGATGGTATTTAATATCACATACACCGACAGAATCACCAGAAATCCGATCACCGCCTTGAATATTCCTTCCTTGGCGGCATCCATTTCGCCCGGCTTGCCTGATTTGCGCGCAAATCCGTACTGATAGCCGTAGTACATGATCATGATCAGGGTTGAAATTCCCCCGATTCCGATAATGAGCGCAATCACGCCATTGAGGAATCCCCCGAGCGATTCCGCTCCCGTAACCACGGTTACTTTCTGCCCCAGTTTATCGAGGATGCTGACCAAGCCGTCATACAATTTATAGCATCCTGCGATCGGATTGCCTGATTCGTCGGTACAGGTCGTGGCCGGGTCTGTCGCCATGGCACCGGAATCGAGCGTTACCGAATTCTGCTGACCGCCGACGCTCGTATCGCTCAGGATCTTCCATGATTCGTCACAAGCCCCGTTGCATTCGTAAATAAGCATTCCCTTGGGTTTGCCACGGGAATAATACCCATTCGGATCAAGGAGTCCCGTAGACGGTGCCACAACCAGCACATATTTACAATCTGGATCATTCACGTTCTGAGCACATGACGTTTCTCCAGCTTGCGTAGTGATGCTAAACGTATTTGATTCAGGTACCGTATATTTTTTTAATGACAGGTCCGACACGGCATCGCTAGTGAGGATGTTTCCCGTTCCTGCAAATCCGCTTACTTCGCGC
>CAYYES010000051.1:0-3255 GCA_964471025.1 uncultured Candidatus Saccharibacteria bacterium | reverse complement strand
TCGAATGCGGCAGGATTCTGCTGGGCGATTTCGGACAACACTTTGCGGTTCAGATCGAAGCCTTTTTTCTTGGCGGCGTCGATGAACTTGCTGAAGCTCCATCCCAATGGGCGAAGTGCGGCGTTCAGGCGAACCATCCAGAGGCCGCGGAAATCTGATTTCTTGTCGCGGCGGTGGGCAAATGCATGGACCCCTGCCTTGCGCAGTGCAACCTTGGCATCGCGTTCCTTGCGGCTGCGGCCGAACCGCATTCCCTTGGCATCCTTGAGTACCGATTTGCGGCGTTTCAGGGAAATAACTCCTCGTTTAACTCGTGACATATATTATTTGACCAATCCTGGCAGGAAACGAGCGGTCGACTTGGCGCTCATGGTGAAATTTTTCTCCACCTTGCCGTTCAACTGTTTCGCGCGGCTCTGCTTGGCGTTGAAATGGTTAAAACCCGGGCGTCGAGCCTTGATTTTGCCATTTTTCGTCACCGTGAGGCGCTTGCTGAACATTTTGTTCGTTTTCATAAGCCGGCACAGTGTAGCAAAAAGACCAAATAATGTCAAATCATTACTTGGTCTTTTCAATGGTCACCACGATGCCTTTCGGGCTCTGTTTGAACCCGTCTACAACGCGGTGGGGGACAGTGATGAATTTCAGGATGCGGGACAGGCGTTCTTCGAGGAATTCTTTGCCCATGTATTTCGTGCGGCCTTTGACGTACAGTTCCACCTTGACGCGGGAACCCTCGGCCAGCCATTCATCAGCTTTTTTCGCCTTGACGGTCAGGTCTCCCTCGCCGGTGCCGACCTTGATCTGGATTTCCTTGACCTGGCTTGCAGCTGCGGCAGATTTGGTTTTTTCCTTGATCTCTTTCTGTTTTTTGGACTGGGAATAGATGAATTTTCCGTAATCTGCGATTTTTGCAACCGGCGGCTGCGCATCCGGTGAAATTTCAATCAGATCAAGTCCGAGTTCTTGAGCTTTCTTGATCGCATCGTGAATTTTCATCACGCCCAAATTGCCCAGGTCGTCGGAAATGACGCGAACCTCGGCGGCGCGGATGGCGCTGTTAATTTTCACTTTTTCAGGTCGTGACATTGGTAGGTATAAGTGTACTTATTTTATACGACAAGTCAATTGCGAAATGTGCTATGCTCGCCCCATGAAGAATGTGCTGCTGCTTGAAAAATGCGTGGGCGAGACGCCTCTGGAATGCATGAATCGGTTTCGTGCGGCGCACCCTGAATATGCGGATGTTCCTATGACTTATGCAGGCAGGCTTGATCCGATGGCAGACGGGCTCTTGCTCGTGTTGGCAGGTGACATGGTTCATCGCAAGGATGATTTTTTGGGGTTGGACAAGGAGTACCGTGCCACGGTGGTGTTCGGTGTGAGTACGGATACATATGATGGGTTAGGTAAGATACAAGATACAAATATTCCCCCTTCGCCAAAGGCAACAAAAGGGCGCGGCAAGAATCAAACCGAAGGGAGCAAAACCGATGCGTACGAGGGCGAGATGCACTTTTTCGCAGGAATTCCCGAGGGATGGCTGCGACCGACGGGTTCCGAGAAAAATGCGCTCGCACGAAGTAAAGCCGGTTCTGCGGAAGATATGGAAAAAATTCTTGAAAGTTTTGTGGGCACTTTTGAACAATGTTATCCGCCGTATTCATCTAAAACGATTGATGGCGTGCAGATGCATCAACTGGCGCGCAACGGGGAATTGGATGGCAAGGATATTCCTAAACGGATGGTGACGGTGTATGGGGTGGACGGCGTGGAAACGGCCGCGATTTCGCGAAGCGAAATCGCGGCCGACCTCATCGACCGGATCGGCCGCGTGACGGGCGATTTCCGCCAGGATGCGATCAGGGCCGCATGGCAAGCCTGGCAAGCCGAGGATCCGAATAGAATGATGTCCGTTGTTTCATTTCGCACTGCAGTTTCAAGTGGGACTTACATCCGCAGCATCGTCCATGAACTGGGGAAACGGCTGGGTGTTGGAGCCGTGTTATGGAAACTAACCCGGGTGCGAATTGGGGATTTTATCTTGGAAAATAAGGACTTTTAGTGGTTTCAGATACTTGACAATTTAATATAAATATGCTAATATATAAGCATGAATAAGATTATCGCCAAAAACCTAGTTGCCCTCGCCGCATTTCTCGCCATTCCCGCGATGGCTTTTGCGACGGACCAAATTTTGTACGAAGGTACGAATCATGGGAATGATGCACTTGCAATGAATGACTCATCTGGCACGGCATCAGACTGGTCAGGTACATCATCGAATTCGTCATCGACGAACACATCCGGTACGCCAAACATTTCGCTCATGGGTGCGTCAGGCATCCAGAATACTATGGCGATCGTAACCGTTATGTATGATTCCCAGAACGCTTCTTATGGCTATGGTCACTATCCAATGGTGTATTTCGAATACGAAAACCAGATGACAGGTGATACGGCGATAACGACTCCGGTTCCGGAAAATCTGGGTTCACGCGTTACGGCGGCAACCTTGTACCACTTGAACCAGGCGACGACCTATCAGTATCGTGCGGTCATGAAATATAATGGCAAGACATATAAAACGGCATGGAAAACGTTTACGACCCATGGTGTGGTAACGGTCGCATCGGCCGGTACGCCGTCAGATCCCTTGGGTGCGACACCTACCAATGAACCCATTGCAACGCTGCCTACAAATCCCGTAACAGCATCGAAAGCTACCGCAAAAATTGCTTCTTCAGTGAAGTCTTCTATCTACACGGCCGGATCAAATCACGCAAACGGCGTTGCGATCGGAATTACCGATACGCAGGCTCGCGTATCACAAGACGACATCATTGAATTTACGGTGCAATACCAAAACACGCGCACGACGAGTCTGATGAACACGGAATTGGCTGTCGTTCTGCCCGAAGAATATGAATATGTCTCGAGCAAATCTGATTTCCAGTATGACGAAACGTCAAATACGATCACGCTACCTATCGGACGTATTGCGTCAGGAGGTGCGGTAAAATCAGTTACGTTCAAGGCACGCGCCATCGGTGATACGAATCGCGATGTAAAAACGACCGCGACCCTCTATTACGAGGGAGGCAAGATTTCCGCGAGCGACCGCGACGCGTACCATGGTGGATCCAAATCCGTCCTCGGCGCATCGGTGTTCGGTGCAGGATTTTTCCCACAGACATTGTTTGGTTGGGTACTCATCATCCTGTTGATTACGGTTGTCATCATCGCGGCTCGCCG
>CAYYES010000050.1:0-3317 GCA_964471025.1 uncultured Candidatus Saccharibacteria bacterium | reverse complement strand
GTGTGTAGTGCATATCTCATTATATGAGTGTCCTACTTCAAAGGTAGCTGGGTGACAAAACAGAATAAAATGGAAACAAGTAAAGTATTAGCCCTCGGGGTTGCGGTAGGAACATTATTGGATGCAATGGCTAAGGCAGCAGCGAAAGTTGGGCCGGAAAAAAGCCACGAGGCTATGAAGCCCGTAATAATGGAAAAATTACCTGTGGTAATTAAAGCCATAGACGAGCTGCTGTTGGCGCCTACCGCCGATGATATCGCTTTGATAAGTATGGAAACGCGCCTAGCGGCAAAGCTATTTCTGTTAGCAACTAAGCCTAACGAAAGGGATGCGATTGCTTACTTGTTAAAAGAGATTGAGTTGACGGTACAGCATTACTTGCTGCACAAAACGGCTCAAATTGCCGAAAATGAAAAAGTGGTAACATATGTTACTTCTAATCTGCCGAAGTAAAATCTTAAAATCTAATGGACACCCTCCTGCATTATGGCAGGAGGGTTTTATGTTTCCCGTGAACATCTCCAACTTCATTTTCTGTTCTGTTTTGATATACTGTAACCCTATGCAACCCACCTCATTTTTTGCAAAAGCGAAAGCATGGCTTCTAGATTTCTGGAACACCAATAAACGCCGCAAGCGATTTTGGATTATTGCCGCAATTATTGTGGTTATCATCCTTGTTATTGCCATTAATAAACCCAAGGCAGATGATAGGTCGGTGGCCGTAGTTGCGCGTCGCGATATTGCGGAAACAATCGTGTTGTCGGGCCGCACCCAGTCGGGGTCCGAGGTCAAATTGAATTTTGCAGATTCCGGTCGTGTTGCGTCCGTACCGGTCAAGGAAGGCCAGAAAGTTTCTGCAGGGCAAGTGCTCGCATCCCTTGAATCTGGGGAACTGAATGCCCAGCTCACCATTGCGCGTGCCGGTTTGGCGAATACGAATGTTAATTTGGAAAATGTGACGCGCGAACAAAATGCACTGGTTGAAAACGCACACCGTGCCCTGTTATCCGAAGGGCTCGAGGCGGTGCCCGAAGATGTTGATACCGATGCCCAGCCGCCTGTAATCACAGGAACCTATCGCGGCAGCGAGGGGAAATATGTTCTGACTATTTATCCATCCAATTCAGGAACAGGGTATTCGTTCCGCACCAGCGGACTGGAAACGGGCTCAAGCGGTCCCGTTTCAGCGACATCGGTACCATTGGGGACCCAGGGGCTCTATATCAGTTTCGATACGGCCAGCAATTATGCCGGTACGCATTGGATTGTTGAAATTCCTAATAAACGATCAGCGTACTATGTTACTAATTACAACGCGTATCAGTCGGCGCTTGCGACGCGTGATCGCGTGATTGCGGATGCTCAGGCAGATGTGTCATCATCAAGCACCGAGGCATCCATTGCTCAGGCGCGTGTGGATTCAATTCTCGCGCAGATTGCCAAGCGTCGCATCGTCGCGCCGTTTAGTGGTACGGTTGCTAATGTGACTATCAAGGTTGGAGAAAACGCATCAAGCGGCGTCGGAGCATCCGAAGCAACTACCTCGGCCATAACCCTGATTTCCGAAAGCGATTATGAGGTTCTGCTCAAGGCGCCCGAAGTAGATATTGCGAAATTGGCGGTCGGACAGAAAGCAGATGTAGTATTGGATGCCTACGGTGACCAAGTATTCAGCGGTACCATTGTTTCGATTAATCCCGCGGAAACGATCATTGACGGTGTTCCGGTGTATGAAACCAAGGTGGTGTTCGATGCCCCTGATGCCCGCGTCCGTTCAGGAATGACGGCGACGGCGACGATTGTTCCTGCTCGCAAAGACGGTGTGCTTGCAATCCCGGCAAATTTCATCCATACGGATCCCGCGAATAAAAATACGGCCTACGTATTTGTTCTGATCGATGATGACAAAACGGAAAAAAGAGTGATCCAAACAGGATTGCGCGGCAGCGACAGTTATGTCGAGGTAGTGAGCGGTTTGAGTGAGGGTGAGAAGATGAGGGTGGACGAGTTGAAATAAAAAGCCTCGGAAACGAGGCTTTTTTGCGTGGGCTCTTTTTGGTATAATGATCCCACATGTCCAAACTCTCTACCTCATTCAAGGTCGGCATGTTTCTCGGTATCCGCCAATTGAAACGCGCAAACCGCTGGACCACGGCGCTCATCGTGTTTATCATGACGCTGACATTTTTAAACCTGGTTGTTGTATCGGGGATTTTGATTGGGCTCATTGTCGGGGGAAACAATGCGAACCGGGAACAATATACGGGCGATGTCATCATGACGACGCTTTCCGGGAAAAATAATATTGAAAAAACCCAGGATATTATTGCTACGCTCCGCGCTAATTCGAACGTGGCTAACTATACCGATCGATATCTGCAGGGTGCAACGGTCGAGGCGAATTATAAGACCCGGCATGATTTCAATGCAGTTGCCGATACCGTCGGAACGCAGTTCGCCGGCATTGATGTCGCGCGCGAGGAGTCGTTTTCACATATTTCAAAATACGTAACCGAAGGTTCGTTTTTGGAACCCGGCCAGTCGGGTTATGTCGTCCTTGGTTCGAACCTCTTGCGGAGATTCTCATCATCGTTCGGGGACGGATTTGATTCGTTGGATGGGACCTATCCGGGCGATACGGTGAAAATTACCGTAAACGGCAAGACTCAGGAATTTATCGTCAAGGGAATCGTAAAATCCAAGGTAGGCGAGGTTTCATTCCGTGCGTATGTTAACATGCTCGATTTTCAGCGGTTGGCTGATCGTACTGATTTAAACGCAAATGAAATCGCAGTTTTCGGAACGGATTCCGTAACCGATGATGCGCTGAAGCAGAGTTTGGTGCGTGCAGGATTTGATCGCTATGCGAAAATCCAAACCGCTGACGAGGCGATCCCGCAATTCTTGACGGATATTAAAACCGCGTTTGCACTGCTCGGTAATATGATCGGTGCGATTGGAATCGTAGTAGCATCAATTACGATTTTTATCGTCATTTTCATCAATGCGGTGACGCGACGCAAGTTCATTGGGATCCTGAAGGGTATCGGGGTTGCGCCACAGGCCATTCAGTTTTCCTACATGCTCCAATCCTTGTTTTATGCCATTTCAGGATCACTCCTCGGCACGATTATCTTGTACGGACTATTGGTTCCTGCATTTGCAAAACACCCCTTGAACTTTCCGTTTTCCGATGGGATTCTGGTTGCTGAACCAGCTGGAACGCTGATTCGGTTCGTTATCCTCTTGATCGTGACCCTGATTGCCGGATTCATCCCGGCGCGCATGATTGTCAGAAAAAATACGCTCGATAG
>CAYYES010000049.1:0-3873 GCA_964471025.1 uncultured Candidatus Saccharibacteria bacterium | reverse complement strand
CGTCCCTCCGGGATGCCTACGAAAAAGTGCATCCGCCCCTCGTACGCAGCGGTGGCGCTACCTTACACTTATACTTTTTCCTTATACTTTTCCTATGTCAGTAATTATTTTCATCATCATCCTCGGTCTGTTAGTTTTCGTCCATGAATTGGGCCATTTTGCGACGGCGAAATTTTTCGGAGTGCGGGTGGATGAATTCGGCATGGGATTTCCGCCGCGCGCCGCGACATTGTTCAAGCGGGGTGAAACGGAATATACCTTGAACTGGATTCCGTTTGGGGGATTTGTAAAAATCCACGGCGAGGATCCGTTGGAGCACGGTGAACTCGACAAGGATTACAAGCGCTCACTCGTTGCGCGTCCGTGGTGGCAGCAGGTCATCGTGCTGATTGCAGGGGTCACGATGAATGTGCTTTTGGCATGGTTTTTGTTTTCGACGGCATACCTAATTGGTTCGCCGACACCCGCATCATCAATTGATCATCCGGAACGGCTGCGTAATCCGGAATTGACGGTGCTCCAGGTCATGGCAGATCGTCCGGCCGATGGTGCAGGAATTAAAACCGGGGACCGTGTTATCCGCGTGGTCACCCCCGAAGCGATTTTGACGAACGGCACCCAGGAATCATTTATTGCTACGATCCAACATACGAAGCCCGGAGAAACGGTAACCATTACAATCGAACGCGGCAAGGAAACCCGGGATATTGTTGTGACGCCGTCGAGCGATAACGAGTCAGGCAAACAACAGATCGGGGTTGCGGTCGACGTGGTAGGCACGTATCGCACAGGATTTTTCGCAGCAATCGGCGAGGGGGCGAAAAGTGCATGGTTTGGCACGATTAACACCTTCAAGGCATTTGGTAATTTCTTTGGTGAAGCCGTGCAGGGCCATGCGAGCCTCGGCACGGTCACAGGGCCGGTCGGACTCGCGGGATTGGTGGGGGATGCGCAGAAAATTGGATTCGTGTATGTGATCATGTTGGCCGCAATCATTTCCATCAACCTGGCAGTCATCAACATTTTGCCGTTTCCGGCACTCGACGGCGGCCGCATTCTATTCACGCTCATCGAGGCGGTCATCCGCCGACCGTTGCCCAAGAAATTCGTCGAATGGGCGAATACCGCAGGATTCTTCATCCTGATTGGGTTGATGCTCGTGATTACGGTAAAGGATGTGATAAAACTTTTTTAGCAAAAAAAATAGAATAAGAAAAAACCGCCTGGCAAGTACCAAGGCGGTTTTGAAATATCATGATACAGTTTTGATTGTAATCTTGAATGAAAGAATTTTTGTATTCAATCTCGGTCTTATATTTCCCAAGGCAAACCATAAATTATCAATATCCGCGTCAGGACGCCACTCAATTTTCGATTTGATTTGTTTCAAATGGTTTTTAACAATCTTACGAAGGATAGTTGTGCCTGTGTGTTCAAACTCAAAAATGTATTTAAATTTTGTGGAGGCGATATCTGCGGTTGATTGAGTTTTAAAAGTTACTTTGAAAGGATATTTCTTATCGTTGTTATTTGATATACCAACATACGTTTCTTTTTTATCCATCAAATGCCGTATATTGGCCACATCGTGTTTGAGAATTTCTAAGGCTTCTTCTTGGGCAATTTTGAAAAGTTGTGCACTGGTTACTTCGATCGTAAAAGTGTTTGTTCTCATGACATATTCTGTTGTTTTTTTCGTAAAATAGTATAGAATATAAACCGTGAAAAGTCAAGATTTGAAAAAACTCAATCTGCCCGACACACCCGGAGTGTATTTCTGGAAGAAGGGCAAGGAAATTTTGTACATTGGCAAGGCGACATCCCTGCGCGACCGGGTGCGCAGCTATTTCGCCGCGGACTTGATCAATACCCGCGGGCCGGGCATATTGGACATGACGGTACAGGCGGACACCATCGACTACGAGGAAACGCCGTCGGTGCTCGAGGCATTGATTTTAGAGGCGAACCTCATCAAAAAATACCAGCCTAAATACAACGTCAAGGAAAAAGACGGTAAAAGTTTTTCGTATGCGATCATTACCGACGAGGAGTGGCCGCGTGTCATTATCGTGCGTTCGCGCGATTTGAAAATCATGGAACTGACCGGCCGCATTTCGAAAATCAATTTCGACGGCAAGGTGAAATACCGTTTCGGTCCGTTTCCATCGGGACAATCGTTGCGTGATGCGCTCAAAATCATCCGGAGGATTTTTCCTTTTTTGGATTATTCATCGGCGAAATCCGATAATTATGAATTCTATCGCCAAATCGGACTGGTGCCGGATCAGCGTGATGACGAACGTGCGCAGTATCTGCGTAACATCAACAATATTCGCCTGTTTTTCGAAGGAAAAAAGTCAAAAATTTTAAAAGAATTGGAACGAGAAATGCATGCCCATGCCAAGCGCCTGGAGTTTGAATTAGCAGACATTGCCAAGAAAAAAATATTTGCGCTTACTCATATTAACGATGTAGCTCTTATTCGTGATGACTTGAAAGACGACACCTGGAACATGCACGACGCGTTTCGTATCGAGGCGTACGATATTGCGCACCTCTCGGGTAAAAATACCGTAGGCGTCATGACCGTGGTGACGAATGGTGCCGCCGACAAAGCATCCTATCGCAAATTTAAAATCCGCGGCGCGCGCGGCAATGACGATTACGAAAACCTCCGCGAAATTTTGCGCCGCAGGTTCGGGCATGACGATTGGGGCACGCCCCAGCTCGTGGTGATTGACGGCGGCATAGGGCAGTACAACGCGGCGTCCCAAGTCTTGCGGGAAATCGGCCGCCAGCTGGACCTGGTTTCCGTTATCAAGGATGATCGGCACAAGCCAAAAGCGTTTCATGGTCCCGAGGATCTGATTAAAAAATACAAAAAAGACATCCTGCTTGCCAACAGCGAAGCCCACCGGTTCGCCATTGCGTATCACCGCCAGAAACGCAGCAAGGAGTTTTTGGGATAGTTGCGTGAAAATGCTTTTTCGTGTAGTATATTTCGGACTGTTCTTCCGAAACCACGCGTTTCCATTACGGAATCGCGCAATCCCGCATCCCGGATCTATGCCGCGATGGGGGATATATGCGGCGCTTTATGCGCCAATCTGGGCCCATAGCTCATCTGGTAGAGCGCCTGTTTTGCACACAGGAGGCGAGCGGTTCGAGTCCGCTTGGGTCCACCATAGAAGACTGAAGGGGCAGAAATGCCTCTTTTGTCTTGAAAACATTGGCTATTTGAGCGGTTCCATAATTGTTATTTTTCAGGGTGATACCTTGAGGGAATTGGAACCATTGTAACTTCAACTTTTTATCTAGTTTTGCCTCTTTCCAGATAGTACTTGGGTTTTCTAGGTAGCTTTCTACGTAGTCCAAGAGTTCATCAAAATCAACTTCCATTTCCTGAATAGAGGCAAGATTTATCTGAGATTCCGTTATTTCTTTCTCAATAAGGTCTAATTGTTGTTTCAAAATACTGTCGCTGATAAAGCCATCGAGATTCTTTTTAATAAGAGTGTTTTGGCGTTCTGTGAGTTCTTGAATATGGGTTCGTAGTTTGCGACCATCCTTTTGTTCATTTGCGGTTGCCTTACCTAGCTTGTCTTTTAATTTCGAACGGAGTTTTGCTATCAAGTCTTTATCTAACTGAAATTGGTCCATATATTCACAAAACTTTTCTTCGAAATCATCACGGTTATAATTAGAACCTTTTACACTGAATCGGTAGTAAGGGTATTTTGCAGAACGACCTTTACACCAACTACCTGTAATCTTTTTACCTTCTTCGTTTACTACAAAACGGCGAAGAGGAAAATCTTCACTATCTAATTTGTATTGAGACATTTTCTTTCCACGATACCGTAATACTTTTTG
>CAYYES010000048.1:1879-3936 GCA_964471025.1 uncultured Candidatus Saccharibacteria bacterium | reverse complement strand
TCCGACCTTGCTGTGCTATGTCTGGAATACCGAGGCGGGGGATCATGCGGATGTGCGCCTGGAATTATCCGGTGCCGGTGGACAGCAGGTTGCCGGTGCGTTTAACTTTGTACCCGCAGAAAAGGATTCCAAAACGGGAACGTTTACCGGAACCGCAGGAGCGATGGATCCCATGACGTCATCACGTACCGCAGATGTAATCTGGAATGTATCTGCCGAGGGGATGCAAGCACGCGAACAGCTCTTGATCCAATTTGGCGAGGGATCTGCCGCGGCGGGATTCGGTGAAATGCGCCAGGATGCCGATGGGGTGTGGCGCTATGTAAACCCATCCAGGCTTTCATATTCGCCGACGTTGTCGCAGACGGATTGCAATGATCCAGCCATGCGCGGGACTGTTCCGGCGGGCAAATTACCGGCCGGCAGCGCGGCAAATGGCGATGTGTCGAAATTGACGGCAAACACCTGGGTATGGATTGCAACGAATCGAACCGTCGGTTCTGACGTAACACCGAAAAAACCCGGGGCGTTTACGATTCAGTTCGGCAGCGATGGTCGCGTATTGGGCACAACAGATTGCAACGGATTCGGGGGAACCTATCGCACCCAGGGTTCAGCGTTGTCATTTGGATCATTCATGTCGACCCTGATGTACTGCGAAGGGTCTCAGGAATCTTCCTATACCAGTTTCCTGGCTACGGTGAAAAGCTACGAAATTGACGCATCAGGAACGCTCGTGCTCCACCTGACCAATGGCGATACCATGGCGTTTCGCAAACAGTAACAGCAGCCGACAGGCTGTTTTTTGATTGAATCCGGTGACTATGGTACAACGATACGCGTGAAGCATCCTCTCGAACAGTATGCCTATGACTACCCCGAATCTGCGATCGGGAAAACGCCGGCTGAACCGCGCGATCATGCGCGGTTGTTTGTGTATGACACGGCGACGGATACGATTACCTTTGATTATTTTTATAACCTCGCGGCGCATGTGCCGGATCGCGCGGTGATGGTCATGAATGATACTGGCGTCATCCCGGCGCGCGTCGGATTGCGCAAGGATACCGGAAAAGTGCTCGACAGTTTGGTATTGATGAACGAGGGATTTGATGCGGATGGGGCAATACCCGTCATTACCAACCGGCAGTTATTTCCCGGACGGCGCGTTGCGATCGGGGACGAATACTGGTTTACCGTTGCGCGGCAGGATGGGCAGAAATTTTATCTGAAGCCCGAGTTTGATGCGCGGCTGATCCCTGAATTGCTGGAACGCTACGGCACGACGCCGACCCCATATTATTTGGGAAAACTCGGCATGGATGAAAATCAATTACGCACGCGGTACCAAACCGTGTTTGCGGGCGAGAAAAAATCCGTGGCTGCGCCGACTGCATCGCTTCATTTCACGGACCGGGTGTTTGAAACGCTCGATGCGCGGGGAGTCGTGCGCGCGACGGTGACACTGGATGTCGGATTGGGAACGTTTCAGGAAATTGCGCCTGAAAACGTCGCGGGCAAATATCTGCATCAGGAACAGTACCGCGTGTCGGACGCGGATCGTAAAATGATTGCGGATGCGAAATCACACGGCAGGCCGATTGTTGCCGTGGGGACAACCGTGGTGCGCACGCTTGAATCTGCGGCGGGCCAGATTTTGCACGGCACAGGGCCGATCAGTGATGCCACGACGAAATTCATCATGCCGCCCTATGCATTTGCCCTGGTTGATGCATTGGTTACGAATTTCCATGTGCCGAAATCGAGCCTGATGGCACTCGTCGATGCATTCCTGCAGCACCGCGGGGCGAAACGGGGAATCGGTGAATTATACCGGGTGGCGATTGAAAACGGATTCCGACTGTTTTCATTTGGGGATGCGATGTTGATTAAATGATGGGTTTCAGGTAGTATCAATGCATATGGCAAAACGACTTTCACAGGACATCAAAAACAAGGCGTCTCATTCCAAGAAGACCAAGAAGCGCCTTGTGAAAAAATACGCTGCCAAGGCTGAATTGTTTTCTCGCCAGAAGCGTAAGTCCAACTAACAAAAA
>CAYYES010000048.1:0-1779 GCA_964471025.1 uncultured Candidatus Saccharibacteria bacterium | reverse complement strand
TCCTCGATATGGGCATCGATCATGGAATCGCCGTCGACGGTTACCAGGTAGGTGTTTTCTCGTCGGGGGATGAGAATTTCTGAAAGGTTCACGGTATCATCAAGCGCTTCGTCGGTAGGCGAGGGAAGCCCTGCTTTGACCGAACCCAGGAGCGGGATTTCATCAAATCCCACGGCGGGAATCAATCGCCCCAATGAATCCTTGGCGACCAGTCCGGCATCCAGCAGTTTCTGCACGATGCGGAACACGGCGTTTTTCGAACGAACGCCGAAAAGCTCGGTCATTTCCGAGTAGCTCGGCATGCGTTTGTTGGACGCGTGAAATGAGATGATTTTGGATGAGTAGTCGTTCATAGATTAGGCGTATTCCCGCGTCATCAATGACGATAGTTTACCAAAAAAACCCGGGTTGTGGTGCTGGCGCAATTTTTTCAGGAGCGCCTTGTGGCGTTTCGCCTCGATTTTGTAGCTGCGCCCGATCATGATTTTGTGATCGATGATGCGGTTGAGGCGGCTGATTTCATTGCGGATGCTCGTGATGTATTCGTGCTGTGACATAGTGATGTAATGGGAAATATGCTTCATAATGGACGACCTTCGCGGTCCTTATCATCATAGGTGAACGGTCGTTCACATGCAAGCATTCCGGTATGGGGATAACAAAATACGACACATTATTTTTTTCTAATCAAGAACTCGCTAGCGTATACCATGTCCGCACGGGGAACCGGGCGTTATCCTCAGATTTCTAAATATGAATGGACTCGTGTGATATAATGAAATTATGAATACGAAAAACACCATTGCAACCATTATTGGAATTTTGGTCGTAGTCGCAGTCATCGTGCTTGCG
Organism: uncultured Candidatus Saccharibacteria bacterium; assembly: GCA_964471025.1. Lineage (GTDB taxonomy): Bacteria > Patescibacteriota > Minisyncoccia > Phycocordibacterales > UBA1006 > CAIXMG01. The sequence continues at coordinate 927 of CAYYES010000048.1, read as the reverse complement.
GTGATGCCGAAAAAATCTCAGACGCCTGCGGCAATCGATACGCCGACGACGCAGGGAATCGGTGAAAATTCAGGACAGACATCCGCACCGCGCGAAACGACGAATCCGGGCGCAGGCCAGGGCACTACGCCGTCGCAGCCTACCCAGGCAGCTGGCACGTACACGATGGCACAGATCGCCACTCATAACTCTGCATCAAGCTGCTACAGCGCCGTAAACGGAGGTGTTTATGATTTGACGCCGTGGATCAAACAGCATCCGGGCGGCCAGCAGGCGATCCTTGCTATTTGCGGCAAGGATGGCAGCACGTTGTTCAATGAACAGCATGGCAGCCAGGCACGCGTGGCAAGCATCCTTGCGTCGTTCAAAATCGGAGTCGTCGCGAAATAACATGGCTCCTGATCCAAAAATAATTTGGCACATTGTGTCGCCCGTTCTTTTGAAGCGATATAAAAGGACGGCGACTTTTTTGGACTATCGGAATCCGTGGGAACTTGCGGTTGCGGTTATTTTGTCGGCGCAATCGACCGATGATGGGGTGAATAAAATCACGCCCGCACTGTTTGCGGAACTTCCGGATGCGTGCGCGATGGGGCGCGCACCGATCGCACGCATCGTTGGATTGATCAAGCGCGTGAATTATCACAATGCCAAGGCGCGGTATCTGAAAGCGGCCGGCAAAATGGTCTGCGACCATTTTGCCGGCCGCGTCCCCGACACGGTCGCCGACCTGCAAAAGCTTCCCGGCGTCGGGCGCAAATCTGCTGTAGCAATTCTTTCAAACGCCTACAACAAAAATATTGGCATTCCCGTTGATACCCACGTCATTCGATTCGCGCATCGGTTCGGATTGTCGCGCCATCGCGATGCGAGCAAAATCGAGCAGGACCTCCTTGCCATCATTCCGAAAAAAGATTGGAAACGCGC
>CAYYES010000047.1:0-3938 GCA_964471025.1 uncultured Candidatus Saccharibacteria bacterium | reverse complement strand
AAACAAAGTATAACAAAAATCCCCTTACGGGGACTAGCGAACGAGAAACCTTTCTTCTTCAATGATAGGTTCGTAATCAGGGACATGGTCGCGGAACCAGGTACGGATAACCTCTAGGTCCTCAGGTTGCCCCGTCACATAAATAGGTTCTTTTGCAATCACTACCCTGCGGCGCTCATAATCAAATCCGACAAGGATGATTGGGACGCCGGTTTGGAGTGAGATCTCGTAAAATCCGCGATGCCACGGTACGCGCTTGCGGGTACCCTCGGGCAGAATGACCAAGCATCGTTTTTTCTCGGATTTCATGAGTCGTATCAGGTTCGCGATATACCCTTCGCGGGGCCGGAATAGTCGATAAAACCAGTTGGTATTTTTGCGGTCAATCGGATATCCGCCGAGCCATTTCAGAATCGGCCACGCCGGCGAGTAATAGGCCTCGGCTTTTGCAAGAAATCGCACCGGTGGTATGGGGTGCAGTTCCTTGACGCACCAGCCGAGCAATACCTCGAACGCTCCGCGCACGTGGGGAGCAATTACGATCATAAATTTGTCGTCACGGGGAAATTCCCCTTCGACTTGCCAATCGATACGCTGCATGATTCCCCTGGCGAGGGCTTGAGAAAATGTATCTGTCATAATATTTTTGATGACAGAATAACGTATATGAGAGGTATGTCAATACTTATTTAAACTTCCTCTTCATTTTCTTGGCCGGTTTTAATTCCCCCAACCGTTCGCGCAGTTTGATGATTTCATCGCGCAAAATCGCCGCGGTTTCAAAATCTAATTCGGCAACCGCATCGTTCATTTCCTGTTCCTTGATGCGAATCAATTCCCGCGGATCGTCAGCAAACAATTGTTCGTCAATCGACAGGTTCATGGCTACCGCCTTGTCGTGGTCAGATTCCATTTGGTCGGTAATGTCATGAATTTTCTTCTGAATCGTTGTCGGGGTGATACCATGCTGTTCGTTATACGCAATTTGCTTGTCGCGGCGACGTTTGGTTTCCCCGATCGCGTGTTCCATTGATCCGGTAATGTTATCAGCATAAAGAATCACACGACCGTTAACGTTGCGCGCTGCGCGACCAATGGTTTGGATCAGTGATGTTTCCGAACGCAGGAACCCTTCCTTGTCCGCGTCCAAAATCCCGATGAATGACACCTCGGGCATATCCAATCCCTCGCGCAGCAGGTTCACGCCGACCAAGCAGTCAAAATTTCCACGGCGAAATTCCGTAATGATTTTAATACGGTCAATCGTTTTAATGTCGCTGTGCAAATATTCGGCCTTGATCTTGCGTTCCTTCAAATATTCCGACAAATCCTCGGCCATTTTTTTGGTCAAGGTGGTTGCCAGTACGCGGCCGCCCTTGTTAATTTCCAGGACAGCTTCTTCGATAAAGTCCTGAACTTGCCCAGGATAGGTACCCTCAGGTGTTACCGCACGAACCTCTACCAGCGGGTCAACGAGTCCGGTCGGGCGAATGATCTGTTCTACCACTTGCTCGCTCGTCTCGAGCTCCGTTTTTCCTGGTGTTGCCGAAACATAGACCGTCTGCCCCACGCGTTGCTCGAATTCTGGATACTTCAAAGGCCGGTTATCCGCCGCCGATGGCAAACGAAAACCGAATTCAATCAAAGTTTTTTTGCGGGACGCGTCACCGGCGAACATGCCGTGCAACTGTGGAAGCGTTACGTGCGATTCATCGATGATCGTCAAAAAATCTCCTTTGGGAAAGTATGAAATAAGCGTTTCAGGCGGTTCCCCGGCGGTTTTGCCCGACAAGTGGCGCGAGTAGTTTTCAATTCCCGAGCAATAGCCCAGTTCCCGCATCATCGCCAAATCGTTCTGGGTGCGACGTTTGATGCGTTCGGCTTCGAGCAGCTTTCCTTCTTTCTCGAACTTTTTTACGACATCTTTCATTTCTTTTTCAATGGCAATCAGCGCGCGTTCTTTTTTCTCGCCTTCGGTCAAGAAGTGTTTTGCAGGAAACAAGAATACATGATTTGGCGATTCGATAATCGTCGACGTGACGGGGTTGATGACATGGATCATGCCGATCTGGTTTCCCGAAAATAAAATCGAATACATGACTTTGTCAGAGACCGGCATGACATCTACGCGGTTTCCTACGGCGCGGAATTGCCCGGGCGACAAATCTGCCGTCGTTCGGTCATAATGTACGCGCACTAATTGTTCCATGAGATCACGTTTCGAGAGTTGCTGATCAAGTGACAGTTGTACGTTCATTTCCGCGTATTCTTCAGGGCTTCCCAAGCCGTAAATGCAAGAAACGGATGCCACAATGATCACGTCGCGACGCGTTAAAAGCGCCTGGGTCGAGGCGTGGCGCAAGCGGTCGATTTCCTCGTTAATCTGTGCGTCTTTTTCGATATAGGTGTCTGTTCCTGGCATGTAGGCCTCGGGCTGGTAATAATCATAGTAGGATACGAAATAATGGACGGCTGCATCAGGGAAAAATTCACGGAATTCCTGCGCCAGTTGCGCGGCCAATGTTTTGTTGTGCGCAATCACGAGCGTCGGCTTTTGCATTTGTTCGATGACATTTGCCATGGTAAACGTTTTGCCGGTTCCGGTGGCACCTAGCAGTGTTTGCTTGCGAAACCCCTTTTTCAAGCCCGCTACCAACGCCGAAATCGCCTCGGGCTGGTCGCCAGACGGGGTGTAGGAACTTTTTAGTACAAGCCGGTTGTTAAACATGGTATAGGACAGGCTACCATTTTTAGGCCAAGAAAAAAAGCAGCCTGCGAGAGGCTGCTCCTACATTACTTGGGGCCATTACTATTCAATAACGGGCAATCTTTGAATGCCGTATTGTGGTGAAAATGAGTAGGCCGTTTTACCTTTTCCCAAATCTTCCACTACCAGCCTTGCAGTAACAGTTGCAATACCGTTAAGAGTTTTTGCTTTCATTTGGCCAACTTCGCCAAAAGCGGTGATGCGCTTTATGATTGCAGCTATCAGTCCATACCCATTCGCGGAAACGGTGTCTTTATGGGTGATGTACCTCGACTGAGCATCGCGTGGTTCTGCGGCGCCCCAGGTGGCATTACCAATTACAATATTGCCAGAAGTATCCTGGGATGTCTCAAAAGCAATACTGAAACTGGTGCCTGCCTCTGCTGAGGCTTGTTTGCCTAGTTCGGTAAACTCAGTCAGGTTTACTGTTTGGGCGATTGAAGTTGAAAAAAAGGTTGCAGATAAGATTGCGATAAATAGCGCCTTGTTCATACTTGTGATTTTTTTGTTGAAGAATATTAATAGTATATCATATATACTATAAGATGTCAAGTTTTCTAAACTAACCTCGGATCGACATATTGACATAAATTTATGTGGGTGTTATTCTAAGGCAAATAAAAACAGAATCCATGAAGCATCTCATCACCGGTTATCTTATGGTAGGAGCCCTTGGGCTCGTAGTATTTGGAGGCATGCTATCCTTTTCCATGATCAAATGGCACCGGATTTCAACCATAGGGAAATATATGGTGTATCTGGGATTTGCATTGGCGATAGTTGGCCTGATAGTATCATGCGACGAGACATTGTTTCATAGCATTACCAAGAATTTTAAAAAGCGCTGATTGAAGCGCTTTTTTCTAACAAAAAAACGAGCATGGTACTCGTTTTTTTGTTCACTCAATGCATCTTCCAAATTCTTTTGTTTCGTCCTATGTACCTTGTTATGCCTCTGTACAGTTGGCACAACCCAGGTTTTCGTCCCATTATTAACGTCGAATGGGCAACCGTACGCATTTTAATGATGATAGCGTAATCATCTGATCAAATAGGTTGATCAATCGACAATAGAGTTATGTATCCCGTAGGATAAAAACCGATCTTCATTTGAAATGATCCACGAACAGCTTCCGCTACCCGTGCCTTGTTACGACTTATTCCCTGTCAC
>CAYYES010000046.1:0-4116 GCA_964471025.1 uncultured Candidatus Saccharibacteria bacterium | reverse complement strand
GAAAAATGATATTTTTCGAATTCCGCGACCGCACCGGAAAAATCCAGGGGGTCGTATTGCCAAACAGCGCTGCCATGGAAACGGCGAAAACCCTTCGTTCCGAATGGGTGGTTGCGGTGACAGGCAAAGTTAACAAGCGACCTGAACGCAATGTGCAGGCAGACAAACAAAACGGTGACATTGAACTGGAAATCCTTGGCATCGAGGTGTTGAATGAATCCGAAACGCCGGTGTTTGACATCACGGGCGACACGCGCGAAGTGAACGAGGAAACGCGCTTGAAGCACAAATATTTGGACATGCGCAGCCCGCGCGTCCAGAACAACGTACGCATGCGCGCGAAAGCTGCGAAATTCGTGCGAGATTTCTTGGAACAGGAAGGTTTCATCGAAGTCGAAACACCATTACTGACCAAATCTACTCCCGAGGGCGCGCGCGACTTCGTCGTACCTGCGCGCCTGTATCCCGGAAACTTTTATGCGTTGCCGCAATCGCCGCAGCAGTATAAACAGTTGTTGATGACGGGGGGAATCGAGCGGTATTTCCAGGTTGCCAAATGTCTGCGCGACGAGGATTCGCGCGGCGATCGCCAACCGGAATTTACGCAGATCGATATGGAAATGTCATTCGTAACCCGCGAGGACGTCATGGATTTGAACGAACGCGCATTGATCGCATTGGTGCAGAAACTGTATCCTGAAAAACGCATCCAGCAAATTCCGTTCCCACGCATTACCTATGCTGATGCAATGGCGAAATACGGCAATGACCGACCTGACCTGCGCGAGGACAAAAACGATCCGAACCTGTTAGCGTTTTGCTGGGTCATCGATTTCCCATTTTTCGAAAAAACCGAAACGTCAGACAATCCTGATGCGCGCGGTTCATGGACGTTTACGCACAATCCGTTTTCTGCACCAAAACCGGAACATATGGATTGGTTGATGAATGCCGAAAACATTGGTGACATCCTGACGACCCAGTACGACATTGCATTGAACGGATATGAAATCGGCGGGGGATCCATCCGCAACCATCGCCCGGAACGATTGCGCAAAGTGTTTGAAATCATGGGCTATCCGGCAGACGAAGTTGAACGCAATTTCGGCCACATGCTGAAAGCATTCGCACTCGGTACGCCGCCGCACGGGGGCATTGCATGGGGATTTGATCGCTTGATCATGCTCTTGCAAAATGAACCGAACATCCGCGAAGTGATCCCGTTTCCAAAAACCGGCGAGGGCAAGGATCCTATGATGGATTCACCGGCGCCCGTTGCGCAGAAACAGTTGGACGAATTGCAAATTTTGGTCAAGAAAAAGGCGTAATAAAAGAACCTGGGGTATCCCCAGGTTTTTGTTGAGAAGTTTTTTTAAATCCAGTTTTCTTCGAAGCGGCCGCCTTCGCTCTCGCCTCGGCCGGTATCGCGTTCATCGGGCGATGGTTGGCGGTAATCTTTTCTTTTGTCGGGTTTAAAACGTTTGTTCTTTGTCGCCATGATATATGTTTTTAGGATTTGATTGTACCATTTTGCGAAAAACGATACAATACAGGCGTGGAATACACTATTAAAACTGAACAATTCGAGGGGCCTATTCACTTGCTCCTGAACCTGATCGAGGATCGTAAAATGCACGTCTCTGAAATCTCGCTCGCGGCCGTGACCGAGGATTTTTTACGGTATATGAACGAACATACGCTGCCGTACAGCGATGTCACATCGTTTATTGTCATTGCATCAACCCTGGTACTGATCAAGGCGCGTTCACTATTACCATCAATGGAGCTGACGGACGAAGAAGAGCAGAGCATTGACGACCTGACCGAGCGCATCCGCCAATATCAAGTCATTCAGAAATTTGCTCAAAAATTGGCACCCCTGTATCAAAAAAATATTTCATTTGAACGTACCTATGTCGATAAAACGCCGGTATTTGCACCGGATCCGCAATTGACGACTACAACCTTGCAATCATTAATGAACAGCATATTCGCGGCGTTCCCGGTTATCGAAAAATTACCGGAAAAGGCGATCAAGGTCGTCGTGAAAATCGAGGAGGTCATTGATAATCTGACGAAGCGCATCCAGTCCGGCATTGCATTCCATAGTCGTGATATCATGGATAAATATAGAAATGCCAAGGATCCCGCGGAGCGCCGCGAGGCAAAAGTATTTGCCGTCGTGTCATTCCTGGCAATCCTTGAATTGGTGAAAAAGGGAATTGCGAATGTACTCCAGCATGAAAACTTTGCGGATATTGAACTAGAAAAACCTCACCCCGACCCTCTCCTGCAAGGAGAGGGAGCCGAACCTTTACCTCTATGACACTTACCCAAAAAATTGAAGCCTACTTGTTTTATGCCGGCGAACCGATCGCGATTAAAAAACTCGCGAAGGTTTTTGATGCGACCGAAGGCGAAACAAATGATGCCCTGCGCGAGTTGGAACAGGCACTTCTAGGTAGGGGAATCATACTCATGAAAAACGGGGACGAGGTGATGCTTGCAACGCATCCAGACATGGGATCCCTGATCATGGATATTAAAAAACAGGAACTGTCTGATCCGTTGACCAAGGGCGCCATGGAAACGCTTGCCATTATTTTGTACAAAGATGGCGCAACGAAACCCGAAATCGATTTCATCCGCGGGGTCAATTCCGGATTCATGCTGCGCAATTTGCTCGTGCGCGGACTGATAGAAAAAGTTGCCAATGATGCCGACAAGCGCGTTACCAAATACCGCGCGACGTTTGATGCCATGCGCTATTTGGGAATCAGTGAAATTTCCCAACTGCCTGATTTCGACCATTTCCGCGAAGAAATGGCGAAACGGGAAACAGTAGAGGTCAAGGAATCGAATGTGTTTACGGATTAACACCGGACAATTGAGTCCGGTGTTTTATTTGGTATAATGCAGCAATATGATACCCAGCAGCATTTTGAAGGTTTTTCTGCCGTCCGTAGTCACGTTTATTGTCGGCATATTCATCACTCCGTTGTTCACCAAATACTTTTATCAGTACAAACTGTGGAAACGGTCATCGCGATTGGATAATGATGTGGCCATGTCGGATGCATTCAAGCAGATCCATGATGAAAAAGTAGAAACAGGCACGCCGCGCGTCGGTGGGTTGATTATTTGGATTTCATCGCTGGTCGTCATTATGGGGATGTACCTCCTTGCCAAGGTATTTGGCGGCGCGACATTTGAAAAACTGGACTTCTTGTCCCGCGGACAAACGCTCATCCCGCTTGCGACGTTGGTATTCGGGGGATTGTTCGGATTATTCGAGGATTTCCTGGAAATTTTCACGAATAAATTTCACATGTTCCGCCAAGGATTGTCGGCGAAATATTTGGTAGGGGTCGTAACCCTGATCGGTCTGGCGTGTGCGTTGTGGTTTTATTTCAAACTCGGCATGCAGAGCGTCTATGTACCGTTTATGGGCGACGTGTGGATCGGATGGGGGTTCATTCCGTTTTTCGTGCTCGTCGTGCTGGGTACATTTTCATCCCGCGTGATTGACGGGATTGATGGGCTGGCGGGCGGCGTGATGGCGATTGCATTTGCCGCGTATGGCATGATTGCCTACCTCAAAGATTTTACGGACATTGCGACGCTGTGTTTGGTGATTACCGGCGGGATTCTTGCGTTCCTGTGGTTCAATATTCCACCGGCGCGGTTTTACATGGGTGAAACGGGGATGCTCGGGCTCACGCTCACGCTTGCCGTTATTGCGTTTCTGACGAATTCGGTGCTGGTGTTGGTGATCGTGGGGTTGCCGCTGGTTGCCACGTCATTTTCAAGCGCATCGCAGATTGCGAGCAAAAAATATTTGGGTCGCAAGTTGTGGAAAATTGCGCCGCTCCACCATCATTTTCAGGCGCTTGGCTGGTCGCGCGAGAAAATTACCATGCGCTATTGGATCGTGTCGCTCATGAGCGCGGTCGTGGGAATCGTAGTGGCGCTGATAGGGTAATGATGGTGCAGTGCCGCCTCGCGTCATGTGCATGCCCGCCTCGTCCTGCGGAACCGACAAGCGTCCCTCACGCCGCTTCGCGGCTGCGGGTTCGGTCCTCGAACTTCGTCGGCCATGCACATGACGCGAGGTGG
>CAYYES010000045.1:0-4232 GCA_964471025.1 uncultured Candidatus Saccharibacteria bacterium | reverse complement strand
TGCGTGCATAATTGCGAGCCTGTTCTTTTGCTGAAAGTGGCTCAATAGATTCTTTCTTTGCTTCAAGCACAACGAGAGGGCGACCATCTTTATCTAATAGAAGATAGTCTATATATCCCTTTGGAATGTTTTCAAAATCGTCTCCTGCATCGGCAATACTCACACCAGGCTCAAGTGAAATGTTTGCTTTTCCTTTTTCTGAGTCCTCAAAACGCCAACCCGCTTGTTCTAAAAGTTTGTTTATCTTTATTCGTGCTTGTGCTTCTTTATTATTCATAAAATTATTTTAATAATTCGTTAGTCGACACTCCCAATGTCTGGGCTAGATTAGTAATAGTTGAAAGAGTGGGGTTTGTCTTTCCGTTCTCGATATTACTTACAAAAGATTTGTCTACGCCGAGTATTTTAGCAAGCTCGGTTTGCGTGATATTCTTCTTTGTTCGAATTTTCTTAAGATTTTCTCCTAATTTTTTGGCGTCGTCCTTCATGAAAAAAGTATAACACAAATCGTTGTATTAAATTACAACAAATGCAAGTCATTTCTGACTTGCTTTTGTTTGCTAGTTTCGACCCTTGTCGAGTGCTCGAACTAGCTCTCTCTATTGTGACCCTACGGGGAATCGAACCCCGCTTCCAGGAATGAGAATCCTGTGTCCTAGCCGATAGACGATAGGGCCAAACCCTGCGCGGGTTGGGCCGGCGGGGAATATGGGGAAAAGTATACGGTTTTTATCGTTTTTTTCAAGGCATGTTCCTTGCGCATGGTTTGCGAATCTTGGTATAATGATGGTCATGATTCGATTTGAACACGTGACAAAACATTTCACCGACGGCGAGGTATCGGTAGAAGACATTAGTTTTTCCATCCATGCGGGGGAATTCGTTTCCGTGGTGGGGCATTCAGGCGCCGGAAAAACGACATTAATTCGTTTGTTGATCGGGGAAATCAAGCCGAGCGAGGGAAATATCTGGTTTGATGATTTCGATGTTGATGCGCTCGGTTCTGACGACTTGTCCGCGTATCGCCGCCGCATCGGAACGGTGTTTCAGGACTTTAAATTGCTGCCGAACCGCACCGCGTTTGAAAACGTCGCATTCGCCATGGAGGCGGCGGGGAAAACGGACGATGAAATCGTGTCTGACGTGCCGCACGCATTAGAATTGGTGGGACTGGGCCACAAAGCGCGCGCATTTCCGCATGAAATGTCGGGCGGCGAACGCCAGCGATTGGCGATTGCTCGCGCCATCATCAACCAGCCCGAGGTCATCATTGCAGACGAACCGACGGGGAATCTGGATCCGCAGGCAACGTACGACATTGTGCAAATCTTGAAAAAAATCAACGATCTGGGCACGACGGTTATCATCACGACGCATAACAAGGGCATCGTGGATTCATTGGGCAAACGCGTCATTACGCTCGAAAAAGGTCGCATTATCAGGGACGATAAAGTAGGCAAATATCACCACCATGAGCATTCAAACTGATTCAAAACGCATCATCCGCTGGGGACTCATCAATTTCTACCGCAACACGGTGGTTTCGATTGCGTCCATTTTAATGATGACGGTAACCCTGACGGTGATCGGCCTCACGATTCTCCTCAATGCGGTGCTCGGATTTTCCTTGGCGCAGATCGCGAACAAGGTGGACGTGAACGTATATTTCTATCCGAATGCTCCGGAGTCGCGCATCATGGAGGTAAAATCGACGCTCGAACAATTGCCCGAGGTCGCATCCGTGGAATATGTTTCCGAGGACGATGCATTGAAACAGTTCCGCGAACGCCACGCATCGGATTACCTGACACTCCAGGCGCTTGATGAACTGGGCACGAACCCGCTCGGGGCGACGCTCAACGTCCGTGCCAAGGAGTCCGGCCAGTACGAAACGATTGCGAAAATGCTCGATACGAATTCAGGATTGTCGAGCGGCAACAATGCGATCATTGAAAAAGTAAACTATGCGCAGAACAAGGAAATCATCGAACGACTGACGGGCATCATGCGCAGCACGCGCGTGCTCGGGCTCGCGGCGACCGGATTTTTCATCCTCATTTCCGTGTTGATTACGTTTAACACGATTCGCCTGACGATTTACGCCGCGCGCGATGAAATCGCAAACATGCGCATGATCGGCGCCGAGAAGAAATTCATTCAGGGTCCGTTCATGGTCGAGGGTATCGTATACGGCGTCATTGCGTCCGTCATCACGCTCATCCTGTTTTATCCGGTGACGCTCTGGCTCACGAAAAACACCCAAGCATTTTTCGGAGGCATGAGCCTGCTGCGGTACTACGGAGACAATTTCTTGCAATTTTTTGCCGTATTGTTGGTTGCGGGCATTTTGATCGGCATGGTATCTGCATGGTTTGCCATTAGGCGCTATCTGCGCCGCTAACAAAAAATCCCCTCGGGGATTTTTTGTTTTGTGTTGCCAGACTAGGACTCGAACCTAGATACCCAGTGCCAGAAACTGGAGTCCTACCATTAGACGATCTGGCAATCTTGCTCTTGATTCATTCAAGATTGCGGGCAGATTATAACCCAACATATTGAAAAAATCAATATATTTGCTATGGTGGTGAAAACTAAAACCTCATAGCCTATGTTCAAGAAAAGACTCGTTATTGTTGCCCGGATAGTTATAGTGGCAGTCGCTTACCTCAGCTGTTGCTCCTGGATAAAGTTGCCTGAGGCAGGCAAATACGGTGCCATGTATCGGGAAATTCCCAGGATGACCCGTGCGGAATTCAGGAGCCATTGCCAGGTTTCCGACACCGGTACCTTGCTGGCATTCATTTTAGAGGAAAACCGGTACGAATTTCGTTCCCGCGTTTCCGGGGGAGAATATATTTTACAGGGAAATCCCGATATTGATTATTTTGAAATTGCGTTCTATTCGGATGCGAAAATCCTGATGCGCGAGCGGTTCTATTTAAACGGTACCCGCATTCCTGAATATTCAATCGGGAACTGGTTTCGTACCAGGGAAGATCTGGATCTGTTTTTGAAAAACGCATTCGGGATTACGTTTCCGTAACAACCGTAAAGCCGCTTTACAAAAGCGGCTTTTTCATGTATTGTAAATACCTCATGACACACGATTTCTATATCTATGGAAAAAATGCCGTAGTCGAACAATTGAAAAGCAACCCCAAAGCCCTGAAGCGCATTTATATCAAGGACGGCGTCAAACAGTCAGGATTCGAGGAAATCCGTTCCTTGGCATTGAAAAATCGTATCGCCGTAAATGCGATCGATGAAAAACAGATCAAGGGATACTTGAAAGACGAGGTAAATCACCAGGGCGTGATCGCATTATCCAAACCGTTTGAATACGCCAATTTTGACGAATGGCTGCATGGACTAGACCTCGCCACCATGCCAACCGTACTCATCCTTGACCATATTCAGGACGTATCGAACCTGGGCGCCATCATCCGCACGGCAACGGCTGCGGGTTGCGCCGGCATCATTGCCGCCGAATTGAATCAGGCGCCGATTACGTCCGCGGTATACAAAACATCCGCTGGAACGGTGGGGAAAATTCCCGTGATTCAGGTAGGGAACATCAACCAGACGATTGAGAAATTGAAAAAATCGGGATTCTGGATTTGCGGCCTGGGCATGGAGGATACGAAAACCCAATCCGTATGGTCCTACGAATTTACCGAACCGACCGCATTGGTCGTCGGGAACGAAGGCGAGGGATTGCGCGAAAAAACCGCGGAACACTGCGATACGATCCTGTCGATTCCCATGCACAACGATGTAGAATCGCTGAATGCATCAGTATCCGTCGCGATTGCGTGCTATGAAATCCTGCGCCAGCGTTCGGGAAAATAGGCCAAGAAAAGCTCAAGAAACGCAAAACACCCGGTTGCACCGGGGTTTTGTTTGGGTATAATGGGATCATGAATAGGGACGAGCTCAAACAAATTATTCATGAAACGGTCGGTTCAGCCGTGGCAAACGCCATGGGTGTTTTGCAGGAAAATTTTGACCATCAATTTGGGCTCATTAACGAGAACATTCAGTCATTTCGCCAGAACGCGGAAAGGCGGTTTGATAAAATCGAAGGAGAGATTTCACAAATTAAAACAGTCATTGATACTTTGTCGATTGATATGGTTGAAGTAAAAGATCGTCTTGATAAATTGGAACACCGGGAACATCATGAGTTCGATCGTTCGTGGCGACGGTCATAATTTTTATTATGAGCTTTTAAT
>CAYYES010000044.1:1209-4502 GCA_964471025.1 uncultured Candidatus Saccharibacteria bacterium | reverse complement strand
ACCTGGTCGCGCAGTCGCTGCGCCAGAAACATTTGCGATTTCGTTTCGCCCATGACGCAAAATACCTGTTCGATGTTTTTCTTGATCGAGTCGACAAACGCAACCAATTGATCTGAACCTGCGTGGCCCGAGTAACCAGAAATCGTTTCCACGCGGCACCGCACATCGTACCACTGGTCGTGAATTCTTACGGATTTCTCGCCTGACTGGATCAAGCGGCCGAGCGTTCCTACCGCCTGGTAACCGACCAACAGTAGCGTCGAGCGATCCTCTCCCAAATGATGTTTCGCATGGTGAATGATGCGTCCCCCGTTCATCATGCCGGAACCGGCAATGATGATTTTCGGGTTCGGCGCCTCATTAATTGATTTTGATTCGTCGCGGGTGCGCGTCACGGTTAATCCCGGGAAGTTGAAAATGTCATCCGTGCGCGACAGCATGCGCGCATCTTTATTCAGAAAATCAATATGCTTGCGGTACACTTCGGTAATACCGATCGCAAGCGGTGAATCCAGGTAAATCGGCAATTGCGGAATGCGGTTGTTTTCTACCAGGTCATTTAATTCAAAAATCAATTCCTGGGTGCGTTCCAACGAAAACGAAGGAATCATCAGGGTTCCGTGGTTTTTCGCGGTATCTTCGATGATTTCAACCAATTTCTGCTTGCGATCCTCGTGCTCGTCATGGTTGCGGTCACCATACACCGATTCCATCAACAGGTAGTGCGGTTCTAGGCTCGTTTCCGTATCGCGCAGAAGTGGCGTCGGGGTGTTACCCAAATCTCCGGTAAACAGCATTTTCTTTTCCTTGTCACCTTTGCGCAAGGTAAATTCAATCATGGCGGATCCGAGCACATGACCCGCGTCATAGAATGTTACGGAAAGGTCAGGCGTAACAACGATTGAATCGTGATACGGAATCGTTTTCCATAATGACAGCGCCTGCTTAATATCTGATTCCTCATACAGCGCATCTACGCCGCGAATCTGGGCGTCGTCCTGCAGCAGCCCGATGGCGTCCTCGAATGACAATATCGAGATTTCCTTGGTGGGTTCGGTGGAATAAATGGTGCCGGAAAAACCATCCTTTACGAGTTTTGGGATCTTTCCAATATGATCCGTATGAGCATGGGTCACAAACAACATATCGATCGTTTTCGGATCGTACGCAAATTCCACGAAATTTTTGTCCGTTGCCTCGCCGGATCCTTGATGGAGCCCGCAGTCAACCAGGATTTTTTTGCCGTCGATTTCAAGCAAAAAGTTCGCACCGGTGACTTCGCCCGCAGCGCCGTGGAATGTAAGATTGGCAAAAAGTTCTTTCATACGATGGAAACCGATCCGCAAGACACGAGCGGTGTCATGATTCGTCTGGCGAAATCCGAGGACCGAACCCGCAGCCGCGAAGCGGCGTGAGGGACGCTTGTCGGTTCCGCAGGATGAGGCGGGCGAATCACGACACAACGCAGTGCCTGCGAACTGATTTAGTGAACATTACGATTACGATCAATACTGACAATAATAACAGCGCCAATTATAGCATACGCAATATCCATCATCGTATCGCGCGTGCCTCCGTAGGCAAGGAGGCGCGGCAAGTAATGATTTCCCACGCGCTCAAATATTTCCCATGCGATTCCGATTGCAGCTGCCGTTCCCGCGGCGCGCGCAATTGCACGACCCCGAGACAATCCAGCCGGAATCACCGCCAGCACCAAATAGCCGATCGCCATCCCGCCAATCAGATGCATCATGCTGTCGTACCAATTGAACGTATAAAACAAGCCAAAGATTACAGCACCGATGTACAGCACCATAACCAGTACCAGGATGCCCAAAAATTTTCGAAATGCCAAACGGTCACTCATAGGTGCAGTGTACCATAGAAATTTAACGGAAAATAACAAAACCCGCATAAAGCAGGTTTGTGTACCCGGTAAGACTCCTTGTGTATACAAGGGTGGGTAGGCTCTGGAGGGTGCCGTCATGGCATCCAAACGCGAGTCCCCATTAAAAAGATGTTTTTGAATCTTTCCCGGGACCCCTTTAGTATACCATCCCGCGCCGATGCGCAATCCACAGAAAAAAGCCTTATTTAAGGGCTTATTCATCGATTCCAAATCTTTTATAAGAATGAACCTTCTCCTCTCCGAACCAATGCTTGATTTCATGCTCGGCCTCACTAGGCGTTTCAGAGGCGTGTAAAATATTCATGACTGAACGCTTTTCCGAGTTCGCGATCGCTGGTGAATCCGCCGAGAAATCACCTCGAATGGTTCCCATTTCTGCTAAATAAGGCATCGTAGGACCAGCAATTTTGCGAACCATGTCAACTGCGTGGGCACCCTCAACTACCATTTTTACTAAGGGAGCCGAGGTCATGTAATCAATGATCCATTTTCGAACCATGGGACCGATTTCCTCAGCCTTATCTGTTCCCAATGCTTCTGAAGGATTAATTCCGTATTTTTCATAGGTAGCAAGCGTTTTTGTACCCAGTCGAGTAATCCACCATTCTTCTTTTGGATAATGATTGTCAATCATTTCATACGAAGGTTGAAACATTTCCAGAGCAACCACTTTTAAATCACGCTGTTCGAATCTCTTGATAATTTCTCCAATCAAGCCCTTGCGAACTCCATCAGGCTTAATCATGACATAGGTCCGTTCTGTTTTAAAATTCATAGATCTTTAGTATACCAAAAATAACAACCCTTTTCCAGGGTTGTTATTTTTCCATCTAGAGGTCAAATGATTTGTTAATCACCCCGTGGGATGCGCGCATCGGATCTGACGTATACAGCTTGGCATACGTTCCGTCCGGCTGGCGCTCCTCGACCGTGACGTAGTAATCACCCTTGGCAATCAACATGTAGTACCCGCCGGTTTCCGTCGTTACCTTGTGCGCAACCTCGCGGTTAAGCGTGGCGCCGAACGCGCGGACAATCGCATTCTGTAGCGGCTTGCCGTGTTTCGTGATGTGACCAGCCGAAACCTGGCTCCAACCGAATTCATATCCGACTGCAATCAGAATGTAGAGCGAAACCATGAGAATGTTCCACCATACCGGATACAGATAGGTAATGATGACCGATCCCGCGAATCCGATGACAAATAGGAATTCAAACAGGATCGCCCATGCCCGGCTGTGGTCGCCGAACCATTTCCATAAATTCATGCGCTTCTTTTCTTCTTGGTTCCAATCGGTACCGACCGGGTCCATAGGAATGTTCATGGTGGTTACCGCGTCGCCGTTTTCAACGGTAAACGATTCGCCGAAATACAGATTATCGT
>CAYYES010000044.1:0-1109 GCA_964471025.1 uncultured Candidatus Saccharibacteria bacterium | reverse complement strand
GTTACCGCGTCGCCGTTTTCAACGGTAAACGATTCGCCGAAATACAGATTATCGTAGACCTCGTCGCGCGTTTTTCCACTCATTAGTTTCGACGGGAATTCATAGTGGGTTTTCCCTGCCGTCATGCGATACGTTCCCGGCGGCAATACGAATCCGTAGCGGCCATGGATGTCCGTAATCTGATTGCCCACCTCCTTGCCTGTCGCGTCAACTACGGTTACATATACCGGATCAAGCGGCTGTTTGGTTTTTGCGTCATAGACCACCCCGCGCTGTTTTTTGCGGGCAAACACGAATGTCAGGAATAGGTTTCCGAATCGCGTGGCAAGTCCCGGGATCGTGGACAAAAGCCCGATCAATCCCAGCAGCGGCAGGATCCACCCAAACGGAATCGATATTACTACGGATGATCCCGAGATTCCCCCAGGGATCATAATCGTGGTAATCGGTGGAATGATGCTGTGGCCTGGATTATTGCTGAGGGGAGGAAACAATCCCGGAGTCGAAGGCGTGCCCGGGGTTACCGGTGTTCCTGGAGTCGTTCCTGGAACCAGTGGTGGCGTCACTACCCCATCAAGTTCACTCGAATCAAGCGGCACATACGATGAAGGATTGTTCGCATCGCCGTCGCTGTGACAACCCGGATCAAGCGCGTCTGTCAGACTGTCGCCGTCATTGTCCAGATGGTCGTTGCATTGACCAATCGGCACATAGGAACCGGATGGACCTCCGCCGCTTGGGGATCCTGCACATCCGTGCCATGACGTAACCAATCCTACTGCAGGATTATATGACGTACCCGCCGGAGTTTCCGGGGATGACAATTCGATCCACCCGAAATTTTGCGCCCATACCTGCCCCGTAATCTTGCCGGTCGTCGTATTGATGGTAACGCCGCCGCCGGTAGGGTGAAAATTGATCCAACCGGTCGTGTGCCCCCATGCCCAACCGCTCACCTCACCATCGCAGGTATTCGTAACCGAATAGGTCGTCGGGCTCAGGTTAATCCAACCGACACTTTCGCCCCAAATTTTTCCGGTGATGGCCGTATCAGTAACGGTCGCACCTGCGCCGCTCGGTGCCCAGTTGATAAAATCATCCGTTCCATT
>CAYYES010000043.1:0-4527 GCA_964471025.1 uncultured Candidatus Saccharibacteria bacterium | reverse complement strand
TTCGCGGAATATTTTTGTGTGGAGAATGCGGTTGTGGTATTACGAGTGAAATACAAAAAAGTCATACCTATTATCGTTGCACCAAAAAGAAAGGTATTTGCACGCAAAAATATATCCGCGAAGAATTCCTCGCCGAACAAGTGAATGACACTATCAAAAAAGTTTCTTTGCCGTCCGAGTGGAAAGAATTCATGCTCGCAGAACTTGAAAAGGAACAAGCGAGCAATTTCCACTCTGACGAGCTTTTCGTTCAAAATCTGAAAAATCAAATCAAAAGTGTTGAGGAGACGTTAGATAAGCTTCTTGACGCTCATTTGGACAGCACAATTACGAGCGAGGAGTATATCAGCAAGAAGCAAAAGCTCCTCAACCAAAAAATTGATTTTTCAGAGAAATTGAAGGATTTTGAACGAAAAGGCAATAGCTGGCTCGAACTTTCTAAACAATTCATTTTAGACAGTAACCAAGCCTTAATTATCGCTTCCGAAGAAAATCTCGAAGCCAAAAGAGATTTTCTTAAAAAGATTGGCTCGAACCCCCGCCTCGCGTCCCGCTCGCTCCTTTTGGATTTCAAAAACCCATGGCGGATTCTGGC
This sequence comes from uncultured Candidatus Saccharibacteria bacterium, assembly GCA_964471025.1. Taxonomy (GTDB): domain Bacteria; phylum Patescibacteriota; class Minisyncoccia; order Phycocordibacterales; family UBA1006; genus CAIXMG01. Next base: position 3,932 of record CAYYES010000043.1, on the reverse strand, counting down.
GGAAACCCCCGTCGCGTCGCTTTGCGACGCTCCGAATTTTGGCGAAAATGCGAATTTTGAATTTGTGCTGCCAGACTAGGATTCGAACCTAGATACTCAGGACCAAAACCTGATGTCCTACCATTAGACGATCTGGCACTACAGACGCCAGTTTACCTTAAAAACCTTTTAAATCAAGCATAAACCGCCCTATGGCGGTTTATTATTCGCTACCCAACAATCGCATCACCCCCAACTCTACCACTACCTCGGGCATGCTCGTTTTTTTCATTTCACCGAGCATGGTCAGCAATTCTGCCAAGAGCTGCGCATTGATAATGTTTTTATCTCCTGCCCAGGCAATAACCTGCGCCCGCGCATCGTCAGTCAGATCCGTCGCAATTGATTCTGCGAATGGTTTTGCAAAACGGTACAGCAGGACCAGGCGGCAGCGTTCAATGACCGATTCCATAAAATGATCCATGGCATGACCAGCATCCTTGACCTGGTTCACGATCGTAATCGCATCGGTACTATTTTTCGCAACCAGAGCACCCATAAAGCGATCTACCAATTCGTGATGCGGAGCGCTCATCACGGATTCAATTTCTGAAACCGTGATATTTTTTGATTGGGACGATTGCAGGACGCGTTCCAATACGCCCAATGTGTCACGGAATGCGCCGTCGCCGCGTTTTGCAATCAATTCAGCCGCTGCCTCATCGATACCAAACCCTTCATTCTTGGCAACGTTTTTAATCAGACCCGCAAGCGTTTCGATCGTCGGCTTTTTAAATTCAAATACCTGGCAGCGAGATTTTACGGTGTCCAATACCTTGTGCAATTCGGTCGTAGCCAAAATGAAAATAACATGTGCCGGCGGTTCCTCGAGCGTTTTCAAGAGCGCGTTAAAGGCGGCTTTCGAGAGCATATGGACTTCGTCCAGAATATAAACCTTGTATTTGGAATCAAACGGCAAGGTCGTGACCCCGCCGCGCAATTCGCGGATTTCATCCACGCCATTATTGGACGCAGCATCGATTTCGTAAATATCATTCGGACTTGTCCCTAATTCCCGGGCAAAAATGCGCGCGATCGACGTTTTCCCCGTTCCGCGCGATCCGGCGAACAGATAAGCATGGGAAATTTTTCCTGCCGCGAGCGCCGCTTGAAGCGACGCGACAATGGCATCCTGGCCGCGAACCTCGGCAAACGACTGGGGCCGGTATTTTCGATAGAGAGAGACGTGTGACATGGAGGTATTTTACCTTTCCGCATCCACTTTTACAAGAAAAAGCCGGCTAGGTGGCCGGCTTGGGCTGAATAATTTCAAGGCGAAATGATGCGCTAGGCAACCACCTATCACCTGTTTTTTCAAATACCTGAAGCGTGTCAATCGGAATCAAAAAATACTGTTTGAACTTCTCGCGCACATCATTTGAAATGGTCGCGAATCGTTGCCCAGCTTCATGGTTGCTGACAGACACATGAAATACCTTGTCATCCGTATCAGTCGGTTCAAAGGTCATCCAGGGAAATCGTTTCAAACCATCACACAGTTCGCGATGCAGCAGTTCCAACTCGTCAGTAAGCGAAACAATGTCTGCATACAGAACGGTTCTCTTGAAATGACCAAAATGGCCCAGTTGTACCGTGAATGCATTTCTGCCCTTGCAGAACTTGGTCAAGTAATCACATAAATCTATGTATTCGGCATCAGTGGCATAAAACGGAGCTTTCCAGGTCATATGAGGCTCGAACCGTTCAAATAGGTCGCTGATGCCGTAGGTATCCGCCAAATAACTCGTGATTTTCTTGCAATGCTCAATACCATTTTCAGGCAAACTGCATCCAATAAACAATTTTCTTTTTTCCATAACTACCTTTTCCTCACCCTATCATTTGCCAAGAAATTCAGCAACAATCATGCGCACCTCATCCAAACCCTTGGATTCCATAAGCTGTACGCGCAGTTCCTTGGCACCCGGAAAACCGGTCGCGTACGCCTTGTAATGCTTTTTCATGACCGCGAAGTTTTTATGGCCGCCCAGGAGTTCCATAAATAATTCCGTATGCTCGATCATCACGCGCAGTTTTTCTGCGACAGGAACGTTGGCGGGGTTTTTGAGCCAATAGCGTTTTTTTGTAACATATGAATCCCTTGTAAATAAACCCAAAAACCAAGATCCAAAATCCCATGAACCAAACCTAGGTGAAGACGTCTTGCTATTTGGTTCTTGGTTCTTGGTTTTTGTATCTTGATCTGCAAATAGCCACGGGTTCCCAAAAATCGCGCGGCCGATCATGATGCCGTCGCAACCGGTTTGCTTTGCCTTTTCTCGCCCATCGGCAAGATGCTGCACATCGCCATTGCCCAAAATAACCGTATCCGGCGCAATCGTATCGCGCAGTTTTACGACGCGCGCAATGCGTGACCAATCTGCAGGAACCTCGGACAATTCCTTGCGCGTGCGCGCATGTAACGTAAGCGCCGCGATGTTTTCACGAAGCAGTGTCGGAATCCACGTATCGATTTCATCGCGGTTGTATCCCACGCGCGTTTTTACCGATAGCGGAATGTCACGACCGGAATCCATAATTCCCTGCTTTGCCGCACGAATAATTGCAACCGCATTATCGGGGTCTTTCATCATCGCCGCGCCGCATCCCTGTTTTTCAATGGTGCGATCGGGACAACCCATGTTGATATCAATCCCATCAAATCCCAGTTCTGCACAAAGCTGTGCGGCTGCGCGCATATTTTCCGGACGCGATGAAAACAGTTGCGCAACGATCGGCCGTTCGCTTTCGGAATATTCCAAATCCTTGAGCAATTTCTCGCGCCCCTTTGGATGGCACAACCCATCCGCAGATACGAATTCTGTCCACGTCACATCAGGCTTGCCGTACTTGGCAATAATACGACGAAAAGCCGCGTCGGTAACGTCGGCCATGGGCGCAAGGGCAAAAAACGGTTTTTTAGTTTTTCGTAACTGCTGCCAAAAATTCACGTCGCTACTGTAGCAAAAAAATCACGATTGCGCCAATCTGTCAAAAAAAACGGCATGCGCCGTTTATGATGCGAATTTATAATAAATTTTTCCTTCAAATCGCAAATCGATATAGAGCAGTTTGTCAGGTTTTGATTTCAGCAATTCTGCAAACTTGCCCTGGTTTTGGAGCAGTTCGAGCGATTGGGCAAGCGCCGCACCGGTTGCCGATTGCGTCGTCAGGATTACCGCCTGGGGATTGGTCGCCGTACCGGATAGTTGTGAAATGCGCAGGGCCACATCGCCAGGACCAGTCGGCTGCGCGTCGGAAATCGTGCCGGTGCCCAGATAATCCACCTCGGCGACGGAAATATGTCCGGCAAGCGATTCTAACAACGTCTGCATGCGATCAAATTCTGATTGCGGCGCGAATCGAGATCGTCGCGGATCGTCAGGCAATGGATTCCCGTCCGCGGTTCCCCGAAATACCACAAACACCCCGTCTGAATAATTCGGTGCCGCATCATACATGACTCCGAATTGATCGGCGAACCAGCAACTGGCCGCACACCACAAATAGCGCGGGTCTTTTTCAACTACACGAACTTCCAAATGATTGCGTACGGGAAATTCCGCGGCCGCCGTTTTCAAGTTCGGAAATTCCGCAAGCAATGCGCGGTTTAATTTTGATTTAGACAGCAACAACGCATTCGTTTTAGGAATGACGAATGCATAGCTTCCCCTCATGAACGCACGTGCGAATGATTCGATTTTCGCAGGATCCGTTGCGCGAGCGCCAGTTACGTCAACATCGGCAACCTGAAATTCAGGACGGCGCAAGAAGCCGATCGCACCGGCAATCACAATAAGCACCAGGAGCATTGCCACGAACAAAATGCGCGTACGCCGCACGCGGCGTATTTCTGAATTCTTGTTCAGTTGCAATGTGCGTGGTTCCATATT
>CAYYES010000042.1:0-4557 GCA_964471025.1 uncultured Candidatus Saccharibacteria bacterium | reverse complement strand
AGGAATTCCCAGAGATCAAACTACTGGTGCCATCGCGCGAACTGACGGGTGACAATGCGATGATGATTGCACTTGCGGGATATTTCAAAATAAAAAAGGCGGGATATGTTCCGCCTAATCCTGAAAATATTCGTGCCAACGGAAATTTAGCTTTATAGTTCTTCTCCGTATTGGTGGGCAGAATTGCTACACAGCCCGCCACATTGGGAACAATAACTATTTATATTCCCGCCCGTAACTAAATTATAAAACCTGCGATTTCTAACGAATGGTGAAACACTTTTTTGGGTCGGTTTTTCCTCTATTTCACCTTCCTTATCTTTTGGTGTCTGGGGTTTTTCTGTAGTTTCTTTTTCTTCCATAGCGGATACATTTGATTTTAAAAAATCATACCATATCACGACCGTAATTCAAGGTATTCACCCGTTTTCAAAATCGGTTTATTTTTGCGCCTAAAAATGCTAGGATGCGTCGTATGAAAGAGTTCGACAACAAGGCCAATTTGCCTGACAAGCTTTTGAAGCCCTACAATCCGGCAGAAACGGAAGGCACCATTTACAAAACCTGGGAAGAGTCGGGGTTTTTCAATCCGGATGTGTGTATAGAACGTGGCGCGACGAAACCTGATGCGGAACCGTTTACGATCGTATTGCCGCCGCCAAACATCACCGGCCGCCTCCATTTGGGCCACGCACTCGAACATAGCCTGCAGGACGCTGTGGTTCGCTACCAGCGCATGCGCGGCAAAAAAACACTGTGGATTCCCGGAACGGACCATGCGGCAATCGCGACGCAATCGCGATTCGAAAAAGAAACCGATAAAAAGCGCCGCGACTATCCGCGCGACGAATTTTTTACGATGGTCAATGAATTCGGACTCAAAAACCAAGCTGACATGCAGCAACAAATGCGTTTGCTGGGATCGTCGCTCGATTGGAGCCGCGAAGCGTTCACGCTCGATGCGAAACGCAGCGTTGCGGTACGCACGGCGTTTAAAAAAATGTTTGACGAAGGATTGATTTATCGAGGCGACCGAGTTGTGAATTGGGATCCCAAAGGGCAAACCGTAATTGCCGATGATGAAATCGTGTACGAGGAACGCGACGCGGTTTTGTATACATTTAAATATTCCCACGACTTCCCTATTTCAATTTCTACTACGCGCCCAGAAACCAAGGTTGGCGACACGGCCGTTGCCGTGCATCCGTCTGATGCGCGCTATCAGTCCTATGTCGGTAAAACCTATGAAGTCAAAGATTTCTGCGGGGTTCCCCTCACGATCATGATCATTGCGGACGAATCCGTCGATCCTGAATTCGGCACGGGCGCACTTGGTGTTACGCCAGCACACAGCATGGCGGACTGGGAAATGTCCCAGAAACACCAACTGCCACTGAAATCAGTCATTAATGAGTATGCCAAGATAACGGTCGGCGACGAACGAATCAATGGCAAAAAAACTACCGAAGCCCGAGAGGCCATCGTCGCGTGGCTGCGTTCCGAAGGCCTGTTGGAGCAAGAGGAATCAATCAAACAAAACGTATCAACCGCCGAACGAACCGGCGGCATCATTGAACCGTTGCCTAAATTGCAATGGTTTGTCGCCGTAAACAAACCCATCGCATCCAAAGGCGGCAAAACGCTCAAGGATCTCATGCGAGACCCGGTGAAAGCGGGTGATATTACCATCATGCCGGAACGCTATGACCGCATCTATCATCACTGGATCGACCATTTGCGCGACTGGTGCATCTCTCGCCAAATCGTGTACGGGCACCAGGTTCCTGTTTGGTATCGAGACGGAGAAACCTATTGTGGTATCGAAGCTCCTCAAGGAGATGGTTGGCAACAGGACGAGGACACACTCGACACCTGGTTTTCATCAGGCCTCTGGACATTCTCGACATTGGGATGGCCTGACACAACACCAGATTTCAAAAATTTCCACCCTACCACCTTCATGAACCCGGGTTATGAAATCCTGGCGCCTTGGGTTGCCCGCATGATTTTGATGAGCAAATTCCTATTAGGGGAAATTCCATTCAAAACCGTGTACCTCCACGGGGTCGTGCGCGACAAAACTGGCAGGAAATTCTCGAAATCGCTCAAAAACGGTGTTGAGCCCGAGGAAATCATTGCAAAATACGGCACGGATGCATTGCGCATGGCAATGGTCGTTGGCGTAGGACCGGGCAACGACATCAATTTTGACGAGAACAAGATCAAAGCCTATTCGAAATTCGCCAACAAAATCTGGAACGCGGCGCGTTTCGTCCTTGAAAATATCCACGATCTGAACATGAACGAACCAATCGATCTGGATAGCGAAGATCAGGCGTCGATGGATGAACTGAATGCCCTCGTCAAGGAAATCACCGGCGAAATGGAGGAATACAAAATGTATCTGGTATCTGAAAAGCTCTATCATTATTTCTGGCACACGTTTGCTGACGTATTAATCGAACGATCCAAGAAAAAAATTTCCGAAGGTTCTGTTTCTGCAAAATGGCTTTTGTACCTGCAGCTGACAACCCTTTTGAAAACGCTGCATCCGTTCATGCCATTTGTCACCGAGGAAATCTGGGGCATGATTCCGACGACCGGTTTTGATGCCGAGAAAAAATTGCTTATAATTGAGTCATGGCCGGCATAAGCACTCAAACACTCATATTTGCCGCAGCAGGTGGTGTGCTCCCCACCTTTTTGTGGCTCTGGTTTTGGTTGACCAAGGAAGACGACCGACCCGAACCGTTCGGATTGGTCGCGTTGGCGTTTTTGGGTGGCGCACTCGGGGTGTTGGTGTTGATGCCGCTTAAACCCTACGTCGAATCCCTGGGGCTCGATGCGAACCATATCATCGTCTTGTATGCTGCACTCGAAGAGTTGGTAAAGTTTGCAATCGTAGGACTCATCGTGTTCGGGTCATCGTATTTGGATCAGGCAATCGATTACACGATTTATCTGGTGACGGGCGCACTCGGATTTTCAGCGCTTGAAAACACCCTTTATTTGATCACCCCGATTCACCAGGGCCTCGACATCGGCGCCATCGTGGTTACCGGAAACCTCCGATTCCTCGGCGCGACCGTGCTTCACACCATCACCGTCGCCCTGGTCGGCGTACTGCTCGGGCTGGCATTTGCACTGAATAATTTCTGGAAATTGCTTCATGTTATCATCGGACTTGCGCTCGCCATCGGATTGCATACGGCATTTAATTATTTCATCATGCAAAACACCCGCCAGGGCACCATGATTGCTATTGCGGGCATCTGGTTTGTAGCGGTTATCGTGATTCTCTTGTTCGATCGTCTGCGAGCCTACCGCGCCGCTGTTGCATAACAAGCGGTTTACCTATTGCACGCCTCCCCGGGCGTGTTTTATACTATACCCATGACGAAAAAACGATCATTCTTTGAACGACTCACGGGCAGCATCCGCATGGAGGATGACGAACCAGTTGCATTGCCGTCCAAGCGCGCCGCGCTCTATTCCCGCTATGACGAGGATTATGAATCAGATGAAACGGTCGAGGAAGCAACGGCCGAAACCGTCGAACCCATGGAATCCGGCGAGGCCGAGCTCGCAGTAGATGTTTATGAAACGAACAATGACATTATCGTCAAGACGATGACCGCGGGAGTCAAAAAAGAAGATCTGCAAATCAGCGTATCGCGGGAAACTTTGACCATTCATGGTCGCCGCGATAACGATTCTCGCGCGTACCAGAACGAATACCATGTCCAAGAACTGTACTGGGGCGCATTCTCGCGAACGATCACGCTGCCTGACGAGGTGGATATTGAACAAGCATCGGCAACGGAACATCACGGGCTCGTCACCATCAAATTGCCGAAATTCGACAAGAAACGCCAGGCGACATTGAAAATTCAGTAGTACAAAAGTATCATAAAGAAAAACTCAAGAAAGGTGCCTCGGCACCACACATACAAAAAGCCCCCAAGGGGGCTTTTTGTATGTGTGGTGCCGAGGGCCGGGCTCGAACCGGCGACCCCATCCTCTTCAGGGATATGCTCTACCAACTGAGCTACCTCGGCAAAAATAAAGGGTGTGGTGAAATACTATGCTTTGGGCCCAGAAACCGACGGGCTTGACCAACCACACCCCTATCTGACCTGGAAGGCCAGACACCCTATCCTAGCAAAAAAGCCCGATTGATTCAAGGCTTTTGTGCGGACGCATTCGACATGCCCGTAAATGCGGAAACTTGGCTGAATACCGGTACCACCGTATCGCGGATCTGCTTGAAATACGGGAACGCATAGTAGGTTCCAAATACCGCAAGCGCAAGAATGAATGCCCAATAAATCGCCTTCCAGTTGCGTTCCCAACGCTGGCGCCGGTCGATCTTGACCAAGTATTCGCGATTCTCCTTGGCAATTTTCAAATTTTCAAGCAGCAGCCGCTCCAAATCATCCAAATATTCCTGGTCGTGATTCATCATGCATCAAGTATAAAACCAAGTATCATTCAAAACAAGAGTGTCTTTATACTACCAAATCAGAACTTATTTTGAAAGCCAAATCTAATAGCAAT
>CAYYES010000041.1:0-4935 GCA_964471025.1 uncultured Candidatus Saccharibacteria bacterium | reverse complement strand
TTCTATTAGCTATTTTCTATTATCTACTTACTTTTATGGCAAACCTATGGCACGACATTCCGCGAGGTTCCGCGGAGGAATTGAACGTCATCATCGAAATTCCGAAAAATTCGAACAACAAATACGAGGTCGACAAGGAAACCGGGCTCATCAAACTGGATCGCGCAAACTATTCATCCGCTGCGTACCCATTTGATTACGGCTACGTTCCCCAGACCCTGTGGCACGACGGCGATCCATTGGATGTGATTGTTCTGACTACCTATCCATTGCACCCAGGTATTTTGGTTACCGTGCGCCCGGTTGCCGTCATGGACATGACCGATACCGGGGATTCCGATGCGAAAATCATCGCTGTCCCCGTGGATGACAAACGCTGGGACGACGTGAATGACTTGGACGACTTGAACAAGCATTCCCTCAAGGAGTTCACCCACTTCTGGGAAACCTACAAGGAGCTCAAAAAGAGTGAAAAAGGTACCGTTACTATTAATGGTATCTACGACCGAGCGAAAGCACTTGCTGATATTGCGACCGCATTCGCGCTGTACGACGAAAAATACGCCAAGTAATAAATCCCCCGCACGGGGGATTTATTGTTTCAAGCCCCGGCCCTGTGCCGCAAACTGCTTTTGCGGCTGTGCGCATCTGACTGAACCAGCAATCGAGCGAGCGGGTTTCCGCAATCTAGAGTCCATAAATCTATAACCTATGCGTCGGTCCTCAAAGCAGTTTGCGGCACAGGGCCGGGTCTATAGATCAGATATAGCCCATTTTGGATATCCACAGATATCTTCCCAAACCATCCAGAATATGGTAAGATAATAAGGTGTATGAAATATAAAGCTTTTTTGGCTGTTTTGGCGCTTGCTGCGCTTGCTATTGCAGGTGCTGCCCATGCCCAAACGGTTCTCACGGAAACGACCGATACAGTAGTCGAGGTTGCCCCGATTGATCCGGTAACCCAAATGCAGAACGAACTGGCGGATTTGCAGACCAAGGAAAACGACCCTTCGATCGGCGCTTTCGCGAAATTCTTCATCCGCCTCAAGATCCGCGAACTCACGAATAAATTGGCGCTCGCCCAGGCGATCCAGTAGCCCAAACCGCGCAAGCGGTTTTTGCGTGCACCTATGGCTCACTCGCCCAAGACCTTGAATTTTCCTGCGTTTCTGGTACATTGGGCGCCTATGGCAACTATCACTCCTCTTGAAAAATCACGCATGGAAATCCGCGCTTCCGTGCCTGCGGCGGAATTTGCAACCTATCGCGACCGGGCCGTTTCCGGACTTGGCAAAAAAGTAAAAATCGACGGGTTCCGTGAAGGCAACGTCCCCGCAAAAGTCCTCGAGTCTAAGGTAGGTTCTGCTGCGATTCTTGACGAAATGGCGCAGCTGGCGATCATGGACGCGTATCCGAAACTGTTGACCGATAATAAAATCGACGCCATTGGGTTGCCGCAAATTCAGATTACAAAAATTGCCGACAATAATGATTTGGAATTTACCATCACGACTGCCGTCATGCCAACGGTGAAACTTGGCGACTATAAAAAATCTGCCCAGGAATCAAACGAGTCCGCAACTGATGTAGCCGTAACGGACGAGGAGCTCGAGGCATCAATCAAGGAACTGCGCCAAATGCGCGCTCATTACCTGATGCACGAACACGGCGTCGAACACCACGAACACGATCACACCAAATTGTCTGATGAAGCGTTGCCAGCCCTCGACGATGAATTCGTGAAAACGCTCGGCAAGTTCGACAGTGTTGACGATTTCAAAACGAAACTCCGTGAAAACCTAGCCAAGGAAAAACAGCAGCGTGAAATCGAGAAAAAACGCATTGCAACCATGGATGCGATCATCGCCGGATCGACGATTGATGTGCCAGACATGATGATTGATTTTGAACTCGACAAAATGATGCAGCAGTTCGCGTACGACATTTCCATGACGGGACAGACGATTACGGAATACCTGCAGAAAATCGAGAAAAGCGAGGGTGATTTGAAAAAGGAGTGGCGCGAAAACGCCGAAAAGCGCGCGAAGATGCAGATCGTCCTTGACGAAATCGCCCGCACGGAAAAACTTGCGCCGTCAGATGACGAAATCCAGTCAGAAACGCAAAAAATCCTCGACATGTATCAGGATCAGAAAGACATTTCCGAGGACCGCGTCCGCGCCTACGTAACCCAGATGATTACGAATGCGAAAGTGTTTGAATGGTTGGATAATGTAAAATAATCGGAATACAAAAAGAGCGCCTCGCGATATGCGGGGCACTTTGAGTTCAGTTTTTTTCTTTTGAAACGTAGTGTTTATAAAGGGGGCTCATAAAGAGCAACCCATACCAGATTCCCATACTTACACTTGAAACCATTCCAAAAAATAGCTGGAAAATAACAACCTGACTTATCCCAATTATTAAATATACGGGTGTCTTTTCATTAAAAAAAGATTCTTTCTTGACAGAATCCATTTGTCGGACGGATTCATATCGCCCTGTCAGACCAAGGATAAAGCCAATAATAAATCCGGCGGCAAAATACGCAACAACTGAAATGATAATGCCTAGCATGGATAAATATAGGTTTATATAAAAACCATAGATAAGCGAACCAATGAAAACAATAAGGGAAATGAAGGAAGTGATCGCCAAAACATTCTTTTTCCAAGGAACAAGTGAGTTATCCATAGCTAAATGATTTTTTAGCATAATAAATAATTTATATAAAATTGTCAAGTGATAGAGAAAAGATTCATGTGGTATATTTCCCAAGGGATTTCAGATATTCAGTGACGGTTGTATTTTTATTCCCCTCTTAACTCTATTTTACCTATGTCATATTTAGTACCTACCGTTTTGGAAAAAACGTCCCTCGGCGAACGCGCGTACGACATTTACTCGCGCTTGTTGAAGGACCGCATTATTATTCTGTCCGGTCCCGTAAACGACGAAATTGCATCGCTCGTGACCGCACAGCTCCTCTTCCTTGAAAACGAAGACCCGAAAAAAGACATCACGCTCTATATCAATTCGCCGGGCGGCGCCGTGCATGCAGGCATGGGAATCATCGACACGATGAATTTCATCAAATGCGACGTGTCGACCGTTTGCATCGGGATGGCCGCATCGATGGGCGCGATGATTTTGTCGGCAGGAACCAAAGGCAAGCGATTCGCCCTGCCCAATTCCGAGGTCATGATTCATCAGCCGCTCGGCGGCGCCGAGGGCCAGGCATCCGACATTGAAATTGTCGCTCGCAACATTTTGAAAATCAGAGAAGTCCTCTACAAAATGCTCGCGAAAAATACCGGCAAGCCGCTTGCACAGATCGAAAAAGACGCCGATCGCAATTACTGGATGGGCGCCGACGAGGCCGTAAAGTACGGTATTGTTGATAAGGTGATTTCGAAGCGATAAAAACATCCCATGAAAAAATCCCGCGATATTTCGCGGGATTGTTGTTGCTAAGACCAGTAGTTAGATACGGGTCTTATCCTTTTGGGTTTCAGGTTGATTGTTTTTGTCCACCTCGTGAGGAGGTGCCCCTGTGATGTTTGTTCCTCCATTAATAGAGATTTGGCCACTATTTCCCGAAATGGTAATAGTGGTTCCACAATTGGGCACAACCGGCAAACATACCTGGTGTGTCTGTGGGATGGGAAAGGAGGTTCCACCGTTCACACAATTACCAATACCACCTTGCGGTTTGCGATATGCAACAGGCGGTTTTTTCGCAGTAGAGTCTACCGTGGGGAACGGGCCGGTGGTTGGTATCAGTTTCTTTTTTACCTCTACAGAGATAATCTGAAACTGATGATTCCACCACCAGTCATGCTGTTTCATTTTTACCACCACCGTGTCTCCCGCTGCTACAGCCTGATTGGCGCTCACTGCGGTTTTGTAATCCGCGTCGCCAAAATAGGCCCATATTACCTGGTTAACGCCAGGCATATTAACAGGAACCATGGTGTGGTCAATAAACTGACCATCTATAGTACCCGTATACACCAGGTCCGTAGCATCAGTCTGTTGCCAGAATCCATCCAGAGAACCCGTCACACCCTTAGGACGGCTGCAAGAAGAAAGTGCGATTGCCAAAATCGCAAATAAGGCCAATGTTATTTTTTTCATTTTTCGAGGTTTTATTTATATATATACTAACATATTTATATAGTTATGTCAAGTGTCTATACACCCCCTATTTTCCATGCTATTTTGAATTTTAGGGAAACGCCTCCATTACCGTTTTGAATGATATTCTTCCCTTTTAATTTTTTACCACTGTCCTATTTTGGTTTGGTTCTTGGTATTTGAATCTTGATTCTTGGTGCCACCAAACTATTCTCTATGCTCCTCACATTAATACTTTCCGTCGCCGGAATCCTATTCGGCATCGGGCTCGGATATTTCATCCGACAGATCGTCGCACGGTTCCAGCGCAAGTCGCTCGAAACCGAGGTGGAACGATTGATGCTGCGCGCCCGCGAGGACGCAACACGCATCGTATCGGATGCGGAACGCCGCGCCGCCAACATCCTTGACGATGTGCGCAAAACCGAACGCGAATACGAATCCGAATTTAAAAAAACCAAAGACTTTTTGCTGAACAAGGAACAACTGCTCGACACGCGCCAATCTGACATTGCGCGTGAATACGACGACCTCAAGAAAAAAGTCGAGGACGTCCGCATGCTCAAGGAAAAAATTTCTGAAACCATTCAGAAACAAGAATCCGAGCTCATCAAATTGGCGGGCATGACGCGCGACGAAGCCCGTGCGCAACTGATCGCCGAGGCCGAACAGGGTGCCCACGAAGACATCCTGGCCCGCATGCACAAACTGGAACTCTACGGCGAGGAAAAATACCAGATGCGCGCGCGCGAAATTTTGATGAATACCATTCAGCGCCTGGCATCCCCCACCTCG
>CAYYES010000040.1:0-5027 GCA_964471025.1 uncultured Candidatus Saccharibacteria bacterium | reverse complement strand
ATCGGCATGCTCTTGTTCGTTCCCGTGGCGGTCATCGCGGAACTATTGGGCGCATCGCCCATCATCATATTCATCCTTGCGGCACTTGCAATCATTCCGCTTGCCAAATACATCGGCGAGGCGACCGAGGAATTGACCATCTATACCGGACCGGCGCTCGGCGGATTATTGAACGCCACGTTCGGCAACGCAACCGAACTCATTATTGCGATATTCGCGCTCCGCGCAGGATTGGTCGAGGTAGTGAAGGCCTCGCTTACCGGTTCCATCATCGGGAACCTGCTCTTGGTCCTTGGCATGGCAATGCTTGCGGGCGGATGGAATCGCGAGAAACAGAAATTCAACGTGACCGGCGCGAAAACCGCCGCATCAACGCTCCTCCTTGCGGTCATCGCGCTCGTCATCCCTGCCATTTTCGTCATCACGTCGCCCGGCATTACACACGGCGTCACCGAAACCGTAAGCATCGTTGTCGCGATCTGCATGATCGTTGCGTATGGAGCAAATCTGCTGTTCACGCTTCACACGCACAAACATTTATATTCCGCCGATGTTGCCGAGGAAACGCACGCCGCGAAATGGAGCAAGGGCACCGCACTTGGAGTGCTCTTGGCGGCAACGGTTGCCGTCGCGTTCATGTCGGAAATCCTGGTCGGGTCGATTGAACCGTTGGTGCACGCATTCGGCTGGACGGAATTGTTCATCGGCGTGATCTTTGTCGCCATCATCGGGAACGCCGCGGAACACGCATCCGCCATCACGGTCGCGATCAAAAACAAAATGGATTTGTCGCTCCAGGTCGCCGTCGGATCATCCACCCAGATTGCCATGTTTGTCGCACCGGTGCTGGTACTGGTCAGCCTTGCGTTTGCGGAACCGATGGATCTGGTGTTTCACACCTTTGAACTGGTGGCCATTATATTTTCCGTATTCATCGTCAACTCGATTATCGAGGATGGCGAAAGCCACTGGTTCGAGGGTGTGCAGCTCCTCGTCACCTACCTCATCATTGCCGTTGCATTTTTCTTCCATCCATAAAAACCGCCCCTGGGCGGTTTTGCTATACTGTCAGTATGAAAATCCTCGGCATTGATCCCGGCTATGAACGCTGCGGGGTCGCCATCATTGAAAAACTCCCGGACGCCAAGGAACGGCTGGTGTATTCGGGCTGCCTGCGATCGTCCCCGAAACTCTCGATGCCTGAGCGCTTGCGATCGATCGGCGAATCGGTGCGCGATATTGTGAACGAACACCGGCCGGAAACCGCGGCGATCGAGGAACTGTATTTCGGCAAAAGCTCGACCACCGCACTGCGCGTAGCGGAAGCCCGCGGCGCCATTCAGTTCGTGTTGGCGTCTGCAGGAATTCCCGTAACCGAATACCACCCCAGTGCGATCAAAATTGCGATTACCGGCTACGGTTCCGCCAAAAAAGACGACATTTTGTTCATGCTGCCAAAACTCATTGATTTGCCCGCCGGCAAGAAGCTCGACGATGAACTAGACGCCATCGCCGTTGCAATTACGCACGGGGCTACCCGTCCCTAGCCACCTGACTGATACGGGAGCGCCCACGCACACGAGGGGTGGATGCACTTTTTCGCAGATCCGGGGCGGCGGCCGCGAGCCGGTACCGGTCGAGAAAAATGCGCCGCCACGAAGTCGTCGTGTAGGGTGCGAGGTTAATAAGGTACGTACTTATCCACACCACGGCCCGGTTCCCCTTGCACACCCCCACGCTTCTTGCTAAAAATAGTCTCGTTATTAGAACAATTGTTATTTTCACTCACTACACTACGTATGGATTACGAGGAAAATTTCGACGAACTCGCGGGGATCGGAACCTCTACCAAAAAAGGAGGTGCTGCCCACGACGATGATGAGTTCGGCGACGATGAGGGCTTTAATTTTGAGGACGACGCGGATTTGTTCGGCGACGATTTCAAATTTAGCAGCGAAGAGGAAGACTACTAATCAAAAAACCGCCTTTGTACCGGCGGCTTTTTGTTAGACATAAATCTTGATGAATTTGCGTTTTCCTATTTTTACAATCACCGTTTCCGCAATGGTGTATTTGTGATCCGTAATTTTTTCCTCACTCGGCATGATTTTCACCGCACCCTCGTCGATCAGTCGGCGAAAATCGCTTTTCGATTCAACTAATTTTTCGCGGATCAAGACATCAACCAAGAGGTCACCAGGGGCAACGAGCACCTCGTGAATTTCATCCGGCAGGCCGCCCTTGGAAAATGCGTTTTCCCAGCTGTCCTGCGCAGCCTGCGCCGCATCCGCCGAGTGGTACAGCGTCACGATTTCCCGCGCAAGGCGCTTCTTGAATTCCATTGGGTTTTCACCGTTTTGCATTCCAATTTCAATTGCTAGCATTTCTTCGGGCGACACCGTTGTACACAACTCAAATCCAGGAATGATCATATCATCTGTCCACGCCATAATTTTACCAAACATACTGTCTGCGGGATCATCAAGGGTAATCATGTTTCCTTCCGATTTCCCCATTTTCTTTCCCGTCGTGTCTGCCAACAGCTTCATGGTCATGACAAATTTTTCCTTGCCATGATCCTTGAGGAGGGTGCGACCCATGAGCATGTTGAACAGCTGATCATTTCCGCCAATTTCACCGTCAACCATCATCTCTACACTATCCTGCCCTTGCATAAGCGGATACATGAACTCATGCACCCCGATTGGTTTTCCTTCTTCAAGTCGCTTCTTGAACATGTCACGCTCTATCATTTGTTGAACGGTGACTTTTGAGGCAAGCGAAAGAATGTCCGCAAAGTTCATTTTACTTAACCATTCAGAATTGAAGCGAAACGATGCGGGATTATCCCCGTCAAACGAGATGATGCGGGACGCTTGTTGTTTATAGTTTTTAAGGTTGTCAGCAATTTGCTCGGGGGTAAGCGGAATACGGGCTGCCATTTTGTCAGTAGGGTCACCGATTTGTGCCGTAAAATCCCCTACTAAAAAAATAATCTGGTGGCCCATATTCTGGAGTTGTGCCATTTTTCGAATGGGAATCACGTGGCCAATGTGCAACGAGGGCCCCGTGGGATCAATGCCGTAGTACACCGTCAGCCGTTCGCCGGACATAAGCTTTGTTGCAACAAACTCTTTCGAGGGCAAGACTTGCTCCACTCCGCGAGTGATAAATTCGGTTATGAGATTTTGGTCAGTAATTACTTTCATGGGTTGTAGTATACCTAAAGCGGTTAAATAATAAAAACCAGTTTTCCGCTTGAAAACTGGTTTTTATCCTTGGCAAGAAACTACCTACCCAACACAAACACCAGCTTTCAAATGGAAGCTGGGATAATAGGATGAGGTAATTCGTGGGCGCTGCATGCCCTTCTTATACCACAACCTGTGCTATACTCAAAATCCTTATGAACAAAGAAACGTTGCATCGCCATGCGCGCCATGGCAAGGAGGTATTGCGAACCCAGGCCCGCGGTGCCAAGAGTTGGTGGCACACGAACGGAAAACTGTTTTTGCTTGCCGCAGGATCGTTTTTCGTCCTGCTCATCAGCGCATTCCTCATCTGGGTCGCGTTTTTAAAAGTTCCCACCATTAATTCATTCAATGAACGCAAGGTCGCAAGTTCGACGAAAATCTATGATCGCACCGGTACTGTCGTGCTGTATGACGTAAACGCAGGGGTCCGCCGCACCGTCGTCACATCTGACAATATCGACCCTGATATTAAAAACGCCATTGTCGCGATTGAAGACAAGGATTTCTATAATCATCACGGCATCCAAATTACCGCAATCATCCGCGCGATCGCATCCCAGATGCTACCGTTTGTAAAAAATTCAGGCGGTTCAACCATCACGCAGCAGCTCGTGAAAAACACCCTGCTCACCCAGGAACGCAGCATTTCTCGCAAGGTAAAAGAATGGGTGCTTGCGATTAAAATCGAGCGCGTCATGACTAAAGATCAAATCCTGACGGCATATCTGAATGAAGCGCCGTATGGCGGATCGCTCTATGGGGTCGAGGAAGCAGCCCGTGCGTTTTTCGGAAAATCTGCCTCTGATGTTGATTTGGCCGAGGCAGCGTATTTGGCCGCAATTCCCAATCTACCCACGTATTATTCTCCGTATGGAAAAAACCGTTCGAACCTCAACGCACGCAAAAATTTAGTGTTGCGTGAAATGATGAACCAGGGGATGATTTCCGAATCTGAATACACCCAGGCAAAAAATGAAGAAGTGACCTTCCGCCCCCGCGAAGAATCCCAAGGTAAGGCGATTCATTTTGTCGAATGGATCCGCGAGTACCTTGAAAACAAATATGGCAAGGATGCTGTGCTGTCAGGAGGATTGTCTGTGATTACGACCATTGATGCAGATATCCAATCAGCCGCGGAAATTGCGATTCATGACAACGCGCTCAAAAACGAGGAAGCGTGGGGCGCATCCAACAGCGCACTCGTCGCCATCGATCCGAAAACCGGACAGATTCTGGCCATGGTCGGATCGCGCGGCTATGCGGATCGGGAAATCGACGGGGCGTTCAATGTCACAACCGCAGGGCGCCAGCCGGGTTCGTCATTCAAACCGATCGTATACGCACGCGCGTTTGAAAAGGGCTTCCAGCCGGAATCCGTCGTATTCGACATTCCGACCCAGTTTGGTCCATGTGATGCGTTTGATTATTCCATGGAACCGCCGTGTTATGCTCCGGGCAACTACGACAACAAATTCCTCGGTCCCCTGTCACTGCGCAACGCGCTCGCACAGTCTCGCAACGTTCCAGCGGTACAATTATTGTCTATGGTCGGCCTGCCTGATGCCTTGGCATTTGCTAAAAAACTCGGCATCTCGACGCTTGATCGTACCGGGGATCGCTACGGGCTAACCCTCGTGCTTGGTGGCGGTGAGGCAACCCTCCTTGATATGACAAATGCCTATGCGACATTTGCTAATGACGGGGTTCATAACCCATCAACCGGCATTCTCAAGGTAACCGACATGCAGGGGAATGTCCTCGAGGAATACCAAC
>CAYYES010000039.1:0-5163 GCA_964471025.1 uncultured Candidatus Saccharibacteria bacterium | reverse complement strand
GAACCAATCCTTCCAGGCCGTCTTCAACCTTGAGGAAGATGCCGAAGTCTACAACACCCGTTACTTCGCAGTCGAGTTCGTCGCCTACGTTGTACTTGGACACCATGTCTTTCTTGTCTTCCTTGGTGTTGCCTTTTTCGCTGAAAATCAGCTTGCCTTCCTTGGGATTGACGCCGATGATCGTGAGCGCGAGTTTCTTGTTCACGAGCTTGCGGAGTTCCTTGAGAATTTCATCCTTGTTGCCGTCATCTACGCGAGGATAGTTTTCGGCTTTCAATTGGGACGCCGGCAGGAATCCGTCGATGCCCTGCCACTGGACGATCAATCCGCCCTTGTTGGCTTCCTTGATCGCAAGTTCGAGGACTTCTTCGGATTTCATCGCCTTTTCGGCTTCGCTCCAGACCAATGCCTGGCGCGCTTCCTTGAGCGACAATTCGATGTAGCCGTTTTCATTTTCGCGTTCGACGATTTTACCTTTGATGGTGTCGCCGACGGAAATGTTTTTGATCATGTCACGGGCTGCGATGAATTCGCGTCCGAAAATGACCCCGGTACCGTACGGTGGCAAATCGACGTACATGGACATGCCGTCGATCACGAGTACCGTACCTTCTACCAATTCGCCAACCTCGATCGCCTTGATCGTGTTGTCGGCAACGAGCGATTTCATCGCCGCTGACTGTTCCGCTCCGACAAACGCCGTTACGGTATTTTTAACTGCTTCTTTTTTCATATACATTAAATCTCCGAAGCCGTCCTTTTCGCCGCAACTGAATGGTCTCCCACTTCGCGCATACGCGCTCCG
Source organism: uncultured Candidatus Saccharibacteria bacterium (assembly GCA_964471025.1). Taxonomy (GTDB): domain Bacteria; phylum Patescibacteriota; class Minisyncoccia; order Phycocordibacterales; family UBA1006; genus CAIXMG01. Next base: position 4,358 of record CAYYES010000039.1, on the reverse strand, counting down.
CGGGATTCAAGAAAAGGGGTTAGGCAGGGGAGTGGACTGATAAAAGAGCCCTGTAAAAGTACTATAAAATAAGGTTTTTTGCAAGTATTGACATTAAGTATAATAAATGATATGATTAACTATAGAAAGATCTATTTGAAAATATTAAATCAAAAAATATGAAAGCATTGATGACCATTTGTATTTTATTTTGTCTTGCAATAATTCTTTGTGGATTCTTATGTGCAACTGGACAGGGTGATATTGTCAGCCGCACTGCAGAGAATTCTTATTTCTATACCTTTGTAACGGGTGCTGGTTTAGCAGTACTTTCGCGATTGATCATAGATAAAGCAGGTAGAGAGTAACAAATTAAAGGATTTTAAAAGCCGTTTCAAACGAAACGGCTTTTCTAGTCCTCATCTTTCTCCGGTTTTGAAACTTCAAGCATCGCAATTTCGATCGAGTCGCCCGTGATGCGCATGATATCCTTGTCGATTTTCTTGAATTCTTTGCCGGATGCGTTGTAGTGGTTTACGACCGTTGTCAGGGCATTGCCCATCTTGCCGTAATACTCCTCGTATGATTTCAAGTGCTTGCCTAATTCACCAACGCGTTTGACCATATCCTTGGCGGTTTCCTCGATCTGCATGGCGCGCAATCCTTGCAATACGGTTTGCAGGTAGGCCAGGAACGAAGTAGGAGACACGATGATCACCTTGTATTTCGCAGCGGCGCGCTGGATCAAGGATTCCTCGTCCGCGGCGCCAACTTTGTTCGTCAGCAAATCGTAATAAATGGCTTCGTGCGGGATGAACATGAATGCGAAATCCATGGTGTTTTCGTTCGGACGGATGTATTTTGCTGTTTCCGCGATACGGTTTTTCAAATCGTTCACGAACTGCGTTTCCAATCGCTTCTTCTCGACCGGGTCCTGCATTTCTACCATTTTATTATAATTTTCGAGTGAAAACTTAGAATCGATCGGAATGATTTTGTCCTTTACTTTTACGATGGCGTCCACAATTTCGCCGTTGCTGAACATGTACTGCATCTGGAATCCCTCGGGCGTCATGACGTTTTTCAGCAGGGTTTCCAAATAATATTCGCCGAGGATTCCGCGTTGCTTCGGGTTTTTCAAAATGTCCTGCAGTGATTGTAATTGATCCGCGAATGACGCGACTTGTTTCTGTCCCTCGGACACGCGCATCAATTCCTGGGTGATGTCGCGGATCAGTTTCTGCGATTCTGATAACTGACTGGTCATCGAATGCTGCATCATTTTTGACGATTCGCCGATTTTCGCGTCCACGGTGCGCGACAATTCATGCAGGTGCTGCATCATCAGGCGAAACGGGGTGTCGTCCTGCTTGAATTCAGGGATTTCAGTACGTTTAAAAAAGGCGAGGTAGGCCAGAAAAGCGAGAATGAGTATTAAAAGGATTATGACCAGAATTTCCATGAGTATTTAGTAGTTAGTACTTAGTATGTTAGACCAGACAAGTACATGATATCATATTCAGAATGCTGGTTCATAATTATGAAAAACTAACCGTATGGCAGAAATCCATGGATCTTGTAGAGCTGGTCTATATTATGACCAAGAGCTTTCCCAAAGAGGAGATTTATGGAATTACCTCGCAAATGAAACGTTGTGCAATTTCTGTTCCTTCCAATATTGCCGAAGGAAGCAGGCGGCGGAGTCAAAAAGATTTTAGAAATTTCCTCCTTATTTCTATGGGGTCCGCGAGTGAATTGGAAACCCAGTTAAAGATAGCCAAACGATTGAAATTTGGTATACTGACTGAGTATTCTGCAGTGGAAAGCCTTCTTATTGAGGTCTTGAAAATGCTGAACAAACTCATCCAGACTATAAAAGTCTAATTACTAATTATACTAAGTACTAAACTTACTATTGTTATGTCACTCCAAACCACCATCAAAGACGGCATCAAGGATGCTATGAAAAACAAGGATATGGCGCGCTTGACGACACTCCGCGGATTGTCGAGCGCTATGATGAACGAGGCGGTTGCGCAAAACCTCGGCCCGCAGGGCGAATTGTCAGATGATCAGGTCATTGCCGTTCTGATGCGCGAAGCAAAGCGCCGCAAGGATTCCATTGCGCAGTACAACGAAGCGGGTCGCGATGATTTGGCCGGCGACGAACGCGCAGAATTGTCCGTTATCGAGGAATTCCTGCCGAAAATGATGTCGCAGGACGAAATCCGTCCGCTCGCCGAAGCAAAAATTGCTGAAATGGGTGCCGATAAATCCAAGGCGGGTATGGTTACCGGTGCGCTCATGAAGGATTTGAAAGGCAAGGCAGACGGAAACGATGTAAAGGCAGTAGTGGATTCATTACTCGCGTAACCCACCCTTCGTATGTTTATCATCAAACTTATTATCAAATGGTTGCTGTTATCCGCGACGGTGGTTGCGGCGGCATACCTGATCCCGGGAATTACGGTTTCCGGATGGACGGTTGCGTTGATTGCGGGACTTGTGCTCGGGCTCATCAACATGATCATCAAGCCGATTTTGACGATTCTGACGCTCCCGATCAACCTGATCACGCTTGGAATTTTCGGAATCATTTTGAATGCGATATTGTTCTGGGCTGCTGCGTATTTCGTTTCTGGATTCGTAGTCGCTTCATTCCTCGCAGCACTCCTCGGGTCATTGTTGGTTTCCGTTGTGCTCTGGCTCGCACACTGGTTGGTAGACTAATTCATACAACTCCGCAGCTGCGGGGTTTTGTGGTAGTATCATTTCACTATGATAAAACTCGTAACCCATAACCAAGGATTTCACGCGGATGACGTCATGGCGTATGCAATTCTGCAGGAAGTTTTGACGAAACGCGGCGAAACGTGGACCATCGAACGCACGCGCGACCAGGCGATTATTGATGCTGCTGATATTGCGTTTGATATCGGATATGAATATGATCCCGCGCGGAATCGCTATGATCACCATCAGCCAGGCAAGGCTGGCGCGCGTCCGAACGGCGTTCAATATGCTGCATGCGGATTAATTTGGAAACACTTTGGCCGCGAACTATGTTCAGAGGCGGTTTGGGAGCTTTTAGATAAAAGCATGTTTCAAGAGATGGATGCATCAGATAATGGGCAGACATTTATCAAGGAATTCGTTTTCCCGGATTCATGGGCGACCACACTTACTATTCATATTGCTCGTTTTGAGGCGCATTCATATCAAGAAAAAACACCCGAGCAATTTTTGGTTGAATTCGAGAGTGCTGCCGCTTTTGCTCGAGGTATTTTGCAGCGAGCAATTGCGAACGAAGAATTTTTCGAACAGGCATTTCAGCAAGCATCCGAAGAATATCGAAATGCGCCTGACAAGCAAATCATCCAGTTTTCAAGGAATTTTCAGCGTCCTACCTGGAAACGCATTGCCGAGTATCCCGAGCCGATATTTGCGGTATATTTCAATTATAAAAATAATGACTGGAAGGTTGAAGCCGTTCCGGTAACACCTTTCGTGTTAGAATCTCGTAAAACCGCCCCAGCTGCATGGTATGGGTTGCGGGATCAGGAATTGCAACATGTAACTGGCGTATCTGATGCGACATTCTGTCATCCATCCGGATTCCTGTTCGGCGCGAGAAGTTTCGAGGGGGCAATGCAGCTTGCCAAAATTGCACTTTCAATGTAAAGTGTATTTCTCATGGCGCTCATTGATGAAGTACAAATTTATGCCAAGGCGGGTCGCGGCGGGGATGGCGTGGTGCGTTGGCGTACGGAAAAATCCAAACCGCTTTCAGGTCCAGGCGGCGGAAACGGCGGACGCGGCGGGGATGTGTATGCAACGTCGGTATCTGATATTGCATTTTTGGATTACTATCGCCACACGAAAAAATTTGCGGCCGCAAACGGCGAACCCGGATCGAATTTCGGGAAACAGGGCGCCGACGGCGAGGATCTGATTCTACAGGTTCCCGTAGGTTCCATCTTGAAAAACCGCCAAACCGGCGAGGAATTTGAATTGAATGAAATCGGGCAGAAACAGTTGATTTTGAAGGGCGGCCGCGGCGGACTTGGCAATGAATATTTCAAGTCATCCCGCAACACGACGCCCAAGGAATCTACGGCCGGGGCAATCGGCGAGGACGCGACGTTCGATATCGAGCTGCGATTGGTTGCAGATATCGGATTGGTTGGATTGCCGTCAGCAGGAAAATCGTCACTGCTGAATGCGCTGACCAATGCGAAATCCAAGGTGGCTGCGTATCATTTCACAACGCTTGATCCACACCTGGGTTCGTTTTACGGTCACATCATCGCGGACATTCCGGGATTGATCGAGGGAGCAAGCGAGGGCAAGGGATTGGGAACGAAATTCCTGCGCCACGT
>CAYYES010000038.1:1445-5210 GCA_964471025.1 uncultured Candidatus Saccharibacteria bacterium | reverse complement strand
TCCAAAATCATCCATTGACACCGCCGAAGCAACTGATCCTAGTGCTAACATTCCCACGAGTGCCGTAGACCCGATCACTAATTTCAAAGGTAATGCATTTTTTATCATCATAAGCGCTTGATGATTAAGACTAGTAAAAGCATTCGACTGCAGAACACGTTCCAATTACCAGAGACGCAAAAACACCTTCTATGCTCTGCCTAGGGATGACGGACAGGCCGTAGGGATTATTACCCAATACGACACGACTATTTTCATAGTCAAGCAACCTTAAACCCCTCGTGTAGAGGGGTTTAAGAGTGGTTATTTATTCAACATCGATCGCAGGCTCATGCTCGATCGGACGCGTTTCGCTTTGACGTCATAGACCAATTCGTCTTTCTTGAAATCAACCACCACCGTATCGCCCGCTTTCAATCCCCCGCCGATCACCATATTTGCGATGCGGTTGAGGATGGTGTTTTGAATCAAACGATTGAGTGGTCGCGCGCCGAACTGCGGATCATATCCCTTGTCGGCCAGATAATCAAACACCGACGGCTTGAATTCAACCGTGATGTTTTTCGCTTCCATGCGCTGCATGATCTGACGCACGCGCAATTCAACAATTTCGCGAATTACCTCGCGTGGCAGGATATCAAATACGATGATTTCGTCCAAACGGTTCAAGAATTCAGGACGGAAGAAATCCTTGAGCGAATCCATGACGCGCTCTTTGGTCGCCTCGTAATCCTGTTTCGTATCGTTTGACGAGAATCCCATCGACTGCATTTTCTGCACATGGGTCGAACCAATGTTCGATGTCATGATAATGATCGTGTTTTTGAAATTCACCACGCGGCCCTTGCCGTCCGTCAGGCGCCCATCGTCGAGCACCTGCAGCAGCACGTTGAACACGTCCGGATGCGCCTTCTCGACCTCGTCAAACAGAATGACCGAATACGGACGATGGCGCACCTGTTCGGTGAACTGGCCGGAATCCTCGTATCCGACATAGCCGGGCGCAGTCCCCACCAATTTTGAAACGGAATGTTTTTCCATGAACTCCGACATGTCGACGCGGATCAAAGCCTTTTCATCGTCGAACATGAATTCGGCAAGAGCCTTGGTCAATTCCGTTTTGCCGACGCCGGTCGGACCCAGGAACATGAACGATCCAATCGGACGGTTCGGATCCGAAATGCCGACACGGCTGCGGCGGATGGCGTTTGAAATTTTCTCGATCGCCTCGTCCTGGCCTTTGACGCGCTGTTTCAAATCGGCTTCCATGTTGGCCAATTTTTCCGTTTCCTGCTGCAGCATTTTCGTAACCGGGATGTTGGTCCATTTTGCGACGACGCGCGCAATGTCTTCTTCGGTTACTTCTTCGCGCAACAGCCGATCCTCGGTTTTGATTTTTTTCAATCGATCGCCACGCTGTTTCAATGATTTTTCAAGCGCAGGAATCTTGCCGTAGCGTATTTCAGCTACACGGCCGAGTTCTGACTGTAGTTCCGCATTATCGGCTTCGAGTTTCAGCGCCGCAATGTCTTTCTTGATCTTGCGCATGTCGCCCAAAATTTCGCGTTCGTTGTTCCAACGAATCGCCAGATCCTTGGTCGTTTCCCGGAGATCTGCAATTTCCTGGTCAATTTCACGAATGCGGGCAGCGGCATCGGGATTGCTTGAACCCGATTCCTTGGATGCGGCCAATTCACGGCCTAGGGCTTCTTTTTCAATTTCCAGACGCATTACCTTGCGTTCTACGACATCCAAATCGCCCGGTTTATTTTCGAGCGAAATTTTTAATGTTGCCGCCGCTTCGTCAATCAGATCTACTGCTTTGTCCGGCAGGTACCGGTTCGTAATGTACCGGGTCGAGAAATTCACCGCGGACACAATGGCATCATCGGTGATGCGCACCCCATGGAACAATTCGTATTTGTTTTTCAATCCGCGCAAAATGGCAACTGTGTCTTCTTGGCTCGGTTCATTGATATACACCGGTTGAAATCGACGTGCGAGCGCCGCATCTTTTTCAAAATGCTTCTGGTATTCATTGAGCGTTGTCGCACCGATTGCTCGCAATTCACCGCGCGCAAGCGCCGGTTTTAACATATTCGCAGCATCCTGCGCACCCTCGGCGCCGCCCGCGCCGATAAGCGTGTGAATTTCATCGATGAACACAATCACCTTGCCTTCGCTTGCGGCGATTTCTTTCATGATACCTTTCAATCGTTCCTCGAATTCGCCGCGGTATTTCGTTCCCGCAACTAACAAGCCCAGGTCAAGCATCATTAGGTCTTTACCTTTCAACGATTCAGGAACGTCGCCCTTGGCCATGCGAATCGCCAAACCTTCGGCAATCGCCGTTTTCCCGGTTCCCGGCTCCCCGATCAAAATCGGATTGTTTTTCGTGCGGCGCGCCAAAATTTCAATTACGCGCATAATTTCCCGATCACGCCCGATCACGGGATCCAATTTGTCATCCGCGGCAAGCTTCGTCAGGTTGCGCGAATATTTGGACAAAATACGGAACTGTTTCTGCGGCGCAGGACCCTTGGCATGTTCCTGCTTCATCTGTTCCAAAATCGCAAGCGCGCGTTCATGCGTGATTTTAAATTGCGCCAACAAATCGCGCGCAGGTGACGGCGTTTCCAGGATCGCCAAAAACAAGTGTTCGACTGACACATATTCATCCTTCATCGACTGCGCCAAATTCCAAGACCGGTCGATCACATGACCCAAATCCTGCGTCAGGTACATTTGGAAACTTTTCTCGACGGTTTCACCCATGCCGCGGCCCGTTTCAATCTGATCGAGCAACGCATCCGTGAGCGCCGTCATGTCAACTTCCATCCTTTCAAGCATCGCAACAACCGGGGAATCATCCTGCAGCACGAGCGCCGTCAGGAAATGGTACGAATTCACATTGTTCACCCCGCGTTCCAGCGCGAGTTCATGCGACCTTCGAATCACCTCCTTGGCTTTCGCCGTGTATTTTTCAAATGGTGGCATTTGTGACATAGATTAGTAAATAGTTAGTAGAAAATAGCTAATAGAAAACATGCAGAGGGTCTGTCGTGCAACAACAACTGAATGACTGCCGTCTCGGGAATATCTGCATAGTACCATAAAATGAGGCAAGAAAAAAGCGGAATTACCCGCTTATAATCTAATGTCGAAACCTTTCTACATGCCCTATTTCCTCATGGGTACCACAAGAAAAGCATTTCATATTTTTACTTTCATGCTCCTTTCGACTATTCGAAAAATCTTCACCTGTACTTATTTTATAAGTAATCGTAAAGTGGCTATTGCAATGCCTGCAGGACTTAAATGGTGTTGGTTCATACACAAAGCATGCTATAGGACCAAAAATAATAAGCAGGATTCCTGCACAAAAACCTATTACTGGTAAATATTCCATGGCGCTCAATTTTATTGATTTATATCACTATAACAATGTAAGCTAATTTGTCAAATGATGTTCATTTTTTTAATTTTATTGATTATTTTCGCCAACTCAAAAACCACCCTTTTCACCTCACTCTTCGTCGTCCCTCGCCCCATGGAAAATCGTACGGAACCCTCGGTCGCGGGTGCCTCGCGCTTTGAGAGAGAACTAGGGTGAGGGGTTTTCCGAATCGCCGCAATGACATGCGATACCTCGTCCTCATCTTCCTTGCACGCGGATTTTGACGACGCGCAAATGCCACGAGCGTCGAGCTCGATAATGATGCGTTCGCCAGAAATGCCGGGAATAGAAATGTTGATGTTGTTGGG
>CAYYES010000038.1:0-1345 GCA_964471025.1 uncultured Candidatus Saccharibacteria bacterium | reverse complement strand
CTTGAAATTACCACACATTTGCGCTATAATCCAGCCCATGTGGAATCCTCTCGTTCTGGCACTCATCGGCGTGGGCGCGGTCCTTGCGATCGTTACCGTCATTTTTGCGACCATGATCGCAAACCTGAAAAAACGCCTTGAAAAATTGACCACCGGAACGAACGGCAAAAATCTCGAGGATGCAATCTATCAGCTGATGGACGACCACTTGATTTTCCAAAACCGCATCGAACGCGTCGAGGAAACCAATGGGCGCCTGGATGCCGAAATGAAGGGTGCCGTGCGCGGCATTGCAACCGTGCGCTATAACGCGTACCAAGATGTCGGTGGCAAGCAATCGTTTGCAACCGCAATCCTGTGCGAGGACGGATCAGGCACGGTCATTTCATCCATTTATGCGCGCGAACGCATGAACGTATACGCGAAACCCATCAAGGATTTCGGATCCGAATACGAACTGTCAGCCGAGGAGGCACGCGCACTCAAGGAAGCGGCGAAAAGTTTTGAATAAGGAGCAAACCGCTCGCGTACGAGGGACGGATGCACTTTTTCGCAGATCCGGTGCGGCGACGGCCGCGAGCCGTTACCGGTCGAGAAAAATGCGCCGTCACGAAGTAAAGCCGGTTTGCGGAAGTCAAGGAAAAATATATGTCACCAACCTCACCACAACCCCATAGTTTCGAGCGCCCTCCAGTGGTAGCCATCATGGGCCACGTCGACCACGGCAAGTCGTCGCTTTTGGATTACATCAGAAAATCAAACATCGTAGCCGGCGAGGCGGGCGGTATCACCCAGCACATCGCCGCATACGAAGTAGCACACACGACGGCCGAGGGTACCACGAAAAAAATCACATTCATCGATACGCCGGGACATGCGGCGTTTTCCCACATGCGCAACCGCGGCGCACAGATCGCCGACATTGCCATTTTGATCGTTTCTGCCGAAGAAGGCGTCAAACCGCAAACCACCGAAGCTGCAAAAACCATTACGGCCAATAATGTGCCGTTCATCGTTGCGATTACGAAAATTGACAAACCGAACGCAAATGTTGAAAAAGTAAAATCCGAATTGCTTGAAATCGGCGTCTACGTCGAGGGGTACGGCGGCGATATTCCCTGCGTTCCCATTTCATCCAAATCGGGCGCGGGCATTCCCGACCTGCTCGAGACGATTTTGCTGCTTGCCGAATTCCAGGAATTCCGTGGCAATCCAAATATGCCCGCCGAGGGGTTCGTTGTCGAGGCCAACATGGATGATAAACGCGGTGTTTCTGCAACCCTCATTATCAAGGATGGCACGCTTGAAAAAGGCGGTTTCATCGTCGTTGATGATGCCTACGCCG
>CAYYES010000037.1:0-5275 GCA_964471025.1 uncultured Candidatus Saccharibacteria bacterium | reverse complement strand
AAACAGTGCTCATGAGTGCGTCAACCGATACGGGATTTGCGAGCGCCCTTTACGGTGTGGAAACCGGTACGATTACCAAACTCGATTTGGCTACGATTGCATCAAAATGTGCCTGGCGATCCGCAACTATCCTGTATTGTGCCGTGCCTCAGTCGGTGCCCCAAAACAAATATCCTGACGCCTGGTATCAGGGAATCGTTTCATTGAACGACGCACTTTGGTCTATTGATGCAACAACAGGAATTACGAAGGTAGAGTCGGTTCCGCCGCAAACCATGGACATGACGAAATTAACGATCAGTCCAGACGGGGCGTTCATTTATTTCATCAATCGCATCGACGAATCCTTGTGGTCGCTACGTCTTGAATAAGTAAAAACACGCAGTGCGTGTTTTTATGTGGTACCATTCATGGTTTTCATGACGATGCGTTCCTGAATGATCATGGTGATGTTCGAAACGATCCAGTACAGCGCTACGGCACCGGGCACCGCATAGGCGAATACGGCAATCATGACCGGCATGGTGTATTTCATGGATTTTTGCATGGTCGCTGCCATGTCGGCAGGCGCATCACCCCCAGATGACGGTTGCGCTGATGGCTGCATGGCGGGCGACCAGTACATCTGCAAAAATTGGGACAAGCCTGCGAGAATCGCGAGGATGATATTGTGCGCGGCTGCCAGATCAAGCCCTATGAATTGGGTTGCAAGCGACACTGGTGCCGTGACAAACGAATACAGTTCGGCGGGATTGATGGCCGCACCGCTCATGAATACCCGATACAGGGCGACAATAACAGGGAGTTGAAGAATAAGCAGTAAGCATCCGGCAAACGGATTCGTCTTGTGCTCCTTGTACAGTTCCATCAATTTTGCCGTCTGTTCTTTCTGGTCCGGATATTTTTTCTTCAGCTCATCGACGAGCGGCTGCAATTTTTTCTGCTCGATTTGCGACTTGATGGATGCATGGGCAAGCGGCGCAAGTACGAGTTTTACAATAATCGTGAGTCCGATGACGGCAAGCCCGAGTGACCCGCCGAAGACGTGGGTGAGGAATATCAGCGCGTTGTAGAGGGGGACATAAAAAATGGTATGAAACATAGGCATAGTTATACCATGACCGGGTGCACAAAAAAAGGCGACATATGATGCCGCCCCTTAATCAAAATTATCCGATCATGATGTGCCCACACCTATCTTGCCAGTAGAATACCATGGAATGATTTCACATGCAAATGTCTCAGGGTACGGGGTCATAATGATGATGCTGCCAAGGGTGACATCGTGCGATGCGCTTCGCACCCATCCAGGAACCTTTCAATGCGCCGTATTTTTCGATTGCCTGCCTGGTGTATTCGGAACAGGACGGTTCAAACACGCAGGCCTTGGGAAGGAGCGGTCCGATCGCAACTTGATACAGACGAACGGCCGCAAGCGCCCATCGTTTGCTGATTTCGGAAATCTTTTTCATGGGATTATTGTGAAAATAGGCTGCGCAATTCAGCGAGGATATCCGCATGATCAAGCGGCACCCGTTTGGGAAATACCGAAATCCACGCGCGGGGCAATTGCGGCGCCAGCATTCCCAGTGCGTCGTAGACCTGTCGGCGTACGCGGTTGCGCGCTGCGGCCGATTTCGCAGTCTTATTCGAAACGATCACAGCGCAGCGCGCATGGGTCAGGTTCGTGTCAGGTTTTACCACCACGCGCAACCGTTCGCCCATGTGCGATTTGCCGCGGGTGACCTCGGGGAATTGTGATGTGGGGATGCGGTAGGATCGGGGAAGCATAAGATAAGTATAAGGGTAAGGGGGAAGAATAAGAAAGAGGCTGGAATCGGGAGCGCCCACGCACACGAGGGCAAGATGCACTTTTTCGCAGATCCGGGGCGGCGACGGCCGCGAGCCGTTACCGGTCGAGAAAAATGCGCTTGCCCGAAGTCGTCGCGTAGGGCGCGGAAAATTACGACCGTATAAAACAAAAACCCTTGCGGGTTGTGTTATGCCGCCAATTTGGCGCGGCCTTTCTGCATGCGGCGTTTGAGCATTTTGCGACCCGTGACGGTTTTTTTGCGCGTCAGGAATCCGTGCGTCTTGGCGCGCTTGCGATTGCCTTGTTTGTAGCCTTTTACTGCCATAGTGCAAGCAGTATGACACAGGTCTCTTTTATTTGCAAGCGTTTCCCGAACCGCTGCCGCGTGTCGCAATGATGGTCGCGGGCTTGCACTGTGGATAATTCTGCTATAATTATCCCCATCTATGCCGATCGACGCGCAAAATCTCTGGCAGACCGTGCTCCACGACTTGGAACTCGTCATTACGAAAGCCAATTTCATCACCTGGTTTAAAAACACCTACGGCATGTCGTTTGACGACGGCACGTTTGTCGTCGGCGTTCCGAATGAATTTTACCGCCAGTGGCTGTCAGAAAAATTTCACAAGGAAATCATGAAGGCCTTGCGCCATCACCATGAACACGTGCGCGCCGTGGAATATGTCATTTCTAAATCCGCGCCGGCACCTGCACCGAAAAAGGCGCAACCGGTCATGCCGATCAAGGAATTGCCGCTTGATATGAATGCGGGCCGCCGCGACAACCTGAACCCGAAATACACGTTCGATCATTTCATCATCGGTCCGTTCAACGAGGTGGCGTATTCCGCGGCGCAGGCGATTTTGAAACAGCCGGGCGTGTACAATCCGCTGTTTATCTACGGATCAACCGGGCTCGGTAAAACGCACTTGATCCAGGCGATCGGAAACGCGATGAAGGAGCGCCATCCGGGCATTTCAATCCTCTATACGAACACGGAAAAATTTACGAACGACATCGTGTCGGCGCTTCAGACGAATAAAATCGCAACGCTCAAGGAAAAATACCGCGCGTACGACATGTTCATCCTCGACGATATCCAATTCTTGTCGAATCGCGATAAAACTCAAGAAGAACTATTCCACTTGTTCAATATCTTCTTTGACAAGAACAAGCAAGTTATCTTCTCGTCCGATAAGCATCCTAATTACATTCAGGGACTCGAGGATCGTCTGAAATCACGCTTCTCGCAGGGAATGATCATCGACATTTCCAAACCCGAATACGAATCACGCGTTGCGATCCTGCAGGCCAAGGCCCGCGAACACCAGGCATCCATTTCGCCCGAGGTGATTGATTTCATTGCAACGCACGTCGAGGGCAATATCCGCGAACTCGAGGGTATTGTCAATTCAATGATGGTGCAGGTGCAGGCCAAGGGTCGCGAACTGAACATCAACGAGGTAAAGCTCCTCATCAAAAACAACATCAAGCCCAAGAAAAACGTTTCGATCGAGGACATCATCAAGACGATTGCGCATTTCTATAACCTTGACGAGTCTCTGATCTATGAAAAAACCCGCCGCAAGGAAATCGTGCGCGCCCGTCAGGTCGCCATGTACCTGTTGCGCGAGGATTTCAACATTTCATTCCCGTTGATCGGGCGCAAAATGGGCGGTCGCGACCACACCACGGTCATCCATTCCTGCGAGAAGGTCAAACAGGAAATCGAAACGGATACTGATTTGTCCCAGGAAGTAGAGCAGATCCGGGCAATGCTATCGACCTAAAACCGCGTCATGCGGTTTTAATGTCCAATACTCCCTTGACGCAACAACCGGTTGCCGTATACTGGGAAAAATTTTCACGAATCTAAAAGGAGGTAACGATGTTAGTATTTGATGAATCTGATGAAGAGAAAACCGGCAACAACGACAGGCGTCCGATTCCGAAGTGGAGCATGATCGGTGCCGCGTCGCTCCTGCGACAGATCCTAGAGCACAGTGGCGTTCATTACCCCACATTCGAAGAAAAACAGGCATATGACGAAAGATTTCATAAGACTGAAAAAACTACGATTCCCGGTCGTAAAAAATAGCCGGGAATTTTTATTTACGCAAGGATAATAATGGCTTATACTGATTCCAATGAAAACCGCTTACATTTTTCACGACTCGTTTTCGACGAATTATGCGGACTGGTATCCGTGGCTGAAATCAACGCTCGAGGCGCGGGGGTATCGCGTGATTGCGCCGGAATTTCCGACGCCTGCGGGACAAAGCTTGGAATCGTGGCGCGTAGTGATGAAAAATTTTACTTCCTCGTTTGATGCGGAAACGGTATTGATTGGTCATGGTACGGGTGCGATGTTTGCGCTGCGCATGATCGAGGAATCAGGTGCTCATATCAGGGGGCTGATGCTCGTTGCGCCGTATGCCGAACGCATTGGGCATGCCGGTTTTGACCGAGTGAACGAGACGTTTTTCTCGGGCGATTTCAAATGGGAAACGATTCGCGAGCGCGCATCATCGATTCGTGTATTTGTGGGATCTGATGATCCGTTTGTGCCTGCCGCCGCCATGGAACGCGTCGCAGCACATTTGGGCGTGACCCCCGAGGCGATTGCAGATGCGGGGCATTTCAATCGAGGGTCAGGATTTACGCAGTTTATCGTACTTGCCGATGCGATTCGCGCACTCGACGGCATGATTACCAAGGGGCTTGAAATGGAACCGGTTCCAGATTCCGAACCATCCCGTGAGCCTGCAGCCGCAACCATTCCCCCAGTTGGGGTTCAGGAAAAACCAGATATCATGCCTGCGGCACCCGAATCGTCAGCATCGATCCGAACCATGTATCAGGATATGACTACCCTGGTCACGGCAAACGAAGGATCCGTCGCATCGTCACTTTTGGAAACGGCACGACTCGAGGAATCCGAGCGCAAGCAGGCATCACCTGCGGCACCGAACAACATTTGATATTTGATTGGATCGGTACTTGCCGTGGTAGTCGTCGTTGCAGCGGTATGGTTTGTCGTCGGCGTGTATTTGCCCGAGAACCAGGTGACTCCTGCGACGCAGTTTCCGTCATTGTTGGCTGCAGAACCGCACATGAAGATTTCATTGGGTCAGCCGTCCTATGCCGTCATGAACCAAATTCGCGCGGCCTACACCTTGCCGCCTGCGGATGATGAAATCAAGGATGTCTACTATGTATCAGGAAACGCGTTTGCGAAATTTCCTGACGTGCTCCGTGCCCTTGAAATTACAGGGCTTCCAGAATCGCTTGGTTCAGAATTGTCGCAGTCTATGTTTATGCACGGCGTAGCGACACTGTCAGGCAAACCCGCGCATTTTTTGGTCATTCCCGGATCCAACTATGATGTGTTGTTCCGCGGCATGCAGGCATGGGAGCCGACGATGTTTCGTGACGTGGGCATTTTTATGAATGTTCCTGACT
>CAYYES010000036.1:0-5413 GCA_964471025.1 uncultured Candidatus Saccharibacteria bacterium | reverse complement strand
TGGTCGCCTATCGCCACGGCATGAATGTTTCCATTATCGATATCCCGAGCGGCAAGGATCCTGCAGACGCGATTCGCGAGGACGCAGACGTATGGCGCAAGGCCGTTGACGGCCGAACGGATTACATTACGTTTCGGCTCGAGAAAATGAAGCTTGCAACTAGTGTCGACAAAGTTTCGATCGCTACCAAAGAATTATTTCCCGTGCTTGCCCAAATGCAATTTCAGATGAGCATTGATGGGAAATTACAAGAAATTGCGCGCGCGTTCGGCGTTGCGCCTGACGCGATTCGCAAGGATTTCGAACGCTATCTGCGGGGCAGTGACACGGCGCTGACTGCCGCAGCCGTGCCCCATATAGTTCCAGATCGGACCAATCAACGCGAGGCGCTGGTGGGGAATATGGTCGGCATCCTCCTATCCATTGCGAATGAATATCCGTTCACCCAGCTCAAGGATCTGTTCGAGACATCGGGACTAAAATATGCTAAGCTCGTCGAAACCATTTCCATAGAAGACCGCGCCCGCTATTTGGCGGAAATAGAAAGCATGCTCGGCCCTGCGCCTGACAACATTGAAATTTACGAACGCATGTTCAGACAATTCCATACGCGCTACCACCTTCTCCTCTTGGAAGAGGAAAAGCACGCACTTGACGCCCGGCTCCGCGACGATCCGAATGATACGGACGCGCTCGCCAAAATGCACGCCATCCTCAGGGACAAGGATCGCCTTACTCATTTACTCCATAACCATTAATTTCCATTATGGCCACCCCCAAGAAAAAATCTGCCCCCGCATCACGCAAGGGCTCGCACGCCAAGAAGCCTGCCACGAAAAAAACCGTCAAGAAAACGGTTAGAAAACCTGCGCCGAAAAAGGCAGTCAAGAAGCCGGTTGCTAGAAAATCGTCTCCGAAAAAAGCTGTAAAAAAGGTTTCTAAAAAAATTCCTCCGGTACCTGGCAAAGGCTTGACCCAGGAACAAATCGGCGAACGCGTCGCGCAATTAATCGAGAAGGGCCGCAAGCGCCGTTTCGTGACGTTTGAGGAAATCCTGAAATATTTCCCCGACGTTGAAAACGACGTCATGTTCCTCGACGATTTGTACGTAAAATTAGGCGATGCGGGCATCGACGTGATTCAAACGGGCGGATTGCTGGCTATGGAGGATGAGGGCACGGCTGAATTGGCTGGCCGCCGCTATGATCGCAACGCATCCGCGAATGATTCCGTGCAGCTCTACCTCAAGGAGATCGGAAAATACCCGCTCTTGAAATCAAGCGAGGAGCGCGAACTTGCGAAACGTGTCATGGAAGGCGACGAAGAAGCGCGCAACCTGTTGGCGCAAGCAAACCTCCGTTTGGTGGTATCGATTGCGAAAAAATGGGCCACGCGATCTGCGGACCTGACGCTCCTTGACCTGATCCAAGAGGGCAATATTGGATTGTACCGCGCCGTTGAAAAATTCGATTACACCAAAGGATTCAAATTCTCGACCTATGCAACCTGGTGGATCCGCCAAGCGATCACGCGCGCGCTGGCCGACCAGTCCCGCACCATCCGCATTCCGGTCCACATGGTAGAAACCATGCAGAAATATAAACAGGTCAAGCGCCGCTTGGAACAAGACCTGGGACGCACACCACTTCAGGAAGAAATCGCGACTGAAATGGGTATCGAGGTAGACAAAATCTACATGATCGAGAAAATCAGCCAGTCCACGAAATCGCTCGATGAAACGGTGGGGAATTCGGATGATGAAAAATCAACCATGATCGAATTCTACAAAGACGATTCCATCCTATCACCTGACAAGGAAGCGTCGCGCCGCATCATCAAGGAACAGTTTGATGAAATTCTCTCCGACCTGTCGCCGAAAGAACAGAAAATCATCGAAATGCGCTATGGGTTGACGGACGGCATCACGCACACGCTCGAGGAGGTGGGCAAGGAGTTCGGGGTAACCCGCGAACGCATCCGCCAGATCGAGGCGAAAGTGCATGACAAGATCCGCGCGAATGAGAAGGTGATGAAGTTGAAGGATTACTAATTGAGAAACAGAAAAGACCCTTGAAATTCAAGGGTCTTTTCTTATTGACTAATAGTTATATATATGATATAATATAAATACAAAAAAATAACACAGATGAAAAAGGAAACAAAAATCAAAGTAAACATTATTTTTAATATTGCACTTGGCCTAATAATAATTTATAGCGCAGCTTTGCTGGCCGGTTGGATGCTAGGCAATCCCCTCTATCATTTTGAGGAAGCAATGCACATTATTAAATCACCCTTCCTATCGAAAGATGCAGTTGCCGCTTGCTCCGGTTTTGCATTAGCAGAACCTGACAGCCTAAATTACATCCATTTGAAGATTTTAGGATACGCAGTAACATGGAGCCTTATCATAGCGCCTATTATTGCACTTCCTTCTCTGGTGTATCACCTGAAAAAGGTCTCAGCAGAGCAGAGTATTTAAATCTCAATACCCCCCGTGTATCAGCACGGGGTTTTTCATGGATTTTTCCATCGTTTTATGCTATAGTTTCTAACATAAATGTTTGCCACCGTGAAAGAAGTGTTGTTATATGTAGCCCTGTTCGGAGGCCTGTATTTCCAGGTCTTTTTACTCGTGTCGTACTTTTTATGGGACGGAAAAACCGAATTCGGCGAGGATGATGTTCCGAGCGGAGAATTCTACGAACCGAGCGTGGCAATCATGGTGCCATGCTATAACGAAGGCAAAACCGTTGTCGGCACCGTCAATTCATTGCTCGCCATGGACTATCCGCGTGAAAAACTGCGCATCGTCGTCATCGATGACGGTTCCAAGGATGACACCTGGCAAGTAGTGCAGCAGTTTGCCAATCATCCATCAGTAGTATTGCTGCAGAAACAAAACGAAGGATCAAAATTTGCAGCTCTCAATTACGGATTGAAACACATTCGCACCCAAATGGATTCAGAAATCATCGGATGCCTCGATGCCGATTCGGCCGTGCATCCGTCCGCACTGCGCGAATCAATCCTTGAATTTACCAAACCAGGCGTTATGGCCGTCGTACCATCGATGGTGATTGATCAGCCAAAAAGCTTCTTCCAATGGATGCAGAAAGTCGAGTACGAACTGGCAACCTATGCCAAGCAGGCATTCAGCCGACTTAACACACTGTACATCGCACCGGGACCCTTTACCTTGTTCAACGGGCGAGTATTTGACGAATTGGGTGAATACCGCGAGGCGCATCATACCGAAGACATGGAAATCGCCATTCGCATGCAGATGCGCGGCATGCGATTGTCACACGCAATCGATTCGCTGGTCTATACGAAGGGCCCAAAAACCTGGGGCGCTCTCTTGAAACAGCGCATCCGCTGGACCTACGGATTCATTATGAATGTGTGGGATTACAAGGGCGAATTGTTCTTCAAGGATTCGATGGGGCACCTGGGTATGACGATTCCCATTTTGTTTGCGATGCTCGTCATTTCGGTATTAGTAATTCCCATCATGTTCGTAACGCTCATCTTGCCGATCGTGCATTTGCTGCAGCGATTCTCGGTTACGCATGATTTATTTACGGGCATTAAACTTGATGCGTTCTACGTCAGTATGAGTGCCTATAGCATCATTGGATTTATTACGCTCGCAATGTTGTTTGCAACCATATTTATTGGTCGCAAAAAGCTGCTCAAGCAGAATCTATTATCGGTTGATCTGGCTACCATATTCGTTTATCCGTTTTTCGCGGCATGGTGGACCCTGCGCTCCGCGTTAAACGCCATTATGAGAAAGAAAAGCGCTTGGCGATAATTATTTATGGAACAATCTACGAAACGACATATCGACTGGGGGCGCTACATCGTATCCCTCATCATCACCGCAGCCATTTTCGGCAGCGTGCTTTATATCAGCGACATTGCGTCGAATAAAAAACTGGATGAGTTGAAATCGATCCAGGACAAGGTCGCCATCGACCTATTGTCATCGGAAACGCAGTTCTCATTGCTGTCATCCGCCGGCTGCAGCCAGGACGGCAATTCGATCCTCGCTCCGGAAATCGGGCAGTTAGGCGACCGCCTGACGTTTATGGAGGGGGAATTAGGCACGGACAACCCTGACGTAATCGGCCTCAAGAAATATTATTCCTTGCTCCAGATCAAGGATTACATGCTCGTCAAAGAGCTTGCGAAAAACTGCGGGTTCAAGCCGGTCACGATTGTGTATTTCTACTCGAACGAAAATTGCGACGATTGTACGAAACAGGGCTATGTATTGACCGCGCTCCGCGAGAAATATCCCGACCTGCGCGTCTATGCGTTTGATGCGAACCTTGACCTGTCCGCCATCAAAACGCTCCAGACGATTACGCGTGCGCCAGGCACCGTGCCGAGCCTCGTCATCGGATCCAAGGTTTACACCGGATTCCAATCGATCGAAGATATCGAGAAGGTTGTGCCAGCATTAAAAACGACAGTCCAAACAAAAACCGCCGCATAGCGGTTTTTGTTATTGGTTCTTTTTATATTTTACCATTCGCCATTTTCTTCCTTTTCCTCGATTTAGGTTTTTGAAATTATTAGTAAGTGAATGGCAGTTCGGGCATACGAGCCTAAGATTTCTTTCCGAATTATCTTCGGACTTGCCATTAATATGATCTATTTCAAGAGGACTTCTGCCTGTAATTTGGTTAATTTTGTTCCATCCACATAGACAACACGCCGCTTTGTATTTCTTCAAAAGATACCTTTTTAAATGACGAGAGATGTTTTTTGCGCTTATTCCTATATTTCCATCTTTTGATCCCGATTTCCAGTCATTAATATAATTTAAATATTCATTTTCTTTTTGGCATTTAACTGAACAATATTTAATCTGGTGGCGTCTAACAAGGATTAGACCGCAGTATTCACATGATCTATTTCCAACGATCATTTTTTTATTGTAACACAAAAATGTTCGAGATCAGGAGCCAGCAGCAGGAATCGAACCCGCGACATCCACTTTACAAAAATGGCGCTCTACCAACTGAGCTATGCTGGCGTAATCGTCAGAGTATTATTCTGACGAAATAATCTCGTTCGGATTGATATCCTGCGAGTTTTCTCCGCTGTTTTTCAACTGACCCCACATGGCAGACGGGTTGCGGCTGCCGGTGCGGTTATGATCGTACAGGAACGCACGCACGCGTTTCTTGATTTCTTGCTTGACGGTTATTTTTTTAGACGTTTCGCGGTACTGGCGAATAGCCCATTTCAGGATCAGTTTTACGAGCTCCCGGAACCGAGTCTGAACGGCCAGGGAAATAGCTCCCTCGATTTTTTCAGGCGACATGGAAAACCATTCGGTTCCCGGCGCGACCGGACGCTCTGCGTAACGCAGGGAAGCGGAGGATAGCCACACGGTGGC
>CAYYES010000035.1:2882-5451 GCA_964471025.1 uncultured Candidatus Saccharibacteria bacterium | reverse complement strand
GATCGAACGGCAGTTTGTATTTCAACGGGTCAATGTTGGTAATCCCGGTTGCAAATGATACGAACGAACCTGCGGCTGAACCACGAGTGTTGGTATAAATTTTGCGTTCGGTCGCGGCGCGCACCATGTCGGCCTCCACGATGAAATACGATGAGAATCCTTTTTGTTTGATGACGTCCAATTCGAAATCGACGCGCTCTTTGACGGCGCCGTCGTAGGTCATGCCTTTTTCGGCGATGCCCGCCAATACGTTTTCCTTGAGCACCTCGTCGTATGTTTTGCCTGCAGGGATGATCGGTTCGGGAAACCGCCAGGGCGACAATTCAATTTCAATATCCACTAAATCCGCAACTTTTTTCGTACCCACGATCGCTTCGGGAATGTCGCGGAACGCTTCACATGCTTGTTTCTGATTGATGAACGACCAATTGCCTTCCATTTTCATCGAATCTCCGCCCGTGTTGATTTTCAAGAGCGTATCATGGGCTTCGTTGTCATCCGCGCACAAATAGTGGGAATCCCACGTTCCGACCATCGATAATCCGAATTCACCTGCAATTTTTTTCATTTCGGGAATGAGTGGCTGGTACCATTCACGATAAAAATCCGTTTCTTCGTGGCACATGACCTCGACGAATACATGATCCTTGCCGAACACGTCGATATAAAATTGTACGAGCTCGCGGGCTTCCTTGGTCTGTCCGTTTTTCAATAATTGAATGAATTCAGATCCGGGGCATCCGGTTAAACAGATGATACCGTCGCCATGTTCGCGCAACAGATCCTTGTCCATGCGCGGCTTGTAATAAAATCCTTCCAGGTAGGATTTTGAAACGGCTTTCATGAGATTTTTGTAACCGGTCGCGTTGCGGGCAAGCAGGGTCAGGTGGTACCGTTTCGTATCGATCGACGGTTCCTTGTCAAACCGCGTGCGATTTGCGACGTAGGTTTCGACGCCGATGATCGGCTTGATACCGGCGTCTTTGCAGGCCTTGTAAAATTCGATGGCGCCATACATCGCACCGTGGTCGGTCAGCGCAAGTGCGCCCATGCCAAATTCCTTGGCTTTTTTTACCAAGTCCTCGACTTTGGACAATCCGTCGAGCAGGGAATAGTGGGAATGGACGTGCAGATGCACAAAATCGTCGTGATGGGCGCACATAGATACCGCATTGTAACATGGGGCAAGAACCAAGAACCAAATACCAAGAACCAAACCAAAAAAATCAGAACTTGTCTACTTTTTGGATGATGGCACTAAGTATCTTTTTGAGTTCGTGGCACTCTCGATTTAGAGTATCAGGTGCATTTGCCATAATCTCTAACCAATAAAGGGTTTCAACAGCTTCTTTCCGAGCAATCCTTAATCGGAAAAGAAAATCTTTTTTACCGAGGCCGTTATTCGCTTCGATATAATTGGCTCCAATAGAACTCGAGGATCGCAGAAGTTGCTTACCGTATACCATACGGTCTTCGCCTTTTTCAGGAAGAGAAAAAACAAACCTCTTGCAGTTTTTGGCGAATAGGGTACAGCGAGCCGTCAAATCAAAGCTTGGTTTTTGGTTTGGTTCTTGGTATTTGGATCTTGGTTCTTGATTCATATATAATAATTGTACTAATCTGACCTCAAGAAATATTCAAGAAATGAGTAAAAAACCTATCATTCGTTATCATATTGGCATCGACGAGGTGGGCCGCGGTCCCTTGGCGGGGCCGGTTACGGTGTGTGCGTTTGCCATGCTCGAGCAGGATTTGCATTACCTGGCGGATGTCGGTGCCAAGGATTCCAAACAGTTGTCCGAGCAGAAACGGGAAAGGGTCGCCGCGAAGCTCGAAGAGCTTCGCGGCGCGGGGCGGTGCGTGTATCAAATCGCATCCACCTCCGCACATGTCATTGACCGCAAGGGAATCGTCAAGGCGGTGCACATTGCGATCGCATCAGCTCTGAAACGATTGAACATTCATCCCGAACACGCCCAGGTATATTTGGACGGGGGATTGCGTGCGCCAAAATCTTTTTTCCATCAACACACCATTATCAAAGGCGACGCGAGCGTGCCGGTCATTGCCTGCGCGTCATGCATTGCCAAAGTGCATCGCGACCGGATGATGGACGATTATGACCTGGAATTTCCGCAGTATGGGTTCTACCAGCACAAGGGATATGGGACGCCGGATCATTACAAGGCGCTCCGCAAACACGGCCCGAGTGAGATCCATCGCCGATCGTTCCTGGGCGAATCATAGGACCTTGCGTTATTTGCCAGTATGTGGTAAAAAAATGTCGTATGGACACTCAGACATTCCACACCATTTTGCTCTTCATCCTCCTTGGCATTTTCGGCTGGATGTAATCGCCTCTTGATTTTTACAAGAAGACATGCTACCATTTCGCATACGTTATGAAATCCGACATCCATCATAAAAATTACCGCAAAGTGATTTTCCGCGACGTTTCATCCGGCGCTGAATTCTTGATCGCATCTACGGCCGATTCCAAGGAAACGGCCAAATGGTCAGACGGCCAGGAATATCCGTTGGTGATCGTGGAAATCTCGAGCAAGTCCCA
>CAYYES010000035.1:0-2782 GCA_964471025.1 uncultured Candidatus Saccharibacteria bacterium | reverse complement strand
GGTCAGACGGCCAGGAATATCCGTTGGTGATCGTGGAAATCTCGAGCAAGTCCCACCCATTTTACACGGGCCAGGACAAGCAGCTCGACACGGCCGGTCGCGCCGAAAAATTCAAGGCGCGCGCAGCGAAAAAGGTTGCGAAGAAATAGTGCATTTACAAAAAGTCATTTCAGGAATGGAGTGGCTTTTTGTGTGATATCAAGGTCAAGAATCCAGTGCCGCGCATTTCGGTTTGGATCTTGATATTGTGGTAATCTTAATGTTATGGAGAGAGAATCACTCAAACAGAATCCGCGTACGCACTATCTGGCCCTCGAGCTGGATCGTTTGGATGCCCAGGAATCTGAAACGCGGGCACTCATGGATGACCCGGATATGGCAGCATTGGCCGAGGATGATTTGAAATCAATTGCATCGCAGCGTGCCGAGGTCGAACGCCAAATCCAGGAAATCATGGACAAGGAAAAACAAGAAGAAGAGTTTCCGAACGAACTCGTACTCGAAGTTCGCGCGGGTGCAGGCGGTGACGAGGCCGCGCTGTTTGCGGCGAACTTGGCAGAAATGTATGAACGCTATGCGGAAAAACAGGGATGGTCATGGAAAAAAATCGATGCGAACGAAAACGATTTAGGTGGCTACAAGGAAGCATCATTTGAAATCAAGGGAGAAGGTTGCTACAAAAAATTGCAGTTTGAAACCGGCGTGCACCGCGTGCAGCGCATTCCGGCTACGGAAAAACAGGGGCGCATCCATACGTCGACCGCATCGGTTGCGATCATGCCGATCCGCAAGAAGTTTACCGTGGAACTTAATCCGACTGATTTGGAATTTGAAACCTCACGTGCGGGCGGCGCAGGCGGACAGAACGTGAACAAGGTGGAATCCGCGGTGCGCGTCATTCATAAACCGACCGGCATTTCATTTCGTTCGACGGCGGAACGCACGCAGATTGCCAATCGCGAACGCGTGCTGAACCTCTTGAAATCGAAATTGCAGCAGCTGCATGACGAGGAAGAAGCAAAAAAACACGCAGATGCGCGTAAAAACCAGATCGGGTCTGGCGACCGGAGCGAGAAAATCCGCACCTACAACTATCCGCAGGATCGCGTAACGGATCACCGCATCAAACAGTCGTGGTCGAATCTGCCGGGAATTATGTCCGGTGCCATCGATAAAATTATCGCCGCCATGGAAAGTGGCGAAGTGGGGGATTCGGATGAAGAATAAAAAAGCGCATCTGCGCTTTTTTATTTCGTAAAAACTGAGAATCTTGTTAGTCCGTATTGATCGGGGCACGAAATAGTTCCAGGCAGTATTGCGTGAATGGCATTCACTTGCTCCGGTTCATGTTCGATATAGAGGACTCCGTTCGGGTTCAAAAAATCAGGAGCTTTCTGAAGTATTTCCGTAATCAATTCCATGCCGTCCTGGCCGCCCCACAGGGCTTGTTCCGGCTCGTGGTGGAGCACACTTTCCTGGACTCGGTCCGAGAGCTTCGGGTCGATATACGGCGGATTCGTCAGAATCGCGTCATAGGTGCCTGAAACATTTTCAAATAAACTGCCACCCAGAATCCTTGCTCGATGTTCATCAATCGCATTGTTGCGGATATTTTTAAGGATCGTTGCATGATGACGTTCGTCGATTTCTGCAAAGTCACAGGTCGCGTCGGGGAATGCTTTCAAAACCGCAATTCCCACGCACCCGGATCCTGCGCACAAATCTAATATGCGCATACGTTCTTTGTTCCATGTTCTTAGTTCTTTTATCGCCTCCATCACCCAGAACTCTGTTTCCGGGCGGGGGATCAGGGGGTGGGAATCCAGCGATATGCGCGCATGGCAAAACGGGATCCATCCGATGACATAGGCTAGTGGTTCGCCCGCGGCAAGCCGCAGCACATCGGCGCGGAATGCTTCGCATTCCGCGCCGCCGTATTTCTCCTCGAGCAGCCATCTGGCTTCCTGTTCCATTCCTGTGTTGTAGCAAACGTTGCGCCGTTCTGCAAACGGGGATTGCGTTATTTGCGAAAATTTGATATATTCGCACGGTCCCAATGCGTGTGTAGCTCAGCTGGTAGAGCATTCGACTGATACTCGAAAGGTCCCAGGTTCGACCCCTGGCACACGCACCGTTTCGCAAAAAACCATCCGTAAACGGGTGGTTTTTTGCTTCGCGACGGGCATCATGTTGTGGTATACTGATACAGTATGAATACTTCATTTTCACTCACATCGTTTGTCAGCGGCGCATGGCAGACGTTTAAAACTCACTGGAAATTCATCGTGATTGCCATTATTGCGACGGGAATCATTCAGATGATTCTCCAGATGATCCAGCGCGGCGGTGAGCGTTCGGGAATTTTCGGTTCGCTTATTGCATCATTGGTTTCGGGTATCATTGGCATTATTATCGTGTTGGGATGGTCACGCGTTTTGCTTGCACTCAATCGTGAAAACGCTGCGAACTGGGATACGTTCAAAACCGATTATTCGGTATGGATTCAATACATCAAGGTAATCCTGTGGTACCTGGCGTACCTCATCGGGTATGGATTGCTTGCGGTTGTTGTTCCGGTCATCATCGGCATCATCGGGCTTGCGACGCATATTCAGGTACTTGTTATGATCGGATGGATTGCCGCAGGGGTCGCCTTCATGGTAGTTGCCGCGTACTTCGCCGTGCGCTACCAGTTTACGCATTTCGTGACGCTCGATAATCCGCATTTGTCATCGCGCGAAACATTCCTTAAAACCGGCGCCATTACCCAAGGATATTTCTG
>CAYYES010000034.1:2472-5474 GCA_964471025.1 uncultured Candidatus Saccharibacteria bacterium | reverse complement strand
CTGTGACCAACTAGATAAATATCATCGTTTGGATTTCTGTCGATATGCCTTTTGATTTCTTCCAACCATTCAGAAAGAACTGGCTCGTCTGGTTTAGGCATTGAAAGAGAGCAAGCGTAGATATCCTGTTTCTCCAGTTCACTCATGAGATAAGGACGCCATCCACCATTTGGTGTACCTTGAAACCCGTGGATAAGAAACACTTTTTTAGTAGAGTTTTGTTCCATAGTAAACCCATTCTACCATTTTTCGCCAATTTACTGAACCAGACTAATCTTCTTGTCCTCAAGCAATAATCGTGACCTTAGATGTCCTAGAAGCTCTCGCTTTTCGAGTGCGGTACCTTCTTTGAGTACATACTTGGCGTATTCCCGGGTATTAATCTCATCCTCGTTGATATTGTATTTGGGCGTACCTTTGGTTGCCAATCGCTGTAGTCGGTTAAATCGCTTAATCTCTTCCTCAAGTTTCATGCGCATCCCAAGTTCGTTGACATTCACCTGGTCGATAATTCTTTAATAAAAAATCCGCCCTTTGGGGCGGATAGATTTTTATGATTACTTCCATTGAATTGAGCTTCGTAAATATTCAACAGCATCAATAAACTTTTCATCTGAGTCGGCTTCTGTAAACTTCTGCCAACATTCCTTGTAATAACGAGAATCTTGCTCGTATACTTCTTTAGGAGCATTTTTTTCATAGAAATCCATCATGCATCCAATATACAGCTCGATGAGCGGCCGCCATCTAGCTAACTTTACTTTAGAAATTTTTCGTTCCCCGCCCGCAATCATTTCAATGAGCTCACGAACATTATCAGGATGAGCAGAAAAGGTACCTGAACACATTATAAAATTTGCAGTGGCAACTGCTTGCTGGTTATTGCCTCGCAACATTTTAAAATGATGCCGCTCGATACCCGCCCTATCCAATGCTTCCAATGTTGCCGTTATTTCAGAATACGGCGTATCCTTGATAAGATTTCCCATGACCTGGTCCTCCTTATTTAATTTTGTGCCCCCTTGTTTTAAAAGGTTGCGGTTAAAAAATAGTTTTCATTATTTTAGCTCATACATTGTAATATGTCAAGTGATGGCACCTTGACCCCCTCTTACCCAATCAACATCTCCACCGCATGCTCGAACGAACCCGCGCTTTTGACGCTGCCTGCGCTCACGAAAAATATTTCGTCCGCGTTTTGAATGGTGTTCAAGCGATGCGCGATGATGACGCGGGTGGTATCGGCCGGCAATCGGTCAAGGATGTTTTGGAGCACCGCCTCGGTCATCGTATCGATGTTCGCCGTTGCTTCGTCAAGGATGAGCAGTTTTGGTTTGCGCAGTACCGCGCGCAAAAACGCGATAATCTGTTTCTGTCCCAAGGAAAGCGCGCCACCACTTGGCGTAACCGGCATCATCAATCCCCCGTCAAACCGATCAAGGAGTTCCGCGAGCCCCGCATCCGCAAGGACGCGCACCGCATCAGATTCATCCAGCTCTGGATAGTGCGGGTTGCCGTAGAAAATGTTTTCCTGAATCGTTCCGGCAAACAGGAACGGATCCTGCAAAATAAATCCAATCAGTTCGGCGCGTTCGGCATCCGGATAGCTGCGAATATCCCGGCCCAATAGTCGAACGATTCCTGAAACAGGATCATAGAGCCGCGCCATGAGCGACGCGGTCGTGGTCTTGCCGCCACCCGTCGGACCAACCAGGGCATATGTTTTTCCGGGGGCAAGTTCCAGTGACACATCATCAAGCACGCGTTGTTCAGGCAGGTATCCAAAGGTTACGTGGTCAAACGACACAACACTCGCGGACGAACTTGTCATATCATCAGGAATGGCAACCAAATCGGTTTCCATCATCATAATCGTGTTGACGCGTTCCCACGCGGCAAGCGCCGTCTGAAACGACGACCATAGCTGCGAGATCTGCTGGAGCGGGTTGTAGAATTGGCTGACGTAGACCAAAAACCCGACGAGTAATCCGACCGTAAAATGGCCTGCCGCAATCATTCCAATTCCGGCCACGAGCACGATCATCTGCGCAGCAATGCCTGCCATTTGATACGCAGGCATGGGAAGCGTCGTTGCAAACCCGGCCGCACGCGCCGCCTGATAATTACCGGTATTCATGGCCGCGAAACGATCGCGGAAAAAATCCCGACGATCAAACGCGACGACCACCTTGAAATTCTCGAGACTCTCTTGGACCTCGCCGGATAACTGCCCCATCGCTTGCAAACTTGCGGCGCTTTTTTTCTTGGCCCACGGCGAAATAATCTGGGTAATCACAATAATCCCCAGTGCGGGAACCAATGCAAACGCGCCCAGTTTCGGATTGATGCCCATCATGAATGCGCCCACGCCGATAATGGTTACCATGATACCTACGAATCGCACCACGATTTCGCTGAAAAACTGGTTGAGCTTGCTGGTATCGTTATTGATGCGCGAAATTAAATCACCCGATTTGTTCGCATTGAAAAACGCAAGCGGCAGTTCCTGGAGCTTGTTAAAAATCACATTGCGCAATTCATAGAGCGTCCGCTGCCCCACCATCCCCATAAACATCATTTGCCAATAATTGGCGACAAACGCGACCGCGTAAATTCCTATTAGTACCAGTGCCCATACGACAACACCATGAAAATCACCCGTTGCAACAAACCGGTCAATCGTTCGGCCGATGATATACGGGCCCACAAACGTGGCCGCAGAATTGACAAGCACCATCGCGAGCGCCGCCGCAAGGCGTGTGCGGTGTTCGCGCAAAATCGGCCACATGGTGCGGATCGACGTTGCGATGCCCGATTTCGTTGTGACGTTAAGCGTGTAGTTCATAGGCATTCGTGCTCTGCTGCGATTGGTACATCTGGGCGTATTCCGGAGATGCGTGGAGCAATTCGTCGTGGGTGCCCTGGGCAAGGATTTCGCCTTCCATCATGAGGATGATCCGGTCGAATTTCTGCGCAGACGCTATTTTCTGCGTCACGGAAAC
>CAYYES010000034.1:0-2372 GCA_964471025.1 uncultured Candidatus Saccharibacteria bacterium | reverse complement strand
CTGTCCTGAAACACGATGCCGATCTGGCGGCGCAAACCTCCTTGGTCCACATCGTCCAAATCAACACCGTCATACCTAACACTGCCTGATGTTTTCCCCGTCAGCCCGGTCATCGCATACAACAACTGCGTTTTCCCTGCGGCCGTTGGTCCAATAATCGCCACGCGGCTACCAGGTTCGATATCAAATGAAACGGCATTCAGTACTTTTTTCTCGCCATAGGTAACCGTCAAGTCGCGTACGGAAATTGCGCCCGTCACCGAAACGGCACGCTCACCTCCTTGTCGCACGATCGGCGCATACACGACCTCGGCAATGCGTCCCCATGATGCAGCGGCGCGTGCCAACATGTCCCCCAAAAATCCGATCATAATGAGCGGAAATACCAATACGAGAATATATCCATTGAACGCCGACAATTCGCCGATCGTCATGGACCCCGTAATGGTGAAATGCCCGCCTACTATGAGCACGATTACGAATCCCAGATTCGAAACCGCCATCATGATGGGAATCATGGATGCAAATACTTTCAATATTGAAATGCCGACCGATTGGGCGCGTTCGTTGACCGAGGTAAATTTTTCATATTCCGCATGGCGTGAATAGAGCACGCGAATCAATGCGGCACCAAGGATGCTTTCATTGATGACTCGATTCAACCGGTCGATAATTTCCTGGGATTTTTTAAACAATCCGCCAACACGTCCGAATACAACCGCAAATGTCGCCCCGACAATCGGGATGATGGCGACAATGGCGAGCGCCAGACGCCAATTGATGACAAACAGCATGAGGCTCGCCCCCGTAAGTACGATAATCGCCCACGCAATTGCCGAAACACCGAACGAGACGAAGTTTTTTACGCCATCCACATCAGAGGTGAGGTTGGTCAGCAGCTTGGCACTCGTCTGCCGCTCTACGAACGACACATCCTGTCGCGACAGCGCATCCGCAATGCGGGACCGGATGTCGCGCGCCACGCGTTCCGATGCAGACACCTGGAGCAGGTTTTGAATGGTCATGCTTGCTATAATTCCGCATATCACCACCAGGAAACCAATGATGGTTTGGGATGCATCAAAACTGCCCAAGTGATAGGCATCGATAGCAGATGCAACCAGACGCGGGGTCACGAGTCCCAGCAAGCTGGTTGCGGCGGTTGCGATAATTATCCCGACTACCCACCATGCATAGGGGCCAAGCAGTGACCAAAGAGAGGGTGTTTTCATGGTGATGGAGTATACCACATCCAACAAAAAATTCCCGCGCCGAGGCTTGGGAATTTTTTGGGAATATTAATTGTTCCAGTTGCCATTTCCACCATTTCCGTTGAACTGGCGGCGAGGACGATCACCTTCCGGCATCGCCTCGTTGACACGGATAGGACGTCCGTCCAAATCCTTGTTGTTGAGTTCGGCAACAGCTTTCTGGGCTTCTTCGGCGTTCGGCATTTCTACGAATCCGAATCCGCGTGAGCGGCCCGTCATGCGATCCATGATAACGCGAGCTGATGCGACTTCGCCAACCTGCGCGAAAAATGCGCGGAGCGAGTCATCAGTCGTGGTCCATGAAAGGTTACCTACGAACAATTTTGTCATAGTGCGTGGGATGAAATCATCCCGAGCTAAGCTTCTAAACGACCCCGTACTATCCCAGCACTATGCAAAAACACGCGCGGAAACATACGGACACCATGTTACCATGCCAATATTTAGAATGCAAGTTATCCACACCCAAGTCCGCGTACCGGCTTTGCTGCGTGCGAGCGCACTTTTCTCGCTACACCATGAGGACCATGGCGAGCTGCGAAAAGGTGCATCTCGCCCGCGCACGCACGGAACGCTACCTTCTACGAGATGCAGGAGACTCCATCGGATGCAGATGCGCGGAAATTCCCATAGCAACGGCGATAATGACAAGGTTTTTGATGATGTACTGTCCCACAAGCGTCGGCACCATAAACGCGCTCCAGGAAACCGTAGGCAACAGCACAAGCGGCCCAAACGTCGTAATCATATGGATCAAGAGAAGCGGCATGACGATGCGCGTCGCGCGCGGAATCAGAAACAACACTCCAATAATCACTTCGAACCACGCAAATATCGTATAGAACGTCGCAAAGCTCATAACATGGATTGATGAGGTAAACAACGCCTCGACCAATCCCTCGGCCGGTGACAGGCCTAATACCTTGAGCATGCCAAACCAAATGAATACGACCGCGACCGCCGCGCGCGCAACAGAAATCCAATATTTTTGGAAGAATTTAATAATATGAAGATCGATATTTTTCATAGTCATACTACTAGTATACCCCATTTCCAAACCACGTAAAAAGTGCTAGGATGAGCCTCGTTACGACCCTGGAA
>CAYYES010000033.1:2759-5652 GCA_964471025.1 uncultured Candidatus Saccharibacteria bacterium | reverse complement strand
ACCCCTGACCTTTCCGGTGTAAACGGATTGCTCTACCAACTGAGCTAATCGCCCGTATGTTTGACGGGACTCACTGTAGCATACTTTACCCGTGAATGCAAAAATGATACCGTTGCCTTGCCTGCCCCTTTAGTTCAATGGATAGAACAGCGGACTTCTAAGCCGTTAATCGAGGTTCGATTCCTCGCGGGGGCACAGACAAGGCTGATGCGCAGGCCTCCTCAATCTGGTCCTGTACAGATTGCATAACGAAGCCATCAACTAATATAAAACCCTCCTCCGCGGGCATCTCTTCAAACCTTCTTTGAAGAGCAGCTTCAATTTTTGGTTTAAGTTGTAGAAACTGATCGCTCATGTAACTGAGTTATAACACAAAACTCTCAAGAGGTAAGGCTTGTTTTAAACCAAAAAGCCGACCTCATGCCTCAAAATATAGACCTCTTGTGATTTTGAACCGAAAAATCAATCTCTAGAGCATGCTATACTCCAATTTATATGAAAACAGATAACTCCTTAATGCGAGACAAAATACTTGCAATTGTTAAGAATGAATATGGGCTCAATATTGATAATTTTAAGTTCGTTCCCATCGGAGAAGAAAGCTATGCCTATAAAATTAAGTCTGGGGATGAGTACTTTTTTGTAAAATACACTGAAAATACAGACGCCGTGGAGAATCTCTCGAAATCAAAGCAATTGTTTCAAAAGCTATCAGAGCTGAATTTCTATGTTGGTCCTATTTCTGTTAAGGATGAATTACTTTTCCAACTTGACAAGGGCATTGTAATTGTAACCCCATTCATTATGGGAACAGTAGTTGCTACTCCTAATCCAGAGTTTGATCAAGAGCTCGTCGCATGGATTATAGATGCGATGGTCCAAATACATCAATTGGATGTTTCAGAGTGTCCATTAAAAAACGAATCTTTTACTAATAATTACAAGGAGAGATTTGACACACTTCTAAAACTAACAGAAGATTTGCCTTCTGACAGTAGGGTTTTGGGTGTGGTTAACGAAATAAAAGATCGTATTGTTAAAAAAATACAGATACAAGATAATCTATCTCAAGAATTGATAAACAGCCCAAAGGACTTTGTTTTAACCCACGGTGATATTACAGGATTGAATATTATGCGCTCGGGATATTCCACCTTTCTGCTTGATTGGGACGGGGTAAGGTTTGCTCCGCGAGAGCGGGACTTGGTATTTGTTGAAGATAACAAGTATTTTAAACTCAATGAATATTTGAATAAAGTAGGACGTACTTCTTATAATCCTCGTATCACGGAATATTATCGGTCGGCATGGGCACTCGACACTGTTATAGAAAATCTTGAGAAAATTCTTGACAGGCAAATACACGAGAATGATACACAGGAATATCTTAATGAGATCATAGAATATTCACATTAAAACCACCTCTGGGAGGGGGTTTTGGGAATCTAAGATAACTTGTTGACCAGCAGGGATATAGGGAGCTTTAAAAGTTCTAAGAGTTTTGGCAGTTCCTCACCCAAGAAGAGCAAGATTTTCAAGCGTATTCCTTATATCAATAAAGAGCACTACCTTTGCGCTTGTGAAATTGAACTGCTTAGGGATCAAATTGTATTGCTCAGCCAGCGCGAGAAGTCTAAGCTTGCAATTGCACATCCTGAATTTACCATCTTTCTTAATGAAAGTGAGTTCCTAGAACTTATAAGGCACTTGCTCTCAAAAATAAAAAACCTGCCTACGCGAATCAGTCAATTTTCTGCGGTAGTACGCTTGGAGGGTGAAGCACGTGCCCAACAAGTGGTTAAAAAACACCTGCGCCAAGGAGACATTCTCCTTGCAACATTTTTTGCAGAATTACCCCCTGACCAAAAACTCCTGGCATTTAAAAAACTCTCAACTACACATTGGAAGAAAATTTTTAACACCCTTGAATTGTTTACTACCGGTATGATTGATAATCATACCGACATCAATCCGGGCAATATTGCGTACCTGATGTTTCTGCCCTCAGATGAATTCAAAAGAATGCAGTCCGCTTCTTTAAATGATATTAACGAAATGGAATATCTGAAAAAATACAGCACTTTACTACACTACAAAAAGTGCCGTGCAAAAATTGCAGTC
The DNA here is from genome assembly GCA_964471025.1 of uncultured Candidatus Saccharibacteria bacterium. Classification (GTDB taxonomy): domain Bacteria; phylum Patescibacteriota; class Minisyncoccia; order Phycocordibacterales; family UBA1006; genus CAIXMG01. The sequence goes on along the minus strand of CAYYES010000033.1, from coordinate 3,531 downwards.
CTGCTCCATATTCATAATACGGCATCACTAGACGATCGGACATGCATACAAATCATTCTCGATTTAGCGATCCAACATATGAATGATGGTGCCATAAAAGCTCTCTTGAAAAAATATCCTGAATTACAATTTTTTATACCAGAACAGCGGGTATTCTACTTGAATAAGGGTGACTTGAATACTCGTTTTGACTTACTTTTAGAGAAAGCGAGACAAGGTGCAGTTCCACCAACAACAAGCTCTTTGAACAAAATGCGCCTCCTTGCACAACTTGCACCAACCGGATAATCCCATCCCCCACTAACGTGGGGGAATTTTATTGGACATACACCAGCGCCAAACTCAGCGCCTCGGCATATTTGGGCACATCCGACGCTGGCAGGTTTTGAACCGGGGCGCGATTGCTGCGGCCGACCCAGACATCGAGCAATCGAGCATGTAAGCGCGTTTCCTCGCCCAGATAACCGATCAGCCCCTTGACCCATGCCCCGTCACCGTATACCAACACGTCGCGCGTGACGAATCGGTGGCCGTACTGTTTATACGGGATCTGTCCGATCGTAATCAGTTGCCGATCGATCGTATGAATAATCGGCGACAATGCAATATAAATGGCGGACAATACGCGTTCGTCCGGGTGGGCTTTCAATACCCCATAGCGTTCGGTGATGCGTTCGGCTTCGGCGCGCGTAATACGCAGGGACTTGGCGATGGTATCAATAATCGTATCGGATCCTACGTCGACACGATCGTGTGCGACCAGATGTTCCCC
>CAYYES010000033.1:0-2659 GCA_964471025.1 uncultured Candidatus Saccharibacteria bacterium | reverse complement strand
GCATAGCGTTTGATATGAATCGCACCGTCTTCATGGGCGACTGACACGAATCGCAATAATCCATTATCGAACGAAAACGCGTTTGATGGTTCTGGTTTTTTGAATAGCGAGAGCAAGCTCATGTAAAAAGTATACAAGATACCGAACCAGCGCGCGAGTAACGCTGGCCAAGAAAAAGCCGGCACTTACCGGCTTGTAATAATCAAAACAGTACTAACCATCAAATGCGATGATTATTTTCCCTTGGTCAGGCCGATAGTGGACACTGAACCGCTGTTTCCAATTGATGACCCAGTCGTAATACTCGGACGCCAGGATCATGTCGAGCACCGTAGTGGTGCTGTGGGCATTCATGGTTTCTTGCGAACACTCGAGCCCCCAGGCAACATAGGAAACTCCGTCAATCATTTCATGTTCCCCATACCTCGCTTGCGCATCCAGAACTATGTTCGGACTGATCAGTCTGCCTGTCTCGATAGCATCGCGCATTAACTGTTTGAAGCGTTCGCAATTGTCCCGAAACTGCATCTGGCGCTGCAATTTCTGTACATGATTCAAAATGTCAGCAAGCGTCAAGGCTTTACCAACTATTTGAACGTAGTCATTAAATCCGGACATGCCGGAACCTGTTATAACGGTAAATTCGCGACCCTCGAAGCATGTTTCAAAGGATCGACGTATCACCGGAAGCGCTATCGCCGAATGTTTCACTGCCCACGCTACCCACGGCAAACCCTCGATGGTTTCAAATGCGCCTGATTCCGTAAACCGCACAACCATGGACTCGTCGTTTTCTTGCCATGGATAATTCACAATCCGGCGCTCTATGATCGTGCGCAGTTCGTTTAATAATTTCTGTTTTTCCAAAGTAGTCGTTTTCCCGAATCTATCAAGAATTGATAAAAAATCAAGGAGGCCCAGGCTAGTGCACGTTTTGCATATTCCAAAGATTATCAAGGTTTTCGGTCGTAAGAGAGCGGTTCATCTGGTCACGATAATACCGACGCAGTTTTGGGCGGAATAAAAACCCTAGCCAGTAATCCATGGCATGCTCCCAACGCTTGGTTGCAATAGCGTGCGCGACTGATTCCTGACTATCCGTTAATTCGCCAATGTCTAATAAAATTACCCTGCCGTTTGAAACACCTGTGTTGATCGTGACGCTAAATACGCGGTCCGCAATGCCAAATCTCCATAATCCTTGAATGAGTTCAATATATCCGTCAATCATTCGGCAATTTTCCTCGAATGAATGATTTTTAAAGTAGGCTCCCAAGGGAATCGCATAATCCTGCTCGATAACAGTTCCCTGGGGAAATGTGATCGAGCCTATCAATTCCTGTACGCGCGAACGTTCATTGATTACCCGCTCCAGGATGCCAAGTGATGCGACCAAGCGTTCGCGAATCGCGGTAACCTCGCGGATATTCCCCAAGCTTTGAATCATAACCTTGATAAAACGCTCCATCGGTGTAAGTTCTACCTTGCGTAACCGGGTTTCTGAAATTTTATAGACATGATATTGCCAACCTGATCCTATTTTTTTCATAATCAAATTTTACCTTACCCTATCAAAAAAAGCGCGCTAGCGCACTTGTGATCCGGGCAGTACCGGCGTTTCGGGAACCAGGAAGATCGGCTTCTCGTCGCCGACGGCCATGAGCATTCCGTGCGACGTGAATCCGCGAATTTCGCGCGGCTCGAGGTTCACGATGTAAAGCACTTGCTTGCCCAACAGTTGGCCATAGTCCGGGTAATATTCGCGGATGCCTGAAATGATTTGGCGCAATTCCGGTTCGCCGAAATCGATCTGGCAGCGCAGCAGTTTGTCAGTCCCCTCGACCGGTTCGATTTCGCGAATCGTGCCGATGCGAATGTCCATTTTCTTGAATGCTTCGTAGGTTACGTATTCCATATGGGGGCACTATAGCATAAAAACCACGCACCGCACGCGAGAGGTGCGGACTATTCTAATGTCTCGCATCCAAATACCGCTGCAGCATGATCGCTGCCGCGCGATCGTCGATGTGCTCGACGCGCTGCGCGTTCCTGCGCGGATTGGCGACGTAGTCGTCCTTGGAAAAATCAAAGCTGCGCGCCATCATGGATGAAAACCGTTCGTCCTGCAGTTCAACGGGCAATCCGGAAATCTTTTCAAGTTCCGTGATGAACGCGTCAATATCATCGGCAATCATGTTGCGGTTTCCTGCCTGGTCCAGCGAATTGCCCACGATGATTTTCTGTACTCCTTCATCGGTAATCGTTTTGATGATCTGCGCGAACGCCTGCGCCCCGCCTGCAATAATTCCGCGCGGAAATGCCATCATGCCGGATTCATCCGACACGGCGATCCCGATGCGTTTGGTTCCATAATCAATGCCCAGATATTTCATGGTTAGGTTATAACAAAAAAACCGCCCTGTGGCGATTGTGCCGAAACAGCTCTCCTGAATTCAGGTTGTAGGCGTGCACCAACGCCTCGTTATTCGGGGGTATCCCCTACGTGTTCCGTGGACCTTGAATATAGCAAATCCTTGAAAAATTACCAGCCCCATGCTAAGGTAGTCCACGGAAGTGTGGGTGAGTGGTTTAAACCAACAGTCTTGAAAACTGTCGTCTCGCAAGGGACCGTGAGTTCGAATCTCACCACTTCCGCCAA
>CAYYES010000032.1:0-6281 GCA_964471025.1 uncultured Candidatus Saccharibacteria bacterium | reverse complement strand
TGGACCGATTCCGCTGAGGATGCGATGCGCATTGCGATCAGGTTAAATGATGCGTACGAATTAGACGGCCGTGATCCCAATGGATATGTCGGCATTGCATGGAGCATTGGGGGTGTTCACGATCGTGCATGGTTTGAGCGGCCAATTTTTGGGCACATTCGCTATATGGCCCGCAGCGGTTGTGAGAAAAAATTTGATGTGGACGAATACATTCGCAGCAATTTGCAAGATCAGCTGTTTGCATAAAACCGCCCCAGGGCGGTTTTAGCGTGTTTTGAGCGCCATATAAATGTCCTCGAGCGCCTTTACCGCATCGCCTGCGGCAATGTTGTTCTGGTGGTAGCGTACGGTGGTGCAATCGCCGGCGGCCCAGATGCCGGGGCATGATGTCGCCTGGGTCCACGGGTCAATTTCGATGTTGCCGAATTCGTTCGTCTTCACCAACTCCTTCACATAACCGGTATTGGGAATCTGTCCGATTTCAACGAATATGCCGCCGACGGGCAGAACCTCTTCTGTGTTCGTAGTTACATTTTTTACTTTTAATCCTGATACGAATTTTTCCCCGATAACCTCGACAGGAACGGTAAATGTTTTAATCTGGACATTCGGCATTTCCGAAACCTTTTTTACCGTAATTTCATCTGCTTTAAAATTATTGCTCCGGACAAGCATCGTTACTGATGGGCAGTAAGCCGCCAGCTGCGCAACGGTTTCAAATCCGGCGTTTCCGCCGCCAATGACGGCAACATTCTGTCCGGCGAACAACGGACCGTCGCATGATGCGCAATATACCACGCCCTTGTTTTCATAATCCGCGGCACCTGGGATATCCAGTTTGCGGCGCGATGAGCCGGTGGTAACCAAGATAGATTTTGCGGTGATAGTTTGTTTTGAAGTTTTCAGCGAAAATCCGTTTTCAGTTTTTGAAACTAATTCCGCATATTCGCCTTCAAACACGCTTAAAAATTCGCCGGAATACGCCATGACATGGGTCTTCAGATTTTTTGCCAAGTCTGCACCAGAAATTTCGGGCGTTCCGATCCAGTTGAAAATTTTCTCGGATACGACGGATTGGCCGCCGAATTCCACGGTTACGAGGGCGGTTTTTAATTGCTTGCGCGCGGCATAGACTGCGGCGGCGGCCCCTGCGGGGCCGCCGCCGATGATGATGAGGTCGTACATGGTTAGTATGGTAACAAAAAATCCCCGAAAGGGGAAATCTTGCCTTATCCTCCGAAGCGCTTTGCGCGAAGGAGGACTATTTCTTGCCTCGGCGCAGGAACGCTGGAACGATGTAGTTGTCATCTTCGTCATCCTCGGAAACTTCCTCGATGACCTTTTCGACGCGGCGTGCTGGCTGTTCAGGCAGCGCATTATGGATTTCGCGGCGCGGCTCTTCCTTGACCGGAATTTGCTGCGGCTGCGACGTCGAACGCTGAATCGGGATCTGGGCTGGCGCCGCAGAGCCTTTTTTCTGATTCGCATGGAATCCGGTTGCGATAACCGTAACTTTGACCTCGCCTTTTTTCAGGCTGTCGTCGTGGATCGGACCAAAAATGATTTTGGCATCCGGATCTACGGATTCCGTTACGATTTTCGCGATGCTGTTGACTTCGTGCATCGTCAGATCGTCGCCGGCTGAAATGGCGAACAATACACCCTTGGCACCTGAAATTGCGACATCCAACAGAGGCGAGTTGATGGCGTTGTAGGCGGCTTCCTCGGCACGGTTTTCTCCCGTTGCCTGGCCGATGCCCATGAATGCCGATCCTGCATCCTGCATGACGCTTCGGATGTCGGCGAAATCGATGTTAACGATTCCTTGGGTCGTGATCAGTTCAGAAATGCCCTCGACGGCCTGGCGCAAGATTTCATCCGACATGGCGAATGCTTCCTTGAACGATGTGTCCTTGGACGTAATCGAAAGCAAACGGTCGTTCGGCACGATGATGATCGCGTCGACTTCTTTTTCAAGTTCTGCCAATCCCTGTTCCGCAATGCGGCCGCGCTGCTGGCCCTCGAACGAAAACGGTTTTGTTACGACCGCGATCGTGAGTGCGCCCAATTCGCGAGCCGTGCGCGCCACCACGGGCGCTGCGCCCGTTCCGGTTCCGCCACCCATGCCGCAGGCGATGAACACCATGTCGGCACCCTTGATGGATTCCTGGATTTCCGCTTTGGTTTCCTCGGCGGCTTCGCGGCCAACTTCGGGATTCATGCCGGTGCCCTGGCCCTTGGTCAGATTGCGTCCGATGTGGATTTTCTTGCTGGCCTTGGAATGGTGCAGATCCTGCGTGTCGGTGTTCATGGAAATAAATTCCACACCGTCCACCTTGGACTGGATCATGTGATTCAGTGCGTTTTTTCCGGATCCGCCAACGCCAATGACGGCAATGCGGGCAAATGATTCAATTTCTGGATTAATTTTAGGCATAAAAATGAGAACTGTCTGATAAGCAGATACGCATTATCATATACCAAGGAACGCAGTGGAGCAATGGGGCAGGGGATTGACAAATCAAAATAAAATGATAGCTTTTTATAAATCAAACAAACAAAATATAAAAAATATGCGTGGAAAAATTGTTATTTCAATCGCGACTGATGGATTATCAGACACGGAAAGGGCTAAATTTTTTGATAATTTTAAAAGGAAGGTAAGAGCCCAATACGGTAAAGGATTTACTTTTTCTGATATCAAGGATTCGTTTGTCGGCGAGAGAGACGAGTTTCTTGACGATGTGTATTCATTGAACGTTGATGCTGAAAAGCTTATTAAAAAACCCGTGAAAGATATTGATTTCAGTGTAAGAGCATTTAACACGTTAACGGCTCACAAACTGAATTCAATAAAGGCTATTATGATTGAACATCAAAAGGAAAAAGGTTTTTCAATGAGTTCAACTGACCCTATTTCCGGATTGTTGAAATTAAGAAATTTCGGCTTAAACACACTAGTTGAAATCGAAAAACTTCTGAACGAATACGGCTTTTCTTTGGATACTGACATAAAACTGGTTCGATGAAATTTAAATTAAATTCCCGCTCGAGGAGCGGGAATTTTTATTATTACGGCAGAAATTCTTTCAGGATTTTCATGATGCCTTTCTTGGACTCCTTGAACATCTGCTTGAAAATTTTGGATCCGTAGACCTGTTCATCGTCCTCGAGGAAGCATAATCCGTACGCGACAAGCCATGACGGATCCAGATCCTTGCGCGTGTTCATGATCTGCGAAACCTGGGCGACGGACGTCGGCAGTTTCAATGAATCGCGGGACGCCTCGTCGATGGAATCTAACAGTCCGCCGCCGCCCGTGATCACGACGCCTGCCGGCAGCAATCCGTCGCGCTTGATCAGTTTCAGGTGCTGCTGCACGATTTCAAAAATGTCGCCCAGGCGGGCCCCGACGATTTCCTCGATTTTTTTCTTGGCGTAGGATCGTTCCTCGTAGCGGCCGGTTTTCACGCGTTCCGCTTCGTCAAGCGTGATGCGCAACCCAAGCGCGATGTCGTTCGTGATGTCGCTTGAGCCGATCGTGAATACCGCGACCGACACCGGAACGTCGTTATCAAACACGGCAAGCGATACCGTTTCAGAACCGATGTTCAACAGTCCGCATCCCACCATTTTCTGCTTTTTCGTGAGTGTTGCAAGCGATTCGGCAATCGGGGCGGCAACCACATCGATAATGTCGACGCCTGCGTCCGTTACGGCGGTGACCAAATCATTGAAATGGTGTTCCTGAATCGTGACGAATACGACGCGCGCCTCCAGTCGGCTGCCGCGCATGCCGACGGGATTGCCCAATACCTCGGCGCCGTCCAGTCGGTATTTTAAAGGGATCGCATGGAGCACGCGGCGATTTTTTTTATGCGCGCCGAACGCTTCGCGTGCGATTTGCATGACGTTCTGCAAATCCTCGTCAGCGATTTCGCCGTCAGGGCGCTGCACGGATACGGCACCGCTCCCGATTTCGGATGACAGGCTGATGCCGCCGATGGCGACATAGGCGCGCTTGATTTCAATACCGGTGTTTTTCTCGGCCATGCGGACGGCTTCGTTGACCGATTCTGACGCTTCGCGCGCAGAGGTCACATAGCCATGGCGCAGTCCGTGCGTCTCGGCGTATCCGATGCCGATGATTTTCGGCGCCACACCTAATTTCGGAGATTCCTCGGCGACAATGACGCGGGTCATCAATGATCCGATGTCGATGCCGACGACGATTTTTTTCGAGGAGGCTGCCATAGATTGCATTATTATATATCGTTTTTTCTCAGACGCAAAACAAAACCCTGTGGGAACAGGGCTGTGCAATTAAATCTTGAATTTCGCGCGGACGGTTTTTTCATACGATTCCATTTTTGATCCGTGCGTGTAGCCGCGCAGGTGCGCGCAGCCGTGGATGAACAAAAACGCCAAGTAATTGTGATAGTCGCGGTCAAAATGTTTGCATTCGCTGCGCGCTTTTTCGAGCGATATGAATATTTCACCTTCGGTGTTTGACAGGGGAAACGACAGGATATTTACCGGGTCGTTTTTGTGTTTCCATTCCTGATGCATTTCAATGGCGCGGTTGCGCCCGATGAACACCAGTGACAGATCGTAATCTGGCCCGAGGATTTCGTTTTTGATATCGGCAAAAGGCAAGCGGGGAAGCTTGCCTTTTGTCTCGCGATGGATTGTGAAATTCCTATTTCGCATCTTTTTCCTGAACCTTGCCTTCCTTGATGGCTTTGCGTTTTGCGGCGCCGCGTGCCAAGGAGACGAGTTTGGAGTTTTTCGCGCGGAGCTTTGAGCTCTGGCGTGAATAGTAACGATTGTCGCGAACGGTCTGCATGAATCCTGCGCCGCGGACTTTTTTCTGGAATCGGCGCAATACCGATGCCGAGTTCTCGTTATTATTGCGGGTGATTGCTACGTTGGTTGCCATAGATTTGCATACTCTAACACAAGGCTAAAAAATATGCAAGCATATTCAACCGCGGGCCCAGCGGGCGAAAATACCGCAGGGAAGCAGCCGACCAGTCGCTGATTCCTCGATTGCCAGCTCGCCGGTTTCAATCGTGCCGCCGTGCGCGTCGGTCAGAAATTTCATGGCGTTTTGATAGGCGATCGGAGAATAACCCGACGCGTAACCGTTGATGAGGAAAAACAGCGGCCGATCGGATAATACGCCTTGGCACAGGTTCATCAAATCTGTAAATTGCTCCTCGATTTTCCATACCTCGCCCTTGGGGCCGCGGCCGAATGCGGGGGGGTCCATGACGATGGCATCATACGTGGTGCCGCGCTTGATTTCGCGTTTTAAAAACAGCATCGCATCGTCCAAAATCCATCGAATTTTTGCATCGTTCAATCCCGACAATTCCTGGTTTCTGCGCGCCCACGTGATCGCCATTTTGGATCCGTCGACATGGGTAACCTCGGCGCCTGCGGCCGCGCACGCTAATGATGCGCCCCCGGTATAGCCGAACAGGTTCAAAACCTTGGGTGCGGTTGTTGTGGTGCCCCCTCTTTTAGAGAGGGGTAGGGGGTGTGTCAGTTGCTGCTTCATCCATTCCCAATTCGGCAAATGTTCCGGAAAAATTCCCGTATGTTTGAAACTGGTCGGGCGCACCTCAAACACCAATCCGCCGAATTGCATCGCCCATGATGCCGGCAGCTCCTTGGATTTGCGCCAGGTTGCCTTGGCGCCGTCGCGTACGAATGTCGCGTCTGCGTTGCTCCACGCCGCACGATCTTTCAGGGGTTGCCACAATGCCTGCGGGTCCGGGCGCGATAAAACATACGCGCCGTAGCGTTCCAATTTTTTGCCCGCACCTGAATCAAGGAGTTCATAGTCGGGCTGGGATGAGGTCTTCAAAATCATAGGATGACTATAGCAGAAAATACTATAAAACCGAATCAGGGTTTATCTCGCGTGAAAATTCCCGGGGCAGCGCCTGGATGACGGTTTGGATCGGGGATTCGGAATGGTTCCATGCGCCCGGATCTATTTTCATAATCGCTTGCAGAATCATGAATCCGGGTTTCTTGGATTTTTTCATCATGATGTCCGGATCAAACGGGCCGAGGATGTTGTCCAGATAGGCGGTCGCATCGTTCATGACGGATTCCTTGCCCTCGAATGAAATTTTGACAAGGATTTTTGCAGGCGGATAACCGAATTGCGCGCGTGATGCCAATTCGTTGCGCATGAAATCAAACAGGTTTTCATCCTGCACGGCCCGCACCGCATCATGCGCGATGTTGCGCGTCTGCAGGATCGCGCC
>CAYYES010000031.1:0-6384 GCA_964471025.1 uncultured Candidatus Saccharibacteria bacterium | reverse complement strand
ATTCTGGTGCGGGTTCTGGCTCTGGAGTGCGGGTTTTTGCAAATGCAAAATAACCGGCTACCAGCACCCCGATAATAATTATCAATGCGGACGCAATAACCCAAGTCTTGAAAGAATTGCGGCGTGAATGTGGCTGCGCTGATTCGCGCACCGGCGGTGTCATGTCGTTCATAGTAGATGCAAGTATAACGGCCGTAATAATAATGTGCAAAGTTCCCTATCCCCCCATCAATTTCTTGAACACTTCAAATGTCGCTCGAATGTCAGCAAGCGCCGTGTGTGCTTTGTCATTTTTTACTCCGTATTTTTCGCAGAGCGACCGCAAGCTGAAACTGGTCATTTCGGGATCTTTCCTGAATCGCAGGTAGGCGATCGAAATAGTGTCGAGTTTCGCAAAGAAAAACGGATCAGGGATTTTAAATCGGTTGAATCCTGCGAGCAGGAATGCGTAATCAAACGGTACGTTCTGTGCAACCATGACGCACCCTTCGCATTTTTGCGCCAGCAGCTTGAACGCTTCTTCTTGGGTATGGGCAAACATCCAGTTTGCCTCGTCATAACCGTTTACGCGCAGGGCCTGCTGTTCGGCGGTTTCGATATGTTCGGGTTTTACCTTGACCTCGAAGCTTTCGAGCTCCTGGTAGGTTCCCTTCTCGTCCAATTTGGCAAGGAGGCAGCCGATTTCGATTACTTCGTGTCGGGCAGGATCCATTCCAGTTGTTTCAAGATCGATAAATGCAAGTTTTTTGTCGCGCATACGGGCGAAATTGTAGCATGGATTCCCAAAAAGAAAAAAGCCGCTGCATGGGCTTTATTTCAAATACTTCGCCTTATTCGCCAAATGTTCGCTATATGTTTTTGCGTAATGGATCCCACCGTTTTTGTCGTGCAGGTAAAAATTATAGGGTGAATCCTCGGGGTGAATCGCGGCGGTTATCATCGCGATTCCGGGGTTCCCGATCGGGCCTGCCGGCAGGCCGCGCCGGGTATAGGTGTTATAGGGTCCGTCCTTCTGCAAATCCGCCATGGTCAGCTCTGCACTGGTTTTCCCTGTCACATAACCAATCGTCGCATCTACTTGGAGCGCTTGGTTGTTTTTCAATCGTTTCCACAGAATGCCTGATATGACCTTGGCCTCATCTGCGTTACGGGCTTCCTTTTCAAGGATTGAAGCCATGATGATGATCTGTTTTTCCGTGCGTCCCGATGTGCTGATCGATGTGCGCAGCGGCGCGATGCGTTTATCATATTCCGCCGCCAATTTTTTCAGAAATTCATCAGGTGTGATGGATTTGAATACCAGGTAGGTCGCCGGGAACAAGTAGCCCTCGTTTGTTTTTGCTTTGGCTGCGAACTCATCGCCGTTAAACGACGGGATTTTCGCCATGATGATCTGAATGATGTCCGCATTTGACGAACCCTCGGGGATGGTGATTTTCGTCGCTGCGGCGCCGAACGTGCCGCCAGTCATGCGGTCTGCCACGCCCAGGACGTCGATTTTTTGATCAAATTGAAAATCGCCGGCAATGATCGGGGATCCGAAATACACGGTCGACACGATGAATTCAAACACGCTTGCGCTCCGGATCACCTGCGCCGCGGCCAATCGTTCCGCTGCCTCGCCGGTTGTGGTGCCGCGCGGAATGGTTACGATGGTGCCTGGCACGAAATCCGCAGGCGCCCTGCCGACCATGATGAATGATCCGATGACAAAAATGCCGATGATAACGATGATGGTGAGGAGCGACAGGATTCCGGATCGCGGTTTTGGTGCGGGTGGCAACGGTGGCATGATGCGAAAATTGTAGCATATTTTGAAAACCAAAAAACCTCTCCAAAGAGGTTAGATGGGCAGGTTTGCCGGCGGTTCTGCTTTCTGCGCTTCGATGCGGCCGATACCTGATGTTTTCGCGACGGTTCCCGGGAAGTGGAACAGGGTTGCCAATTCCTCGGTATTGAATACTGATGTTTCCGGTGATTTGATGGTTCCCTTTACCAAAGGCTTGTCAACGAATTCTTTGATTGCTACCGTATTGCCCATTTCGGGCGGGTAGAAATATTCTCGCTTGACGTACCGTTTGAACATTTTCTCGCGGTTGAGTTTTTTCTTCATATCCTTGTAGTCCTGCCATGGGTAATCGAATCCGTCATCGGTACCGTTGATTGCTTCGAGTGAATTGAGGTTAGGAGCATTGAATTGTTTGAATGCATTTTTGATTTCTCCCAATTTGTCTTTCTTGAACGATTCCTTGCGTGCGATATAGACGACGCGGATGCCGGTATCGTATCCCGGTTTCGTGAGCTTGCGCTCGGTAGCCTCGATGCGAGGTTTTTCGCGTTCGGGAACGTTTTTCATTCCGGTATCATACACAGCCTTGATTTCGTCTTGCGCTTCAACAACTACTTTTCCTGTGTCCTTGTCTTTTATTTCGTCCTTTTTCTTTTGGGGTTTGACGATCATACCCCGCCAAGGTTTCAAGACAACCTCATCAATCCAGTATTTACCGACATCCGTCCATGCCACCAAGGGTTTCTTTGCGGCATCTTCAGGGTTAGGATTTTTGAAGTGAGCCCAGCTGCCTTGGACTACAATTTGGATCCATGCTTGTTCCCCCACCCCAAGCGATCCCAGCACCTGGAGCAGCGGCACCAACGGATCAATCTTTTGCTCTTCCTCGAGGTTGAACGAATCGTGCAGTCCATAGTCGACATAGGTTTTAAGCGGCAATGCATCAATTGCGTGTTTTACTTTGTTTTCGTTTTTATCTTTGACTTCAAACGTCTCTTTTAATTTATATTCACATCCGCGCAATTCCCAACCCTGATCCGATTTGAACGGCGGAACATATTTGGTGTAATCGTCGGTGCGCGTGATTTCCGCCTGCGGGAATTGGGCGTAAATCATGTTTTCAATCATTTCCGCATTTTTCGGTTCGCAGCGAATAAAGAAGTAGATGTTCCCTTCAATGGAAACGATTTCCATTGACCACCATAATGGCCACACACCTAACCAGAGCGCCGAATAGAATTTTCCAAAATCTGTGAAAAGCTTGATCCATTCAGTGGTGATGCCCGGTGAAAACAGCGGGCGCTTTGTTTCTCCGTGCAGTGCATTCAAGATCACTTCAACGGCAGCCGGGCTCTTGTAGACTTCCTTGGGTATTTTGATTTCAAGCATCGCAAATTTCGCTTCGGAAATTTTCAATTTGCGGACATATTCCAGCCACCACGAACCGCCAGCCCACAGCAGGAGCATGGGAGCCCAAATGACCGACGTTCCTACAATGACCGGCCAAACGAATTCGCGGAATATGAAAAATATCTGGTTCGAGGAAAACGCATCCATAAAATAATACCGTTAGTATACTCCAAAATGATATCAGGGAAAAGCAAAACGCGATACGTGGGTATCGCGTGGCTTGCTCTATTATTTCGCAACCGAGTACAAACCGTCCTTGCTCTTCTTGAAATATTTTGGATTCATCAGATTCACGAGGATTGTGTTTTTCTTGAGGTAGCGTTCCTTGAGCACCTTCTCGACAATGTCGTCCTTGCTCATCGGCCCGTTTTTCTCGAGAATTTGTTTGATCACGTCGCGGACCACGCCGGCGGTGTAGCCCCATTCCTTGAGCGCGTAGACGCCGCGGCCAACCAGCACGAATCGGTCATCCTTGATTAATTCGTTGTGGGTTGTTGCGGTGTGCGTCTTCTTGCCGAACGTTTTTTCAATCGCTTCGGCAACTTCGCGGAAGTGCATTGGGGATCCGTGGCGGCGCATCACGAGGTATGCGTAATCCTTGATGCCGCGGGTCTTGATATTTGGTGACGTAGCCTTGCCCCATTCGCCGAGAGGGTTTTTCGCGAGCGATTTGGAAAGGTTCAACCAGCGTTCTGCCATTTCAGAATCCACTTTATGGGTCGTGATTTCACAGATGCCGTCGTGGCACATGACGCGGTCGATGATGTCGTTTTTGGAAATGAGGTCATCGTGCGACAGGGCTCCATGAATGTCCAAGAGGGCTTTGTGGACACGTTCAGCGGTAGGACCGTCGACGATCCAGCGCTTCTTGAAATGGTCGTCCTCCTTGGCCATTTTGAAATCATCGCCAAGGGTCAGGTAGAGTCCGATGTGGTTTTGCGTGACGGGATCCTTGGACAGCATCGGGAGCAATTCGTCCTCGGCAACAATCCCCCCCAAGTCATGGATTACGCCTTTTAATTCATTGAAAATTTCCTCGGCTTCGTGGAAGCTGTCGGATTTTTTGATTGCATTCAACGCAAAATTCTCGATCTGGCGGACGCGTTCGCGCGTGATGCCGTATTTCTGACCGATGGATTCGAGCGTGTACTGTTCCCCTTCGTCATTTAATCCGAAGCGGTTGACAATCACTTCCTGCGCACGATCCTGCAACCCCTTGAGGAGTTTCTTGGTCGTCTGCTTGGGTTTGAAGTTAATGGTGGTTTTAGCCATAGTGAACGTTTGTATGATTCCCATAAAGCCCCGCGCTGCGGGGATTCCGGGTGGAGCAACTGTCTAATAAGCTATTGCACCCCGAGTGTATCATACCCCCCAAAATAAGTCAAATCCACACCTGGAGACTTTTGGCAAGCAGAAAGCCCTTTCGGGGCTTGCTAATTTTTCTTGAGTATCTTTTTCAAGTATTTGCCCGTATACGATGCAGGGTTATTCGCCACTTCCTCGGGGGTGCCTTTGGCAATCAATTTTCCGCCGCCCGAACCGCCTTCGGGACCGAAGTCGAGCAGGTAGTCAGCGCATTTGATCACATCCAGGTTGTGTTCTATGAGGACAACCGTATTTTGGCGTTCTACCAATTTGTTCAATACCTCGATCAGTTTCTTCACGTCCTCGAAATGAAGTCCTACGGTTGGTTCATCAAGGAGATAGATCGTTTTCTGCGTCATGGGACGATATAATTCAGAAGATATTTTTACTCGTTGAGATTCGCCCCCGGAAAGAGTATCAGCACTTTGACCAAGCTTGATATACCCAAGTCCCACGTCGAGCAGTGATTTCATGCGATCAGCAATCGCCGGAATATCGTAGAAGAAATCATGCGCTTCCTCGATCGTCATTTCCAATACTTCGTAAATGTTTTTACCCTTTTTCTCTTTGGCAGGCTTATAGACTACCTTCAGTGTTTCCTTGTCGAATCGTTTGCCGTTACAAACATCGCAGGTGACGTATACGGTCGGCAGGAAATGCATTTCAACGGCGATTTCCCCATTACCCTGGCATGCTTCGCAGCGGCCGCCCTTCACATTGAATGAAAATCGAGAAGATTTCCAGCCGCGGATTTTTGCCTCGGCGGTATTGGCGAACATGTCGCGGATGTGCGTCCATGCGCCCGTATAGGTCGCCGGGTTGGAACGCGGCGTGCGGCCGATCGGGCTCTGGTCAATCATAATGACGCGCGACAAATCGCCCGTCTTCTCGAACTTTGCCGCATTGAAAACTTTTGCGGTGCGCGATCGGCGCTCCAGTAGCCCCTGGAGGTTTTTGTACACCACATCGTACATGAACGATGATTTGCCGGATCCGGAAACGCCGGTAATCGTCGTCATGCGTCCCAGCGGAATCTCGGCTTTCAGGTTTTTGATGTTGTGAATCTGTGCGCCTTCTACCTTGATCCATCCCTTGTCAGCATCACGGCGTTTTTCAGGTACATGAACCTTCTCGACTCCCTTCAGGTAATCAATGGTCAAGGAGCCCTCCTTGTTTTTTCCGGCAAGCAAATCTTTGAGGTATCCCTGGGTTACCACGTTCCCACCATGAACACCCGCGCCGGGACCAATGTCGACGATATAATCGGATGCAAAAATGGTGTCCTCGTCATGTTCCACTACGACGATGGTGTTGCCCAAATCGCGCAGGTTTCCGAGCGTTGAAATCAGACGGTCGTTGTCGCGCTGATGGAGTCCGATCGTCGGCTCGTCGAGCACGTACAAAGCGCCCACCAATTGTGAGCCCAGTTGTGATGCCAGACGGATGCGCTGCGCTTCCCCGCCTGATAGCGTGTTTGCTCTGCGGTTGAGTTCGAGGTATTGCAGTCCCACGTCGAACATGAAAAACAATCGGTCCTCGATTTCCTTCAAAACAACTTTTGCAATTTCACGATCCTTGGCAGACAGTTTGAGTTCGGCGAAAAAATTGATCGCGCGTTCGATCGACAAATCCGTGATGTCAACCACGTTCATGAAATCCTTGCGGTTTTCGTCGGTAACGCGATCCGGTTCGCCCTTGCCCTCGTACAGGAACACATTCAACGCTTCCGGTCGCAAGCGGGCACCGTTACAGACCTTGCAGATGTCGTCGTTTTCATTGCCGAACAAATGGTACGTTCCCAACCCGTTACATTCGGGACA
>CAYYES010000030.1:0-6728 GCA_964471025.1 uncultured Candidatus Saccharibacteria bacterium | reverse complement strand
CTATGAGATCTTTTTTAGTGACCGGTTCGTTCATGAAACCAAGTATATCCCAAGGATTTTTCCTGGCAAATTTTCTAACCTCAGTCTTGAGAAATTTTTTATTTTTCCTTGACACCTCCTTTATTTGATCGCTGGAGCAACCATGGCAATAAAATCCAAAATCACACGATGGGATGCGCCGCGGATGTTTGCGTACTGGCGCATTTGGCGGATGTCAGCAAAGAACTGTTCGATGTCTTGGTTTTTCATACCCCCCCGTCCTCGCAGAGCCTCGGACACCCCCCCTACCTTAGGGGGGGATCCGCGCCACTGTTCCCACAGAGTTTTTTCTAACTGGTCCAGGAAATTAATAACTTCCGTCTTGCTCAAATTATCCTCATCTTTTTTATTTTTCGTCCATTCCTCGACCATTGCAAAACGCCCCGCTAAATTTGCTTTCAAAAATTCGCGGACATCCATGCGCGTTTCGCCCGCTGATGGTTCGCCAATTATTAGCTGTGATCTGGAAATAATCGTCGGCAAGAGCGTTTCCTCCTTTGGAACAATCAAGATGAAATAGGTGCCGGGCTGTGGTTCCTCGATTGATTTCAACAGCGCATTTTGCGCCTCGGCCGTCGCACGATCGAATGACACAACAACAAAACGAGCCTCTGAAACTTTTTTTGCAGCCACAAAGCGAATGATTTCATCGCGAACCACATCAACACCCAAACTTTCATTATCAATAATGAACACGTCAGGATTGCCGTCACTGATTATTCCCTGGCTGTACATATATTCACGCACCATCACCAAGTTCGCCGTGCGGTTGCCGGTGATGATGGTGGCATGGGACAGGTTTTCGAGGTTGGGCAAATTCACAGCAAAATAGTACCAAAAAAAAGCGCTCCTCGCACCTTTAGTTAGTTTTCACACTTTCGAGATAAGCGATCGTATCTTCCTTGCCCTTGATTTCAACGATTTTCTTGTGAAAACCATTGAAGGCAAGCAACGTTTGCTGCATTTCAGCAGGTACGTCATCCCATGAATTAATTTCCATGGTGCTGTCATGAGCCAGCAACTTGTAATCCCCGTCCTCACGCACCATCATGGCAAACGGAGTTACCTGAAGCGAATCTGCAGTTTTGTAATCATTACTGGAAAATACCATTACATCTACTTCGTCGTCCTCACCATCACTGCCGACGGTTCCTTCGATAAATCCATAGGCCAAGGGCATGAGGCCGTTGTTAGCGGTAATTTTTTCACTAATCAATCCAAAGTCGTAAAACTCACCCTTCTTGTATTTCCCCTCCTCGTCGTCCTTGATCGTACGATGAATACGCCGGTCAGAGTTTTTAGGGATTTCGATGGTTGCGGTGTAGGTCATATGAAATAAAGTATCAGAATAAAGGGGTTTTGGGAAATACATTGACAAATTTAAATCATAATGTCATACTCACTTTAAACAAACATCTTTATATGCAAACAAAACAAATTTTATTCTGGATTTTTTGGGGCACTATCTACACTATATTTGCAATATGGTTTTGGAAATATGTACCTATCACTCAATCAGTAAAAGAAGACATGGCAAAATTTAGTTTCGGTATAACATTGCTATGTATGATTTTTGGGGCAATTTTAGCAAACGAAAGTGACGGTCCAAAATTTCACTATTCCGTTTTCTTTCTACTAATTGCAATCGCGTTACCGTTTTGGCCAATACCATTAGGAGTTACATGGATGCTCATGGTATCCTTGAATAAAGCTAGCTCTTTAGTTATCAATTACGAAACAGTTTGAGTTAAGTTAAAACGCATCAATTAGGTTAGGTGCGTTTTTTATATTCCTTACTTCTTCGCCAACAACGCGCGATTATACGTATCCATATGATCCAGCGCGATTCCGATCCCCTTGGCCACGCAGTACAGCGCATCCTCGGCCACCACCGCTTTTACACCCGTCTTGCGATATACCAAATCGGTGAGGTTGCGCAGCTGTGATGAGCCGCCTGTCATTACGATGCCATTATCGATGATGTCGGATGCGAGTTCGGGCAGCGTGTGCTGCAAGACTTCCTTGATTGCATCGATGATTTTCAACAGTTCCCCGTCGATCGCGCGCACGATTTCGTTCGTCGAAATTTTCACGCTGCGCGGCAAACCGGTGACATAATCGCGACCTTTCACTATCAATTCCAATTCTTCTTCCAATGGAATCGCGGCGCCGATTTTGATTTTGATTTTTTCCGCGGTGCGATCGCCAATGGCCAAATTGTAATGCTTTTTAATGTAATCCGTAATCGCACGGTCAATTTTATTTCCTGCGCATTTCACTGACGTGCACGCCTGAATGGACCCGAGTGAAATCACCGCTACATCCGTCGTTCCCCCGCCAATATCCACGACCATGTGGCCATGCGGTTCGTTGATCGGAATGCCCGCACCGATGGCCGCAACGATCGGTTCGCGCACCACATGGGCGACCTTGGCACCTGCCTTCATAGCCGCCTCGACAACCGCGCGACGTTCCGTTGATGTAACACCGGCCGGAACGGAAATCATGACCTCGGGCTTGATCCAGCCCAAATTCCCGAGCGCTTTGCGCATGAAATAGCGCAGCATTGCCTCGGTCACGCGGTAATCGGCAATCACGCCGTCGCGCATCGGACGATACGCAATGATGGAATCAGGCGTTTTCCCGAGCATGGCCTTGGCATCTGCGCCGATCGCCAAAATATCGTGGTCCGGTTCGGAAATGGCCACGACGGACGGTTCATTAATGACGATACCTTTGCCTGGGACATACACTAATACGTTTGCCGTACCCAAATCGATCCCGAGTTTTTTGGAAAACAATGCCATAGATAGCCGTACCTTAGCATACTCGGAACGTAAACTGAATTTTGACAGAAGTCACCAAGAATGTTACCGTTTAGAAAAACCAAGTTCATGAAAAAAATAGTATTTCTGTTATTGGCACTCTATTTCTGGGTGTCATATAACATAGTCAGCGTCATCAATAATCTATCTGGTGCCGTCACCATTATTGGAGACACTGTTATTTTACGGCGTGGATGCATAGCCCTCGAACTCCGAGCGGCCTCGCGAACCAGTACCATGCAGGCCTATGACCGGGAAATAACCGATCCAACCACTCGGGACATGTATGTAACCGATCTTACAGCAACCCTAGGATGTTTTGCCTACGATGTGAATCTTGCCAAATTTTTTGACCGCAATACTGCAGTAGTCATTAAAACGTTTGACGGATATTGGCGCTATTATATGGTTCGTTATGACATCCATCGGGGATTTTACGCCACCGCCGAAGAATCCCGGCACATTACCGACCTGCTGCGTTACAAACAAAATTTCCAGGACTTATGGACCAATCGCTATTACTTTGCCTATTTCTTGTAATGCACAACCGCCCATTTCGGGCGGTTTTTTTATTGCTCCATGTAATCGAAAATTTGCTTCGCCACGCGCTCCAGAGGAAATATGTTCTTGGGATTAATTGTTTTAGTGATTGTCATCACCACTACGACATAGTGTGATTTTTTCCCTGCTACCACACCCGCATCATGACTCCATCGTATAATTGCCCAGCCTTTTTTAATTATCGCCTTGAACAAAGAAAACAGATTATGGTTATACAAATTTGTTTCAAGCCAACCGCCTTTGCAGTAATAAGACTGGTATTCATTAATTGCAAGGCCTTTCTTGCCATTACTATTCCATCGTGACATATAGTCTTTTAATTTCTGAGAGACAAATAAACTGATTAGTTCATTTCTAGCTACCAAAGAGAAAAATTCTGCAATATGCCGCGCACATGACATTGTAGTTTGTGAATACTGATAGGATTTATCTTCCTTTATGCGGTCTAAAAATTTCCGCGTCACTTCACTGCCCTGCCATCCGTAGCGATGGATGATGTTTTCTGTAATTGATTCACGTCCCACCAGATCAATCAAACAATTTGAAGCGGTGTTATCGCTGCGCGTAAGCATGAGATCAAGCAAATAATCAATGGTTACCTCATCCCCCGCACTTAAAAGCTTGCGGGTATCTCCGGGAAATAATCGAGCATCTTTGTCTACATCATTCGGAGACTTCACAATAATTTTTTGTTCCAAGGAAAAATCACCTTGCTCGATTCGGTGCAAGACCTCGGCACCGATGAATATTTTGTAAACGCTCGCAGGATAAATAAAATGATCCAAGTTGCACCCAAACAATTCCGATTGTTCGGATTTCAAGTCAACCACTGCAAAACTCATTTCATATTTTGAAATGAGATCATGGAATAGTTTCTGAAGCTCAGCGCTTCGTCGAATATTTTCACGCAGAATCATAGGATTACGAAAGTATACCAAAAAAAACAGGGCTTATCCCCCTGCTGACGCTCGAATATTCGGTTCTCGCGAAAATTCTAGGCACTCTGTCGCTCGCCACTACCCAAGAGCCACTGCATCCAAAAAAAGCAAGGATTATTCCTTGCTTTCATTTTCTTCGATACCATCGTAAATTGCGTACTCTGCCTTGGTATAGGCTGCCCATGCGCGATCACCATAGGCGAAATGCCACCATTCAAACGGATTCGTATTGAAAAAACCAGCATTGGTCATTACCCAATACAGCAATTCGCGATGTTTCCGCTGCGTATTGGTAACTCCATCATACCGTGTATGATTTGGCTTCCCTACTCCGCCAAACGGTGAACCCATGTCCAGTTCGTCTCCTTGGTTGTCAACAATAATCACATCAACTGATCCACCAGTGTTATGCGGTGCGCCTTTGACTGGTCGTGCAGCATATTTGGGAACTTCTTGCAGTAACCGGGCTTCGTCCCAATCATCATGCTGTGCTTTCAGTTTTTCATATTTTCTATTCCAGACCTGTTGCTGCAGTGAAACAGAAATATACGCTGACATCACTACGAATTTGTAACCTACCGGCAACATGTGAGATGCCGCGATTAATTTTTCTACGACTGACTGGCGCAGTTTAGGAATCAGCCACTTTGCACCGTCGCCCTGACGTAATTCGATACGATCAGTTACGGGAATATCAATCAATGGTTCACCGCATTCACGAATCGGAACCGCATTGATTACTTCCCGTGTCAGAAATTTTAAATCCGGAATTTTTCTATCATTCATATTATTCAGTTTTCGTTTAAAAAGAGAGAAATTCAAAAACATATTAGATGATTTGTATGGTAAAGCAACTTATATTTCAACCGGCCCATAGCAACATTCCGTCCTGCCGCTGTACACGGCCCACATGCGGTCGCCGTAGCAGTAATGCCACCATTCGCCGGGGTACCAGACGAAACCGGCGGATTCCATCGCGCGACGGAGCATTTTTCGGTTGCGAATTTGTTCGGGGGTGAGGCCCGGGGCGAACATCGGGCACATGCGGCGGCCGGCTTCGCCGGCCGCCGCATAGTCCGTACCGAAATCAAGCATTACCCCCTGTTCGTCCACCAAACATACATCAATCGCACCGCCGCACACATGGTTTGAAATTCCTTCGGGGCGAGCAACAACCTGGCGCACTTCGCGATCAATGTGATCTGCCGTTTACTCTGGATGCTCGTTTTTCACCGTTATCCATTTTCGTTCCCATGATTCTTTTTGCCGTTCGAGTGAGCGATAGCCGTCGAGCACTTTCAATCGCGTGCCTGACGGGAGATTACCGGAAACCTGGTGAAGCATATCGCCCACTGTTTTACGCAATCGGAATCCTTGAAACTCGATCATCGGTTCGCCATTTTCTACTATTTCCACACGATCCCAAAAACGCCGCGGAAGTGGGCGCGTAATTTGGCGACTGGGCAACGAAACGATTCTGTAAACGAAATACGGGATATTCATGCTTACTATTTAATCATATTCACTTCATCCGCCAAAAGGATTCGGCAGTCACCCGGTCGCAAGGCGCCAAGGGTTATTGCCCCAATACGAACGCGCAGCAATTTTTCAACCGTCAGATGGCACGCATCGCACATGCGGCGGATTTGATGCTTGCGCCCCTCGCGCAGAATAATGGAAAACGACGCATGTGAAATTTTTTCCGTTTTCGCCGGCAATGTTTTCTGACCGTCGAGCATCATCCCGCGCGCCATTTTTTCTAATGCTTCGCCGGTCACCGGTTCCCGCACCGTCACCACATACTCCTTGTCAACGTCCGAATGTTCGCCGGTGATCGCGCGCGCAAGCACCCCGTCGCTTGAAAGCAGTATCAACCCTTCGGAATCTTTGTCTAATCGTCCAATCGGCGCCAGATGTGCAAACTGCGGAAATTCATCATGAATATCGCGGCTCTCGGGGCTTGTTTTTGACGTTTCGATGCCGCGTGGCTTGTAAATCGCAACGGTTTGCTTTTCGGGAATAGTTCCGACGAGCTCCACCTGATCCTGATCTGGATCTACTCCAAATCCCGTTTCGCGCATCACGGAGCCGTTTACCGATATATGCCCCGTCAAAATCAGCGCCTTGGCCTCGCGGCGGGATGCCAAGCCCAATTGCGCGACGTATTTTTCCAGGCGCACGAGTCCGGGCGCCAGCGTCGAAATATCTTTCATACAGAAACTGTAACATAAAAAAGTCCCGATTTGAGCAAATTTCATCCTAAAACCGCTTTGATTCCCCGCATCAGTCAAGCGCTCCGGGATGCTATACTATCCCCATGAACATCCTCACCATCATCCCCTTGGCCAAGGGTATTCCGCGCGAC
>CAYYES010000029.1:0-7026 GCA_964471025.1 uncultured Candidatus Saccharibacteria bacterium | reverse complement strand
GGAGAAACCGCGACCTGATCGCGGTTTTTTATTTCCCTGTTATTTTGCCTGGAAATCATCCACCGATGCGGGCGTGATTGCCGCCAATTTGAACGGGAACAGGCGAAGTATTGCATGACCAACAATGTCCTTGCGCGGCAGAATGCCCCACGCGCGCGAATCCGATGATCCCGCACGATTATCGCCCATTGCGAAATATTCATCGGGACCAAGCGTTACGTCCGTATAAGGGCCCGCCTGGTAGGTGTATTGCGTTTCATACGGCTCGCGGTATTCCGTAGGCGTCGTCCATTCGTCGTTTTGGATATACACGTGACCCGATTTGATAATGACGCGGTCGCCTGGCATACCGACAATGCGTTTGAGGAAAAATCGTTTCGTATCGAGCGGATAGCGCAATACGATTACATCGCCGCGTTTCGGCTGGCCCAGGTGATACGACAATTCGTCAATGATCAAATAATGTCCCGTGTGGAAATTTGGCGCCATGGATTCCCCATCCACGATAAACGGCTGTGCGATCCATGTGCGAATCACAAACACGGCAATGGCGATCGGCGTGAGGAATTTAATGAGGTCCCAAATTTCAAGGAGGATTTTTTTCCAAAGGGGTGTTGGTTGCATGTGAGGCTATCATAACAAGAGGTACGAGAATATACAAACTCATACAAAGGCCAGGAAACCTGGGGCGGAGCACCGCCGCTCGCGTACGAGGGCAAGATGCACTTTTTCGTAGGCATCCCGGAGGGACGGCCGCGACCGATGGGTGCCGAGAAAAATGCGCTTGCACGAAGTAAAGCCGGCGGTGCGGAAATAAGATCTCGCACTCGAAAAAAAACCCTATTTCTGCTATGGTAATCCCATGTGCACGATTATCCAGGAACCGCACGCAACGCTCCGCGCCGTATCGCAGCCGGTTGCCGATGATGCGTTCGGCACCAAACAACTCACTAATGACATTGATTGCATGAAACAGGCGCTCCATCGCGAACCTGATGGGGTTGCTATTGCTGCACCCCAGGTCGACATCGCCAAGCGCATCTTTGTCGTAGCAGGATTCGTATTTGACCTCAAGAAAAAAAATGCGGGCGGCACCCCGAGCCCTGACCGCGTGTTCATCAATCCGGTCATCACCAAACGGTCCAAGGAAACCAAATGGATGGACGGCGAAGGCTGTTTGTCCGTGCGCTGGGTGTATGGCACGACGAAACGCCACAAAATCGTAACCGTGCGCGCGCAGGATGAAACGGGAAAAACATTTACCATGAGCGGCTCGGGATTATTGTCGCAAATTTTCCAGCACGAGATCGATCACCTGGACGGCGTATTGTTCATCGACCATGCCAAGGAGGTCCGCCACATGACGGATGAAGAAATCATAACATACCAGGAAGAACTCAGACAACTGGAAAAAGACCGTAATTAATCCACCCTATGCCTCAAACCCCTCGCTTTGTATTTTTCGGCACCCCTGACGTTGCGTCAAAGACATTGGATATTTTGAAATCGCACGGGTACGTCCCGAGTCTTGTTATCACGGCACCCGACCGACCCGTCGGACGGCATTTTGTCATGACGCCGAGTCCTGTAAAGGTTTGGGCTCAACGTGAAGGAATCCCCGTCATTCAGCCTGAAAAAATTACTGCTGCTGTTGCAGATCAAATCACTGCTACGAGTGGTTCGCTAGAAGCTGAAATCTTCATCGTTGTCGCCTACGGCAAAATCCTACCTCAATCCTTGATCGATATTCCAAAACTTGGCACCTACAACATTCATTATTCCCTGCTGCCGCGCCACCGCGGTGCAAGTCCGGTCGAGGCGGCCATCCTTGCCGGTGATGCCGAAACCGGCGTATCGATCCAAAAAATGGTGTTCGAGTTAGATGCTGGACCAATCATTGCCGAGGAACGGCTGGCAATTGCTGATGATGACACCACACCGACCTTGCGCGAAAAATTGATTGCCATCGGCGGCAACCTGCTTGCATCTCTCATGTCAACTATTACAACTGGATCCGTAATCCTGCGTGAACAGGATGAAACGCTTGCAACCCATTGCGGCAAAACAAAAAAGGAGGACGGATTGGTAGATCCGTTTGCCGATGATCCTGAAATCCTCTGGCGCAAGTACCGCGCCTATCAGCCGTGGCCCGGATTGTATTTCATGCAGGACGGCAAGCGCGTAAAAATCACCGGCGCGCGTTATGAACACGGGAAATTCATCATTGAAAGAGTTATTCCCGAAGGAAAAAAAGAAATGAACTGGCAATAAAAAGCCGCGCGAAGCCAAGTTCTCGCAGCCGAATATTTTTTCTGTTCGAGCGTACCAGTACGTCCATAGGTTGGATGGCTGTCGTCCGAGCGAGTTAAAAAATTTCGGCGAGAGAAGCTTGGCGAGCGCGGCTTTTGCGTAGTAGATTAGCGAATTTCAATAGTGGTAATCACTACCGGTTCAAGTGGTCGGTCATTCGGTCCGGTTGCTACATGACTGATCTTCTCGACAATGTCATACCCATTCGTCACATGGCCAAACACGGTATGTTTGCCATTGAGAAATCCATTATCGGCAACATTGATGAAAAACTGCGAGCCGTTCGTGTTGGGTCCGGCATTCGCCATGGAAATCGTGCCTACCGCATTATTGTTCGTCGGCTTGATTTCGTCATTGAATTTGTAACCCGGTCCGCCCGTTCCCCAGCGGTCTTTCATGCGGTCATCCTTGGTCAGCGGATCGCCGCCCTGGATCATGAATCCCTCGATCACGCGGTGGAATTTCGTGCCGTCGTAAAATCCTTGGCTTGCAAGTTTTCGGAAATTTTCCGCCGTATTGGGCGTGTTCGTGGTATCAAGTTCGAGCGTAATGTCGCCCAGGTTCGTGTGCAAAATGGCGGTAGTCATGGCAGATGGTGTGGGGTTGGGTAATGGTTGCGTCGTATCGCGTCGTGCAATCGTAAAATACACGGCAAGTCCGACAAGGATAATAATGGCTCCGATCGCGAGCAGTGATTTGGTGGCTGGTTGCATAGGCTAGGGCTCGTTGCGCGCAACCAAACGCTTTACTTTGCGGGGCAACCCGCGCAATGACCCCATGTAATCATATTTCATGAGCTCCTTGGCAAGTGTTCGTCCGCGGCGCAGCATCGATGCGCGTTTGCCGCGTCCCGATTTGATCATTTCGGTAATTTCGTCGCGGGCGCGGTCGATTGCCGCATACAGGTCGGCATCTGTGATGCGGATGAAATAGGTCTGCCCTGCGGCATCAACCTCGATTTCCGCCTGATAGGTATCGTCGCCGCTTTTGTGATGTGCTGACGGACGGCCGAGTTCAATGCGCACGACGGCACCAGAGGGAATAAATTTTTCAAGCGACGCGAGTTTCGATTCGGCATAGCCGCGAATCGCGTCGGTCAGT
This sequence comes from uncultured Candidatus Saccharibacteria bacterium, assembly GCA_964471025.1. Lineage (GTDB taxonomy): Bacteria > Patescibacteriota > Minisyncoccia > Phycocordibacterales > UBA1006 > CAIXMG01. The sequence goes on along the minus strand of CAYYES010000029.1, from coordinate 3,615 downwards.
TCCATATGAAGTCCTTTCACATTCAGATTCATCATAGTTACGGCGCCAGGGGCGGTTAGCTCCCCTGTTGCCTGGTCCTATTCTACCACGATCGGCTTATCCACATAACCCAAGAAAATATCAAAAAATCCTCGAAAAAATCTCAATTTGACAGCAAGCTTTAAACCGTCGATAATGGTTCAAACAAAACAATAGAACGTATGGGACAGCAACTTACTGAAGACGACGAAAAACGGCGTCAGAAGCTTTTGGCCACCGTTACTGATTTTGAATTTCGTTACAATGATATTACCAACAAATACCATCTTCAAAAGAGATTTCCACCCCCTCACCGAGTACCTTGGCGTAAATTGGTCGAAAACCAAAAGCCAAACGGCATGCTATCAAAGGATTGGATGTGGTTAGTGTCCATTACCCATACTATCCGTACTACATCTTCACGCACTCCTGGAAAAAAAGCAGCAAAAGAATCACCCAAGAGAAATCGGGCTACCTTGTCGAAAACACCACCTGTAAATGAAATACGCGCCGAATTGAATGAGAAAAAGTACTGGTGGCAAGATTAATAAACAACCCGGGATACTGCCCGGGTTTTTCTACCCAAAAAATCCCCCTCAGGGGATTTTTTGCATCAGGTTCGCAAGCACGCAGCACCCGAAATTAGTTCATCGCAATCTGGTTCGCGGTAGAAAATGCTTCCGTAGAGGCAATTTTCTTCATGGCCCAGGTTACGAGCTCGTTATAGTCATCACGAACGTGAGGAGGGTTGTAGGTGTCGATAATCTGATCAACCGTCTTACCCTTGTAGTACTTTTCCGTTTTGGGTTCAAGACCGGCGAGATTTTTCGTGATCACATCAATGGCTTCATGATAGGAGCCAAAGGCGATCGTACAACCTCCCCATCCAAAGGCGTTGTATTTCAAGGAACCATCCTTGAATTTACATGCCATGTGTCCTCCGTTGGACTCGATCGTGGAAATGGCGGGAACCAATTTCCAATCGATGCCGTATTTATCGGCAGCAACCACGAAGTCCATCGCGTAATCCGCCATGGGCGAATTTTCACGAGAACGGAAGAATTGTTCAATTTTTGCCGCACGCTCGGACTGGGTCAAACCATCAACAATGATGTCGACAGGCTGTTCATCAACCTCCTTGCCGAGTGACGATGCGATCGTCGCATGCAATGATTCGATTGGTGAAAGTGCGAGATATGAATTTCCTGCTGGCGCCTCTGCATGGGCTACGGGGGTTACTGATCCGAATCCCAGACCGACAATGGCGATAATCGCAAGCGTACGCAGGTTAACAAGACTGAAAGTTTTGGACATAATCGACGGTTGTGCTCCGTCAAACTCGCGGTAGGAGATTTCCAATTACTTGGAAATAAAAATGCCTGACACTTCAGGAACACCTATAGCATAGCATATCCATGACTTGCTGTCAAGGTTTTTTCATGGTCTAATGCAGTCGGGTTTCCAAAAAACCCTTATTTTACAAGGTTTTTTGGATTTTAGCCTTGATTTTTCAGTGTCATTTCAGACTTGTTTTACAAGGGTTTTTCGCGTACCCTACTATTATATGCCTTCTCGATTTTTATATTGGCTCAAAACAGTTCTCATTATCGTCGCGTTTGGGTTCATCCTTGCGGAACCGTTTTCCGAGGCGGTTGTATGGACCATTCCCCTCTTTTTGATAATTGGATACCTCTTTGGCAAGGCAACCTGCAGCCAGCACCTGCGCAGCCAGGGTATATGGATCACGCTTGGGGTGTTCGCGTTCCTCAACGGGATCCATTCCGTGATCGACGGGACGCTCGTTGCATCATTACCTGGCACCAACCAATGGCTGGCCATGCTCTTGCATGAAGTCATCAGGCAACCGCTCTTGTACGTGATCGTCTGGGAACTGCTTGCCCCGTTTGCTCGTTCACGAATGTTTAGAATTGCCGCCTCGGTTGTGACCGTGACCGGGACCTGGATCGCAGGCATGGTCGTCGGGGGCGCAATCGGAGTTGATTTAGGGTCTATCACGGGCCTTCACCCGTGGATTGCGGGCGCCATGTTTATTTTGGCAGGCGACGTCATTCATCACCTGATTGACGAATACCGTCCGCATACCCATCATTAATCAGACATAAAAAGGCCGCAGTTATGCGGCTTTTGAATTTTCAACCATAAACGGCTCGCCCCAAACATTACACCCGTCGGCGCCTGCTCGTTCGTAGCATACGGTAAAATCCTTTTTTAACGTTGCAGCATCGGGGCAGGTTGCGGGAATAATTGCCAGATCGTCATCAATAATATCATCGTTGCGCATGATCATCAGCGCGCCGTTTCTGCCGAAAATCACGAGCTCTTTTTTCGTAACACACACAACAGAACCCGCGTCAAACCCCGTACCCTTTTCTGCACTGGGGCATTGTGGCAATTTTTTATTGTCCGGTACCTGATTACGCGCACGCCTGAAGGCATCATTGAACTGACGCTCGATATCAAACATGGTTGCCGCAAGCGGTTGTTCTAATAATAACGGGAAAATAAGTTCCAGGTGGGGCATATTTCCCCATGTGTAATTTTTACGGGTGAATGCGACAGCATGATTCATGGTATTTGGTTTTCGTGAGGAGATTTGAATTATTTTTTACTCTTATTTTTGTAAATGTCAATAGGCTGCGTTTGACAATTTGCCGTCACGGGCGTAGCGTAAGAAAAAAGCACTATGAAAAACGTGATCTTGTTTTTCTTGGTTATGTCTGCGTATCTGGGGTGCGCGCAGCGTACCCCGGACAGCTTACTCCTTGCGCAATCAACTCCGATTACCCGCTACAACGACAGCTTGCTCATCTACACCACCTATCGAACCCAGATTACAGAATTAGATTCCTTGAAATTAACCGATCTGGCACGTTGGCACGAACGCGAAATGCATGATGACAGTATCACGGCATGCGCGAAAAATAGGCTCCGGGCGTATAACGGAACCTCCTACCAGCCCACCACCGAACATAATCGCGAAGCCATCGGCGTTGCATATGCCTACCCTGCCCCGGCCCGCATTATGTCCGATGCGTATTTTATTCCTGATCGGCAAACGTACCGGTTTTCCATTATCGACGAGCAAACGAGATTCGCCACCGATTCATGCGGGCGACGCATCCCCTACATCACGCGCACTTTTTTCAACGAAGGCCGCATGATGCATCAAGAACGACTGAATCCGATAACCTATGCCATTTTGGCACGAAACTAGTCCGAAACGGACTAGTTTTTTATTGGGTACAATTAGTGAATGATGGGACGGAATGATCTTTATCTTATTCATTGGCTCATGTCGTGCGGGATAACTCGGCACGACTTGGCTCCGAACCCTAGACGAATTCCGGATAATGGTTATACAAGATTCGCTAAATTGTCTTCAAAAAGCAATGGTCATCCTTACCCTATCTTCGCATCTCACTCCGTTTTCATAAATTGGATCAATATAATTCTTCAAAAAGTATCCCTTATCAACTCCTGTAATGCTAAATCCGCATTTCTTATACAGTTCAATTTGACCAATGCTTGAGTTACCGGTTCCAATTTCCACCCTCACAACCCCCTTGTCTTTAGCTC
>CAYYES010000028.1:6735-8912 GCA_964471025.1 uncultured Candidatus Saccharibacteria bacterium | reverse complement strand
GTGCGGCGCAAGGGAATCGAACCCTTATCTACTGCTTGGAAGGCAGTCATTCTACCACTAAACTAGCACCGCAAGTGGAATAACCATATCAAAATGCGAAAAGAAAATCAAACGAGAAAATCTTTACATTTGTTAGGTAAATGCTAGAGTATTTCAAATCACAATCTATGCCACAACATAATATATCCACGTATTGCTTAATCAAAGATAAAGTAAGGTACGGAACATGGGCCGAAGCAACAGAAATGCTCAAAGTGCTCAAGAAAACACCCTATAAAAAAATATGGGCCCAAGACTCTAAACGTGCTGAAAGTTTAAGAAGAGGGTGGTATCTGTATTGGTGTTCCGAGTGCCAAGGATATCACCATACTTCGACAGCTCCCAAGCAGCCTCGGGTCAAACGCTACCTGTTTAAACTAGAGCCGGTTCAGGTAAATTCTAAGCACGTCGAAATGGCGTATCGAATTTTAAGTCACAGGAGTCGTCCGTTTAAAACGTACAAAAAAGCCGCTTGAAGCGGCTTTTTCTTGGCTTACTTCAACGCGTCTTTGAACGCCTTAGCAGGACGGAATTTTGGAACCGTCGTTGCGGCAACCTGAACCGTTTCGCCGGTTTTAGGGTTGCGAGCCGTGCGGGCAGCGCGTGCCTTGGCCGAGAAAATGCCGAGGCCGGCGATCGATACTTCTTCGCCCTTCTTGAGCGATGATACGATCGCATCGATGATCATTTCTACGACTTCTTCGGACTGGACTTTCGTTCCGCCGATTTTAGCGTGAATCATGTCAGCAATGTTTGCCTTGTTCATGAAATGATAGGCGCTGGCCGGGTCCACGCCCGTCGGCAGGATCCGGTCAGCAATAAATTAGATGGTTAAAAGTTCGAACTTTTGAACGAATCAAAAGCGAAACCATTATAGCATAAGGGTTTTTTGGCGGGACTTGACTAAAACTTGTTTTATTTTATTAAAAACATGCATGTTCGGCCCGTTTTTACGATTCAATGAGTCGCATGATCAGCGCCACCAACTGTTCCTTGTCATTGGGGTCCGATTCCGCGACCAATAATGCGAGCGCGGTAAGTGCTACATCGTTGATTTTCCGTTCGCCGTTTTTTCGAAACAGGTAGTTTTGCGAAACCAGGAAGGTCAGGAATGAAAACGCGCCGATGCGCTTGTTGCCATCGGAAAACGGATGGTCCTTGATGATGAAATACAGCAGGTGTGCGGCCTTGGATTCAATCGTCGGGTACAATTCCTTGCCGCCGAATGTTTGAAATATTCCGCGGACAATACCCATAAAGGACCCGCGATCATGTCCGAACAGGTCGGATGCCTCGCCGGCGCGCATGACAGATTCCTTTAGAACGGCAATATCCGCAACCAGTTTTTCAGCGTCGAAGGGTTTTACTGTTTTCTTGCCTTTCGAAGTTCCTACATCGCGCTTGTCATATTGGTTTAGTAATATCCATGTCTGCGTGTAGTCATCAATAACAGAAAGTAATCCTTTAGCCTCATCTTGGTTTTTGATTTTCTCGCGTACGCCCGTAATCAGTTTAATCGTTTTATCAAGTTCGGACAGTTTTGCTTTTTGAATCGACTTTAAACGCTTTTCGTTGATGGCATAGCCCTTCAGAATATAATCCCGCAGGGTTTTGGTGGCCCATTGGCGAAAACGAATCGCTGTAGCCGAGTTGGTACGGTAACCTACTGCCAAAATCACATCGAGTGAGTAAAAAGTCACGGGTTTATCAGAATTTGCAATATGCATTTTTTGCATATTGCTTTTTTGATCAATTTCGCCATCTTTGAATATATTTTTCAAGTGGCGAGATATCACTGATTGGTCAATTCCGAAAAGGCTAATCATTTGCGCCTGAGTCGCCCAAATTGTTTCCTGCGAACTGTCGGCGCGAAGGGTTATATCGCGCGACTTGTCACGGAAAATGACAATGGATACTGGTTTGGTGGTTGTTTTCTTCATGCCTACTGATCATGACACAGCAGATATCAAGAAAAAATAAAGAAATTTCAAAAAAAATCGGCACATTGCCCGATTTTGTGTGGATAAAATAAAGCGAATTAGAACAAATCGAACCGCTCTCGCAATTCCCTTGGAATATGAAAATCTGCAGCCATGCGTTTGCGGAGCTTTTGGGCTTTCTCGACATCGTGTTCCACG
>CAYYES010000028.1:0-6635 GCA_964471025.1 uncultured Candidatus Saccharibacteria bacterium | reverse complement strand
TCGCGGTAAAATTCCCGCTCGCTTTCAAATCGGCCGGGGACGTAGGACCAAAATTGGTGGGGCGTGAAATGAAACACCGGAAACCGACCATTTTCGATTTCAATGTCCGCCAAGGTATGTTTCCAGAATGCATCGAGGTGTTCCAGTTTGTTAAACCGATACGATACCGTTTCACCGGGGGACAGCTTGAACCGTTCGCGCCGGGAAACTAATTCCTCTATTTTTTCACGCCAAACATTGCTGATCAAATAGAGTTTTTTCTGTTTTACAACAATATCCTCGGCAACCAGTTCGCGAAGGGTTTTATAAATGCCCTGAACGGTCACATTCACATTTTTAGCTTTTAAAACCATGGCCAAGTCCGCAACGGATGCGGGTTTCGACAAAAGAGCTTCTGTTATATGGTCAAAAAGGGTTTTCTTGGTTCCGAGGAGCATAGAGCAAGCATACCATTTTTAAACTAAAAGTTTAAAAGTATATGAATATAAGCAATATAAATGCGTATTTGTCAAATATCGGATACGCTGTGGGTAAGAAAAATTAATACACCAAAACAAAAGATATGAAAAAGTTATTTCTAGGAATTCTAACCCTTATCGCTTTCTGCTCAACAATAACGATTGGAATGTTTGGACTTGTAATGTTTATGGAATGGGAACAAGTAATCATGCATCATTTCGGTCCGGTATTCTACATTCACAATCATATGGATGTTGTACGTTATGTTTTTGGGGCAGTAGCAATATTCACTTTCATTTCAGTGTCTATCCTAACAACAAAGCTTTTATTGAAAAGCTAAAACTACGGAGGGAATATGCTTCCCTCCCCTGTCTCGGAATGCGTATTCCGACTGACGAGCCCGAAAGGGCGAAACAGGAACTAGTCAACCTCTTTAAACTCCTTATGAAAAAATTTGACGAACAATATAATAAGACCGCCAAGCAGTTCAACGAACTCTATCTCGATCAGAAAGCGCACGTCTCGACAAACGACTTTTTTGCTTGCGTTAAAAAATATGCAATCGAAAAAACTCCAAACGATACTATCCTCGATTTAGGTTGCGGAGCCGGAGCAGATTCTTCGTTTTACGTCAGTCATGGATTGAAATATTTCGGAGTTGATACATCATCTGGAATGTGTGAAATGGCTAACCAAAATGAGAATGTTTCTGAGGTACGGAATGAAAGTTTTTCAGAGAATATTTCATTCGATGATAAAAAATTCGGTTTAATTGTTTCAAAATACGCAATGCAGACCTCGGAGAAAATCCATCCTATTTTCGAAAACGCAAATCGGCTACTTGTCGATGACGGCTATTTTGCATTTCTTGTCGTTCATCCGTTGCGTCAATTTCTGGAAAAGAAAAAAGTCGGAAAGGACTATTTCAAGCAAGAAGTTGTTGAGTCTATTATTTTTGACGGAGCGATAACCGTCATGGAACCAACCCACACGCTTCAGGAATATTTATCGCATTATTTTTTCGAAAACTTCTCATTAGTTGCCCTCAAAGAAGGGTACGATTTCCCGGCATCTGAACAAATTGGGGGCGATATTTACCCAACATATTTAATTGTGGTAGCACAAAAAAAATAACCCAAAAGCCGAACATTCGTTCGGCTTTTTTATTTCCAAGTGGTATAGGGTTCTTGTGCGAGCCTTCCATTTTGATAACGCTTGTCGTGGGTTACTTCTTGCCCAATCCACGAAGGAACAGAAAATGACTCATCCTCGGCAGTCAGTTCGATTTCCGCCGTGATCAAGCCTTGGTTGGCACCCTGGAAAACATCCACTTCCCACACATGATTTTCATACGGGATGTTGTAGCGCGTTTTTTCAATCTTGCCCGGCTCACATAACGTATCAAACATTTCCTGGGCATCACACAGTGGAATTTCGTATTCATATTCCGCGCGGCCGATTTCACCTGCCTGGGAACCGCTTTTAATCGTCACATATCCCCGGTCGCCTGCGATTCGAATTCGCACCGTTTTTTCTGCGGTACTCATCAAATAACCCTGTTGGTACGCGACACCGACGGGATGTGAATCGCGCCACGAATCATTTGCAAGGAGATATTTTCGTTCGATTTCTTGTGCCATGGGAATTAAATGAATAGCGGATAATGAAGACCTCAGATTATCATGTCGCCTGGTTCCAGGCAATCTCGAACATCATTTTCATAAAATCAGCAATTGATTTGTTGGTAATCACAATAGAATGGAGTCCCTGATCCCAAATCGTAATAGCAACATGATCAGTCCATAGTGACAGATGGATGTTTGGACCAAATATTGCTTTGGGTAAACATCTTACTTCTCGGAATTTTAATTTTGCCTCCTGACGCTCTTCTTCTGCCTGCGGGGAATCGGTCATTAATATACGCGCATGAATTCGCTTTTTTAAACGTTTCTCGCGGTAACCCTTTAATTGATCACGCGCTACCGTAAATTTTTCAGGTTCGCCTGACATGCGCAGCACCTCGCCATTTTTTTCCTGCTCTAATGACAGGTAAAAAATTTTCACGAATCCTTCTTCGCCGCTGAAATGTTCAATATCTATCTTTTCAGAATCGCCGCGCAGTGCGAAAAATACTCGGAGTTCCGGTAGCACCAATTCCAATTCCGATACCTTTTTCTGATGTTCCAATTCTTCGTGGGCGAGGAAATTTTTAATTTTTTCAGGATTTTCAATATAAACCAAACGACGCTTGCCCACAGCTGTTACACCCAGCACTCCGCGTTCTAATAATGATTCAACTGCCAAATGAATCGTCGAGCGGGGCAGCTTCACGCCGCTGGCAATATCAGCAACGCTTGATATTCCATGGGAAAACAAGAAAAACACAGTTTGTATTTGGGCGGTATCCAGCCCAACAGATTTCAAGGATTGCTTAATAGATTGAGGGATTTCTAACATAGGAACAGGGTATCATAAAGTTATTAAAATAACAAATATTTATGACAAATTTATATAATATCTATAAAATCCATTATATTTATGCATATTTTGACAGTCATCGATTAAAGTTCATTGCCAAATCTATTGACTTATCTAATTCTACATGATACAATGCTTGCAAGAAGATCAGAAATGAATCTTTGAAAACCGCGAAATCATATTCCACATCGAAAGGAGTCTTGTCGGCGCCAGCTTTGAACGTTTTTGCTGGTGTCGAGGAGACTCCTTTCGAGGAAAAGAGAGCGCCGCCAGTAGACCATCTGGCGTAAGGTAAGCGAGCAATGCGTGTCTTGCGGTGCACCCATGCATCGTGACCTATGAGGTAGATCTGTACCCAGGTGCAGTCCAACTCGGGCGGTTCAATCAAGATATATCCTTAGAGGATATTGGATATTGAAACTGAAATCCATGCTCATGATGGTTCGAGACTCTGTACTGGGTAACCAGTGTAGATGGTATAAGCTCTCGAAATTCAGTTAGTGGTCCACATTCGTGGACCAGGTTTCTCTGGAATGAGATTCCATCTGACCGAACAAAATGGCAGGTAAAAACCTTTGCGATGGGACGCAATGCCTCCTTGGCAACAAGGAAAAGTTTTTTCTTTTTAAAAATCTATAAAAAATACAATGCAACAAAAAACATTAACACCACAAAAGAAATATGAAATTAAGAAAAGACCTTACCAGGCTCTGCACGGTGGCAAAGGCGAGCATGATGCCCATATAGAAGCCGACCATGCCCTTTGTGATGCACTGGAAGCCTTGGCCATAAAGACCTTGTTGATTTATGGAATAAAGTAAAAAAATGGTACTGCTAAATTTTTGGCAAGTAATTACTTGCCATTTCTCTCAGGATCTTGAAATCTTTCGAGATTCTGCAGAAATTTGTTCTTTGAGATTTATTTGGTTAATTGAATTACTTATGGAATAAAGATTTAATCTGGAAAGGTTGTTTCATCAAGAAAACGGAGGCTCGGAACATTATCAGAATTCAACACCTTGAATAAAAAACAAGAAGACATGGTCTCGGACGAATTAATTTCGTCCTTATTTTTCAGGTCACAAAGCAATTTGTGGTCTGAAAATGTAGCGTATCATACTTGACCTTTGGTCAAAATCGTGCTACTATATATGCATTCTTTTTAAACCAAATATAACAACCGCTAAAACAATTACTCATGAAATCAGCAAGCAAAACTATCGAAATTCTTATTAAAAAAGCATTAGCACAAGGCAATATCAGCCAGGCCGAGCAATTAGCAAAATCCGTTAACAGGAAATTAAAAACAGCTGAAACGGATAAGGCTATTGCATGTGCATTAAAATCAAAAAAAATGACAACCTGGAACATAAGTAACATTATTTCCGGTCGTAAAGTTTCTAAAAGCCTACTTGAAAAAGTGGTTGCCAGGGCAGTACGCGAAGGAAATATTTACGTAGCATTTGATACGGCAGCTCAACTAAACAGAGCACTAACTCAGCCGGAGGTTGATGGAATCTACGGCACTATTTTAAAGAGTAAAAAGACACCCGAGCAAAAAGGCAAGGATATCAATACTGTCTTATGGTGCGATGTCAGCAACAACAGAATGCACAACAGACTGCAGGTGGACCTAAACCCCTCAGCAAAAGTTGGCAACAAGCTTATGCAGCTATGTCTAGACCATGATTTGGAAAAGGCATGCAGGGATTTATTGTGGTTGCGCCGTGGACGCAAGGACAACATTAACCAGGAACTCATTGACGCTTTTATCGAGCGCGAGTTTAAAAAAAGGCAAAGCAAACCCGGCAATAGTTTTATTACCGACACGCCTTTTAAAGAAGTTTTAGCAATGGCATCACCTGATGTTGTTAAAAAAATTATTGCCAAGGTGTTAAAGACTACCGACGATGCCTACACGTTATTTAATTACGCTTCATGCGATTCATCGCAGGAGAGCTATGTAGTTGTTATCGACCGGCTTTGTAAGGTGGCTTCTAAACTAAAAGGCGCCAGCGAAAGTTATGATTACCTCAAGAAAACCAACGAATGGATCCTACGATCTGCCGACAAGGTTGAAGTGGCGAAAATAACTGCTGGCCTGGAAAAATGGATGGCTATTAATACCAAGGCAGGCCAATGGTACAACAATTTTTTAACCGCACAGTCTATTGAACTACCGGTAGCTATGCGCGATTCAGTTTTCAATGAAATGAAAGCTAACAACGCATTCTACCGTTGCCGCGACTTGTATTTAGAACGTGGTGGTCCTGATTCCATTCGGGATTGGGTGATTGCTAACATTTCTGTGCCGGGCAGCATAGGCATTGGTGACCAGTTTCACCCTGATGATGTGTTTAAAATGGGCGGCACAGAAGCTATTAATAAACTGATAGCCGATATGCTGAATCAGAAAAACATTTACCCTGCAATTCATGTTGCCGAGAAACATTACACCCCCGTAGAAACCCGTGAAAAGGTTATTGCGGAAGCAGTTACAGACAGTTGGGCCTATCACAGCATTGAAAAAATGCTATTAGCGAACCGTCGCGAACCAACACAGTCTGAAATAGACCAGGTATTTCAAAACATGATTAAAAAAGTTTCAGAAAATGAGTCCCTTTACCTGGAATATGCGTTAGACATGCTACCTCACAAACCAACCAAAGGCTTAGAAGAGCCGCTCGTTACGTACCTCAAGAAAAAAAATCGTTTACCGCAGCTTATCAACCTGCTCAAAGCAGTTGGCAGAGAGTCTGAAATTGCAATGCTTGCATAACGCATAACCGCTCCCTTCTCTCGAGAAGCTGAGCGGTTTTTTATTTATACAGATAAAAACCCTTTTTGGGGTTTTTATCTCGCAAATTCGATGATTCGGTTTTCACGGATGACGGTAATTTTAATCTCTCCCGGATAACGCAGTTCCTGCTGAATGCGCACAGCCATGTCGCGGGCGCATTTGCGGGCTTCCAAATCCGAAACGACGGCAGGGGAAACGAACACGCGGATTTCGCGGCCGGCCTGGAGCGCATAGGATTTTTCCACGCCGCGGAACGTATTGGCAACCGCTTCGAGTTCGCGCAGGCGTTTCAAATAATTTTCCAGAGTATCGCGACGCGCACCCGGACGAGCACCCGAAATCTGGTCGCAGACCTGGACGATGACGGCCTCGATGGTTTCGTGCGGCCACTGGTCATGGTGCGATTTCATGGCCGTGATGACGCGCGGATCGACGCCGAATTTTTCAAGGATGCGCATGCCGATTTCGACATGGGTGCCTTCGACCTCGTGGTCAAGCGCTTTGCCGATGTCGTGCACCAGTCCCGCAATTTTCGCGACGACAGGGTCGGCGCCAAGTTCGGCGGCGAGCATTTCGCATAATCGGGCAACCTCGAGGCTGTGCTGGAGCACGTTTTGTCCGTACGAGGTGCGGAAATGCAATCGGCCGAGCACGGCGATCACGCGCGGATCGAGCGTATAGATGCCCAAATCGTGCACGGCGTTTTCGCCCTCGCGTTTCATGATTTCGTTGATTTCCAGTTTTGCCGCCTCGTAGAAATCTTCGATTTTCGCGGGCTGGATGCGACCATCCTTGATCAGGTTTTCGAGGGCCACCTTGGCAATGTGGCGGCGCACCGGATCAAATGAAGAAATGACGATTTCATCTGGCGAATCGTCAACGATCAGTTCAACGCCGG
>CAYYES010000027.1:0-9084 GCA_964471025.1 uncultured Candidatus Saccharibacteria bacterium | reverse complement strand
AGGCCTCTGTATTACCGCTCCTGCTGGCACAGAGTTAGGAGCCTCTTATTCATGCACTAACATCAATAATTTTCTCATGCATAAAAGATCTTTACACCCCGAAGGGCTTCATCAATCACGCGGCGTCGCTTGGTCACACTTTCGTGCATTGCCAAAGATTCTCGACTGCAGCCACCCGTAGGTGTTGGGACCGTGTCGCAGTTCCCATGGTGGGGGTCAGGCTCTCACCTCCCCTAGGCGTCATTGCCTTGGTAGTCCGTTACACTACCAACTAGCTGATACCGTGCAGGCCGTTCTGAAAGCGATAAATCTTTCCTCCGAAGAGATATCAGGTATTAGGCCACCTTTCGATGGATTATTCCTGACTTTCAGGTACGTTCCCACATGTTACTACCCCGTTTGCCACTAAGAAATCAGATCATCCGTGCCATCCGTTTCAAGTATTGCTACCTGTCACTTCAAACCTTTCAGAAAGATTTCTCCGTTCGACTTGCATGCCTGAGGCACGCCGCCAGCGTTCATCCTGAGCTAGGATCAAACTCTACTAAGAAATTTACGGTAAGAATTACTTACCAATAAAACATAGAACGAAACAAAAGAATCAAGAAAATTTCCGGACCTTTTGTTCCGTTTAAGATGCATTGAATTGACAAACAACTGTCCCGCTTTTGTTCTTGCGGCGACAGGGGTAATACTAGCAAACCCTAAAAATAAATGCAAGTCCCTAACCAGGGGCTTGCCCTGGGGATAACTGTCTCATAAAAAAGCCCCCGGATTAAGGGGGTGTTTTATCCGGCGTTAGGCTTTCCACGGGTAGCCGTTTATTGCGGCTACTTCTCTGAGCCACCAGGTTGAATCATTGATATTAACAACGCCCCGAGGAACATCGTCCTGTCCTGAATAATTAGTAACAACATTCGCGTCCGCTGCTTCTTGGGGATTTTGGATTGAAATTGCTTGCATACGAAAGGTTTTGATTTACCTATGGCCTACCATAAATCACATGTTTTTGCAAGGACGAGAAGCGAGGATAGTCATTATTCCACCAGGGACTTGTTCGGGCTCTCCCATTTTGAATTCATGAAAAATCCAATCTCAGGAAAGTTTTCCTTCTCGGTATCAAGGAACGGAGTAATGCTGAAACAATCAATGCAAATCTTTTTCAGATCAGATTCAATTTCTGTCCAAGTGCTGGCGGCATTTTGTGAACCTGTCAAACTTATCTGCTCTACTCCACCGCGGACTGTTTTGCCATACTGCAATGGATCTATCAGCAAGTTTGCAATAATATCAATAATCACCTCGAGGCAGTTAGGGTATTTTTCATGAGGTAACGGCAGGGGTTTTGATAGGAAATTACTTAATGGGCCGGGTTGGTCAATCGTTCTTTCGAATGCCTCATGGATGGTTAGTTTGAATTCGGTTGTGGCGTTTTTTAATTCGCGTTCTTTGTTCTTTATTAAAGTTTCCGCCTTAACAATCCCATTCTGGAGCTTCTTAATTTTACGTAAGCGAGCACCGTGTGTCCTTTTTTGGTTTTCTCCGAGATTTTCTTTTTTCATTGTTTCTTATCTTTAGGTTTAAGAGATTGAGATTTTATTTAATTTACTTGTTTATAATAATTTGTCAAAAATTCATTCTTGAAATCTAAAAACCGATCATCAAGGATTGCCTGGCGCATGTCGGCAACCAGTTTGTTGATGAAATACAGATTATGGATTGACGCGAGCGTTCCCGCAAGCATTTCTCCGGAACGGAACAAATGCGCCAAATAGGATCGCGTGTAGGTCGCGCAGGTAAAGCATCCGCAGCCAGATTCGATCGGCGACAAATCTTCGCGGTACTGCGCGTTGTAGATATTTATTTTTCCGTATTTCGTATACAGGCTGCCATTGCGCGCGATGCGCGTCGGCGCGACGCAGTCGAATGTGTCGCATCCGTTTTCCACGCCTAAAAAGAGGTCCTCGGGTTCGCCGATACCGAGCAGGTGGCGCGGCTTGTGTTCCGGTAACAGTTCGTTCACCCATTTGACCGCCGTGCCGAGGTCTTCTTTTTCAAACGATCCCCCGATGCCGAACCCGTCGAACTGATCGCCGTCAGGCGTCGTCATTTCGGCAAGCGTGCGCGCAGATTCCTTGCGCAAATCCTCGAAGCGACCCCCCTGGACCACACCAAACAATGCCTGCTTGTTATCAGGATCCAATTCGTTGTGCGCAATCAGACTGCGCATCGCCCATCGGTGCGTGCGGTCCATGGCCTGTTTCTGATAATCATGCGGCGCAATCGGCGAGGTGCATTCGTCAAACGCGAAAATCATGTCAGCGCCGAGGTTCCATTGAATTTGCATGGAACGTTCCGGAGTGAATCGATGTGCGCTGCCATCCTTGTAGGATTTGAAGGTAACCCCCTCTTCATCAATCGTTGCAAGTTTCCCTTTCGCTCCTTCATCATCGGTATGTTCCGGAACAACGAGTGCGCGTTCACCCTGCGGAACCTTTGCGAGTTTGGATACTTTGGTATCAAATGCGGCGCCAAGCGAAAATACTTGGAACCCACCTGAATCTGTCATGGTCGGGCCATGCCATCCCATCATGCGGGGAAATCCGCCATGTTTTGCGACGATCGTATCGCCTGGCTCTAGATATAAATGGTAGGTGTTTGCTAATACCACCTGCGCACCCAAATCACGCACCATGTCGGGCGTCAGTGCTTTTACGGTAGCCTTGGTACCCACGGTTACAAACGAAGGCGTCTGGATGGTGCCGTGCGGCGTGTGAATTTCCCCTACGCGCGCGAGCGTGCCGGGAAGTTTTTTCTGGATTTCAAAACGAAATTTTGACATATTGATTTTTGGATGATATCATACATTTTGAAATTCACAAACCAAAAATCATGGAACAAGAAGAACGGCTCATTCAACACGGCGATTGGGTTATCATTCAAAGGCTCAGGTCTGATGGCACCCCCGATCAAACCTGGGAAAACCCAGAACAAAATTGGAAAGCATCAAGTACTATTACCAAATCGCAACAAGGATTCCACAATCTCAACTTTAATTTTGGAACCAGCTCACTTACCTTGTCATGTAACATTACTGAAATCAGTTACAACTCAACGAAAAAACAGGTGGTTGTTATCATGCCTAATGGTCAGTATGTGATCACCAAGAATAACATGTCGTAAGATTAAAACGCGCCAATATGAACTGGTGCGTTTTTTATTTCAGAATTTCGAGGAGTTCTGGGAATTCCTGGCGCCCGCAAAAATGCTCTCGGTCAGTAAAACGGTGCCATGTTATTCCGGAAACCTGCTGTTCTATCACCGCTACTGACTCAACAATACTTTCCATATCATCTGATGATATGAACACGTGAGTTTCATTTCTTTTGGCAAAATCGCAATCTATCTGAAATTTCATAAATATAGTACCAAGTTCATGACGCGGGTCGATCCAAGGAGCAACCAAAATAATTTTTGAAACGCGTAGCTCGGGATGTTCAGAAAAATAGCGCAGTAAAAAGCCTCCGCCGCAGCTGTGTCCTACAATGATGGAATCTGGCGATAACGTATAATTTTCAAATACAGTGACCCATTCGTTATACACCACTTCAACCTCAAGCGGCATGGGTGGAATGACGGTATGAGGAACTTGTTGTTGAATCCATAGAAACCAATCGGGCGTAATAGATTCCTGGGTAGCGATTTCCCCAGGCTCCGGTGATCCGTGGATGAGAATAACCTGTTTCATATCGTTATCTTATCACGCATCGTTTTCGATTTCCTGCCCCACAATATAATCACACCCATCCGGTCCGACAACTGCTGAATGTTTTATTCCTGGCGGAACATCAATTCGTTCGCCGGCAGAAACAGTTTTGTTAATGCCACCAGAAAAAGTAACAGATCCATTTGTTACATAAAAACTAACACGGCCGCGGTGAATATGGCTTTCATAGACGGTCCCAGGATCATCATGCCATGAGTAGATAATGGGAAATCCTTCATTTTTTAGGATGGCCTCAAAATTTTTTTGGTCATACCATGCGAAAGCTTCTTGAACGAGGCGCGTCAAGAAGGGGCCTTTTTCTTCGCGATACGCTACATAACTATCTGGATGCTTGGCGTAAAGGTGTTTTTTAAATTCACTGTACTCTTGTGCCTTTTCAGGAAAAGTGCACAGAAAATCACGTAGGGCAATGAATTGTTTAATTTTATACGAATTCGGTTCGCAAACGTGAATGTTTATTAGTTTCTGGTCATCTTTGCCGGTTTTGTAAAAAATCATGGTGCGCGGTGCGATGTAATTTTCACCGTACTCATACCCCATCGATTTCATAGATTCTGTGGCATGGAACAGTGATTCGATATTTTCAACAATTACCATCACGTCGATTAATGGTTTGGCCCACATTCCGGGAATCGAGGTGCTTCCGATATGTTCGATTTCCAGTGCAAGATCACCAAAAGCGCTCAAAATATCCTTTTTGATTAACTCGAACTGGTTTGCCCATTCGGGATTGTAGGGTTCAATCGCGTACTTGCGCGGCTTGTTTTTGTCGGGTGTCATAAAGTTATTTTATCACCTCTACAAACCTCAATTCCTGCACATTCACCGGTACGCGCGCGAGCACCGTTTGAAACGGATCGCGGGCGTCGAATTCGATCGATTTTACGACGCCGACCGCCAGATCGGGATGGGTTGGGATCGCGAGCAGTTCGCCGTCCGCAACTTCGACTTCTCGCGGAATGTGAATTTCAAAATTACCGCCGCCTTTGCCGGTCGCAGGTACGGTGATATTAGGGCCTTTCAATATCAAGTCATCGGCGAATTGGGGTCCGGAAAACAACTGCACCGTTGCAGAATGGTCGGATACCTTGGCAATGGTGCCGAGTGCGATAGTTCCCTGGGCGGTAACCAAATCACCCTCGCTTACGCCGTCGATCGTACCCCGGTCAATAATGAGGCTGTTGTAAAGCGACAGGGATGGTTTTGCGATGATGCTTGCCGTGATGGATGCGTGCGATGCGCGCGGATAGGACAGTTCCTTGCGCAGGGCGTCATTTTCGTCGCGCAGCATGCCGAGTTCCGTCGTCTGGGTTTCAAACGATGCGATCTGATTTTCAAGGGCGCGGATTTTATCAAGCATCTGCCGTTTGGATGACAGCATGGTCAATTGGTCTGAAATCGCAGTTGTGGTCGCGTGGCGCATCCATGCGGGTCCGCGTGAAATGGAACGAATAATCGGCGCTATGATGAAAAATATGATGGCAAGCATCGCAAGAACGCCAAAAACCGCGCCCAGTGCGCGTTTCCATGATAATGCCTGTTTGCGTTCCTGGTTATCGAAGCGGTAACGTGTCATGATCGCCGACTAATACCTCGCGGTATTTTGAAATGTCTTCCAAAATAATACCACATCCACGCGCAACTGCAGACAACGGATCATCTGCTACATAGACAGGGATTTTAAATTGCTCGAACAGCACCTTGTCAAAACCACGAATCAGTGCGCCGCCACCAGCTAAATACATACCACGATTCATTACATCAGACATAATTTCAGGGGGTGTTGTTTCCAGTACTTCGCGAACTGTATCAACAATCGCCTGTACTGAATCTTCGAGAGCGTGACGAATATCAGTATCAGTAATCATAATTTCACGCGGCAATCCTGTAACAAGATCGCGGCCTTTGACCTTGGTTTCGATTTTATCAATTGGTCCTGCTGAACCCAGTGCCAGTTTAATTTCCTCGGCTGTTTTTTCACCAACGAGTAGTTTGAATTCGTTACGCAAGTACTGAATGATATCTGCATTCATTTTGTCTCCTGCCAATTTCAACGATTTTGCCTGTACAACACCCGAAAGAGAGATTACTGCAATATCAGTTGTTCCGCCGCCAATATCAATAATCATTGAACCGACTGGTTCCTTGATCGGCAGACGGATTCCGATAGCGGCTGCCATCGGTTCCTCGATAATGTAGACCTCGCGCGCACCGGCAGATTTCGCCGCATCATACACGGCGCGATGCTCGACGTTCGTAATGCCTGAAGGCACGCCCACCACGACGCGCGGACGGAAGAATTTTTTGGAAATTTTCTCAGCCTTGGTAATCAGATACGACAGCATTTCCTCGGTAACCTCGAAATCTGAAATGACACCATCAACGACGGGATGGATGGCCTTGATATGGGTTGGCGTGCGGCCCAACATTTCCTTGGCAGCGTTTCCAACCGCTACAATACGACCCGTTTTGGTGTTCAGGGCTACAATGGATGGTTCATTGATGATCATTCCGTGACCGCGCAAATAGACCAAGGTGTTGGCGGTGCCTAAATCGATCCCGATGTCATTTGAGAATTTGTTCACGAAGTCTTCGAACATGATGGCGTCACTGTAGCATTTTAGAATGTTTTTATAAAGGACTTGACAGGTCATTTAAAAGTAATAGTAAAAACACCCTAGGGGGGGTGTTTTTACTTGATCATGTCCAACAGTTCATTTTCAGAAACAATTTTTCCTTCTGCATCCGTCCGTTTTTTCACTTCGTACCCGCCAGCCGCCAATGATTTTTCAGAAACCACCACGCGCCATGGAATGCCGATCAGGTCGGCGTCAGCGAATTTTGCACCGGCCGTTGCGTCACGATCATCGAGCAGTACTTCGATCCCCTGCCCCTGCAATTTTTCGTACAGTGCGGTTGCCGGTTCAGCAGCATTCCCGAGCTGGATCAGGTGAACCTGAAACGGTGCGATGGATTCCGGCCATGCCATACCACGATCATCTGAAAAGATTTCCGCAATGACGCCAATTAATCGCGTAACGCCGATACCATAGGAACCGAGGAATACCGGCTTTTTCTCCCCCGTTGCATCCTTGAATGACAGGCCCATTTCCTCGCATTTTTTCGTGCCGAACGTAAAGATATTTCCTACTTCGGCAGCTTTTTTCTTCTCGAATTCATCGGAACGATATCCCAATTTCGCTAACGCTTCATCGTTGAAAATTTCTTCGTTCACGGCAACCGGCTTTTCTTTGTGGACATAAATGGTGTCTTCGCCTACATCGCAAATCGTTTGGAATTCGTGGCTGAATTTATCGGTAAACACCCCGCCCGATGCCGATGTTACATACGTAATGTCGCCGAGTCCCAGTCGTTTATACACGTTTAGATACGCATCAATGGACTTGTTATAAAAATCCATGTGTTGCTCTTCGGTTACGCAATAGGAATACATGTCTTTCATGATGAACTCGCGGCAACGCATCACGCCACTTTTTGCACGCTCTTCGTTGCGCAGTTTATTTTGGAACTGATGAACAAATACTGGCAAGTCTTTGTAGCTTGCAATATGATCGATCATCATGTTGGTGATCGGCTCCTCGTGCGACCAGCCCATACCGATCTCGGTACCGTTTTTCAGATTCGTTTTAAACCAAATATCCACTTTTTCGGTGTCCCAGCGATCCGTTTTTTCCCAAATTTCCTTGGGTTGCAGGGTCGACATGATGATTTCCTGGGAACCCAAGGCTTCCATTTCCTCGGAAATGATTTTTTTCAACTTGTTCAAAACTCGAAACCCGAGCGGCAGCCATGAATATACGCCTGCCATCTCCTTGGAAATGAAACCGGCCTTGATGAGCAATTGTGCGTTTTTTGATACCTCGTCCGCAGGGGCTTCCTTGCGAGTTTTGGTGAATAGGTGGGATTGTCGCATGATGCGATGATAGTAGCAGATTTTGGGCAAGAAAAAAAGCGGTCTTATGGAACCGCTTTGATAAAGTTAGCTTTCAGGCAAAGGAGAGAAATCATTTGCGCGGAGTAAATCGTTCAATTCCTCCCATGACATTCGCCCTGTACCCCCTATTTTGAGGTAACTAGTCTTGGTCAATGCAAGGATATCTTTAGGTTCTTTAATTCCCCCTGCCTTAAAAATGTTCGCAAGTCGAACTGAAACTCCAAGATCCTCTATTGATTGTGACAAGAATTTTTTCTGCTTATCAGTTAGTTTTTCTTGCGCAATTTCGGACTCGGATTTTGTTTCGGCGATAATGATCACGCTGAGAGTTGATTGATCCATGGTTACCTCTTTGATCGCGTCTTCCGATATCAAAAATCCTTTTTCCGAAAGAATAGTAAATAGGTCTGATACCGTAATTTCAATGGTTGTTTTCTTTTTCACGTTTCTATAAATTTGATGAAAGAATGGTATTATATTACTACCTTATTGCTATTTTGTCAAACTAGTCAAAATCTTCACTCTGTGTTATATTCTACGGGTCACCAGATTGTTGAAAAACCCTTCCGCCAGCAGGCGGATTTGAGGCCTTTTCCCTCCCCGAAGGAGGCCAACGAGGACATTATCCTAACCCGTCCTTGTGCAAATCTGTGAATCATTTTTAAGATATGGAACATCTTGTACAGGATATGTTTTCCGTGGGCGCGCATTACGGGTATACCCGCACGCGCCGCCATGCATCGGTAAAGCCGTTTCTCTATGGAACGAAAAACCGCACGGACATCATCGACCTTGAAAAAACTGCGGTACAGCTCGATACGGCGCTCGAAGTATTAAAAACGCTCGGCACGACTGGAAAACAGGTATTGTTCGTAGGAACGAAACCTGAAGCCAAGGATGCCGTACGCGCCGCTGCTGAATCCTTGAACATGCCGTTTGTGGATGTTCGCTGGATCGGCGGAACGCTCACGAATGCGAAACAGATCGGTTCCCGCGTCGCATTGTTCGAAGACATGTCAGCAAAGCTTGAAAAGGGCGAATTGCTTGCGAAAACCAAGAAGGAAAAACTCCTCCAGGAACGCAAAATCGTGAAGCTTGGCAAAATGTTCGGCGGTTTGACCACGATGAAAGGCCAGCCTGCCGCATTGGTTGTCGTGGATTCCCGCGAGGAAGCCATCGCCGTTACCGAGGCGAATCAGATGGGCATTCCGGTCATTTCCCTGTCCAACACGGACTGTGACGTGCGCCTGGTATCGTATCCTGTCATTGCCAACGATGCGAACAAAAAATCCATTGAATGGTTCATGAACAAATTCGTGAACGCATACAAGGGTAATAAATA
>CAYYES010000026.1:0-9881 GCA_964471025.1 uncultured Candidatus Saccharibacteria bacterium | reverse complement strand
GCCTGGGTACTTGACTAATACATCATTATATGATATGATGTCCCCAAGAAACCAAATTTCAAAACATAAATAGAACAATATGGACAAGTTAAAAAAATACTTACCCTTGGTAGGTTTAATTGCTTTTTTTATACTGATAAACATTTATAAGTACTCCGATAATTGGTACTGGATTGCACCGGTTGCCTGGTCGCTCGGCCTAGGAATAGGCGCCGGCCTCATTGTTGGAATCGCCTGGCTTTTATACGTATACAAATATACCGAAAAAAAGCTGGACCCCATCGATTGGCCAACCATTATGGAGGCAGGATTGATAACTACGGTTATCGCTACTAGCCTTCTGCTTTTTCTAAGCCTGATTGACGGAGTGCAAGCATTCAACTACCTCGCTCCTGTAGGTTTGTTTGAAAAATGTAAAACCGGCTTCATATGGTCTGAAGCGGTAACATCAGCAATCCTTTTCCTTTTTATCCCAGGGCTTATTAAATTAATAGGCATTATTGGTTTAAAGGTTAAAAAGTTTTACGAAGATTCGACTGCGGAACCTACTGAAAAAAGCAGCGCTAAATCCGAGGGCGGTTGGATTCTCTGGGTTGTTGGAGGTTTAATTGCATTTATTGCAATTGCTGCCTTGGTTGGCTCGGTAACCGGTAAAGTGAAGAATAATAACCCTCACCAGTACCGCTCAGAGACGCCAAACGGCCAGTACCAACAAAGCGACCCAACGCCCCTTCCTGGATATCATGCCCTACCCCCCACCAATACACCAAAAGTAACGGATCTGGGGGCCGATGCAGGGATGGAGTCGAGTTTCAAATAACAGACTTCTGACTAAAACCAAAACCGCAGGAATTCCTGCGGTTTTTTATTTGGCCCTCTCTATAAAGTTAGGGCAATGGTACATCAGACCCGAGCAATCCCTTGATCATGTTGAGGATCCCGTATGCGGACACCATAACAAACAATCCGATCAATCCCCACACGATACGTGATGCCCCATCCCCGCTTTTCTTGCCATCCTTGTCAAATATGAACCCGCTGTTTTTATCGCGGATATAATCGACAACCCCCCAGAGGAATATCACAAGCGCCACAACAAACCCAAGCTTGATGAGCGGGTTTAAAATGTAGTCGCTGATGCGATAAACCAACAATTTGAAGCCCGACGCAGATCCCTGCGCATGGGCAATCAGGGGGAAAATCAAGTCCATGAAAATACTGGATTAGATGGTTACCTGAGGAACATCGTACTGGTTGATGATGTTACCACCCGTCGTACCCGTAATACCCTGCATAATGCGGATGATGCCCATGAACGAAAACATGAGGAACAATGCCACGACCGCCCAAACAAGTCCTGCTTTCGCGCTTTTTGTTTCTTCTGCCTTACCGTCCTTCTTCGCCTTGATGAACATGATCAATTCCCAGAAGAATACGATAAACGCAACTACGATGAGCAACGGAATAACGCTATTGAGGATGTTTTTAATGCTTGTGATCAATGTCGCGATATAGCTCGTGTTGCTCTGTGCAAATGCCAACACTGGGGCAACGATCGCAGCAATTCCAATAACGCCTGAAAGCTTTTTCATATGAAAAATAAATAAAATAACTTAACTAAATGGATAATACCCCTATTATACCCTACCTGGAAATAAAAAAAACCCCGCTGTGTATAAGCGGGGTTAAAGACGTACGTCGTCCGTAGGTTATTGCAGAAATTCCAACCTGGTGGAGTATCGTACCCCATTGAGTTGTCCCGAATATGTGCACCCACTATAGTGGGTTACGTAATCACTGAAATAAATCATGCACCAGTAACCTTCCACGCCACTGAATGTTACCAGGGTGTGAGTGACAGTGCCATTTGCGCACCCGATAAAGGTGTTGTACTCCATTGGCGCCCCCTTGGATCCGCCGGTTAAAGGGTCATTGATTACATCAACAATCCCGTCGCCGTTTACATCTACTGCAACAACGATGTCGCGATAGGGTGCGCCATTGTTAATATAATCCGCCTTGCCATCGGCAGGCGAATTATTCACATTCATGGCCGCTGCCGTGTTTGAAGGTCTCCCTTCATCCACGTACACCTGGTCGCTGTTCAGTTTTTGCATTGTGAATTGGGCCTTCGGCACAAACACGCGCATGCCGCTATAAATATGTAACCCCCCTGGTACTTGGCCTGATAGGTTACATGATGTTGTGATAACGGTAGCAATAACTGCTAATACTATTGCTCCTAAGGATTTTTTTAATAAACTTTTCATATTGATTACTTTTGGTTTACGTTATTTAATATTTGTTGGAAAAACAAGGATTTTCCAGGGGATTTCTCAAAAACCCTTGTTTTTCCAACATATTTTCAAGGTTCTCATTTCGTTGCTCAGAGTATAGCATAATATAACTATATTGTCAATAGCTTATCTATTATTCTCATAAAAAGGTATTGACAAAATAACGTATATATGATAGCATATAAGCATAACTAAATATTAATCACTAAAAACAATAGGTATGAAAAAGTCACCCATTATGATTTTAATTTTCGCATCGTTTAAAAATGACCTGGACCCGAAAAATAAAAAAAGTTTCTTAGGTTCATTTAAAACTGACATCTTCGGCGACGATGACGAAAAGCCCGCAAAAGATGCTAAAAAGGATGAGAAGAAAGACGAGAAGAAAGACGAGAAGAAAGATAAGTAGGAAATTGCCCTGCCGTCTCAAAACC
Organism: uncultured Candidatus Saccharibacteria bacterium; assembly: GCA_964471025.1. Taxonomy (GTDB): domain Bacteria; phylum Patescibacteriota; class Minisyncoccia; order Phycocordibacterales; family UBA1006; genus CAIXMG01. The sequence continues at coordinate 7,150 of CAYYES010000026.1, read as the reverse complement.
CTGCCAAATTGGCAGGGTTCTTTTTATTCCTTATTCCCAATACCTGTTTTATTTCACAGGCAACAACGGAATGAACGCGCCGGTTCCAAAAAATATGCGGGTTGCAATACCGACGATTCCCCATACGGAAAATAGTACGAATAACGCCAGCAAGGCATTGATGCTGTATTTGCGAAATCGCTCGCGCTCTTTCTCGTTATCCAGATTTGTCAGGAACTGAATCATGTTCCACAGAAACAGGATCAGGGCAACGATGATCATTATGGGAATGATGCTCTTGCTGATGAATGACGAAATGCTGTCGATGATGGTCTTGATGCTTTTGCCTGCCGCATTGGCCATATTAGCCTGCGCATGGCTAACCAGCGGCGCAATGACACCGGCAACTGACCATCCGAATTGTCTGAGTTTCGTATGCATAAAATATTATCCGCCCTGCTGCGTCGTTTGGGTTGGTGCGCAATTGCCTGCAATGTCACAGAATGTTGCCTGCAATGCATTAGCGATCACCCAGCCGCCCAGGATAAGCGCCGCGCCGATCATGGTGTATTTGAAAACGCTTTTCGCCTGATCCAGTTTGTAGGTCTTGCCCTCCTTGCGCGATACCACAAACAGGAATCCCGAATACATGATGGCGATTACCAGAAACGGAATCGCAACGGGAATCAGGATGTTGTTGTAGAGCGCCGCGAAAATTTCAGGGAATGAATTCAGGTTTACAAACGGGTTCTGCAGATAGTTGGAATTAAGGTTTCCTGAATCTGCCGGTGCCCCGGGTCCCCCGTTGCCTGGCTGGTTGTTCCCATCGGTTCCGTTTTGCGGGTTTGATCCCGGCTGATTGCCGAAATCAAATCCCGTTCCGGTTGATGGCGACGAACCGTCATTTTGCCCCCCTGTTGTCTGGGGTGCCTGATTGCCGAACGTGCTCGTCGTAAAGGAATACACGGACGAAGTTGACCCTGTGACCGTTTCCTTGAGCTGGAAATAATAGGTCGTGTTCGGGAGCAGGTTTTGCATCGCCCCAGTGAAATTCACGCCGCCAGTTCCAATCATTCCTGAATACACACTATCAATCAGGGTAAGTACCGTTGGCGACGTGCCGGCATACAGATCAATATCCCCGGCACCGACCGTGCCATTCGTCGCCGTCGCCGTCATCTGAAACGATGCCGTCACCGCAGGCGAACTGATGAGCGAAACCAAAAAATTGACATGGCATCCCGAATCCGGACACTGGTTCGACGGGCTCTGGCCTGAATTGTTCGTCGGACCAGCCTGGGTGCCCCCCGATGGATTTCCGCTGCCTGATGGAGGACACGGAACGGTTCCCGTACCCACCACAAAGCATCGGAATGGATCCTGGCCTGGAACCGCAAACAACTGTGCATCAAGTACCGTACTGCGATCTGCAATCACATACCCATAGGTTTTCCCTGCGACCAGCCCATACTGAGCGTAGTTGAAATCAACGGCGAAATTAAACGGTACCGGTGTCGATGGGGTAATGCTGGTAAGCAAGGTGTTGCGATTCCACGAACTCGGCGCCTGGGACCAATCCCCTACCCATGCGTAAAACTGATGCGCAGGATGAGGCTGTTCCGAATATTGGTAGGAAACGCGAAACGACGTAGGACTCGGTGTCGTTGAAACGATCGAAATGGGATGAATCGTCGTTGACGCGGCAGCAACGAGCGGCAGTGCAGCGCACGCGATAATCATCATGAAAAGTTTCCGCATCATATGGCTAGTGTAGGAAAATTAGTTGAAAATGTCGAGGAGGATATACGCCGGCTTTACCCCAAGTTCGCGCAGGATCGTCGCGACAATGATCCAGGCCGACAGGATGATCGCGACCCCGATCCCGATCCTGAGCAACAAATTCATGTAATGCCTGCGCTTCTGCATGATTTCCTCGGTCGGATCCTTGGACCAGCTGGTGACGATAATCATGAACCCGGCATACAGGATGGCGATTGCCGCAATCGGACCAAGGATGATGATTGAGAACGTGATGATATTGGCAATCAATTGCAGGAAGTCATCGAATCCGCACATCGCAAGCTCCCCTCGCGGAATGGTTCCCTCCTCGTTCTGGCTGCGTCCGCATTTAGGCACGATGCCGACCCCTGAAATGGTATCGGTTACGCCGGGGATCGGTTGGGATCCGTCAGTGATATTTTGGTTCGGCGTATAGGGGAATAATCCACCGGTATAGGTAATGACGCCGCCGGGAACCGATCCGCCCGTCGTTGTAAATTGGAGCGGACTTGAGGTCGTGTTCGTTATATTGTTTTTAATCGCGAACTGATAGGCGGTACCTGGGGCAAGACCCGTAAAATTCATCACGAAATTTTGAGTCTGGCCCGGCTGCATTTGGGCTACACTGAGCACCGGTTGCACATTCCCGAGCGTCCCGTTTGCAAGCCCCGATAATACTGACAAGTTCACATCCATTGGTATCGTCACCGACGCAGTTCCCGTGATCGTGGCACTGGTCGCACCGATGGTTTGCAGATTGGGATAAAAATTAACCATCACCCCGCCTACGGAATTGTTCTGGGTCTGTCCGGTAATGACGGGCTGGTTTTGAGACGGGTTGTTCTGTGTGTTTTGATTTTGCTGCTGGTTCTGAGACTGCTGGTTCTGTGCGGCGATCGCGGTAACCGTAACTGACACAATCAGACTTATTTTTGCACCTCCACTATAAACGGCTGCGGTATAGGAACCGGCTGCCAACCCCTCGACCGTCGGCGATGTGGTGAACGATCCTGCAGGCAACGTAACCACGATCGTTTTTGCAGGATTTGCGGGATTCGCCGCGGCAAAAACGCGCACTTCGACTTGCTGGGCCATTGCCAATGGATTATCCGGCGTAATGTCAAACTGCTGATCGTATAATCCGCCCTGTCCTGCCGTTTCTGCGCCTGCTGCAAGCGTTACTGAAAATGCCCCTTGTTGCTGATTAGGCTGGGCTCCGCCGGGACACGCAACAGATCCGGATGTCACAGTAAAACAATGATCTGCCGGTTGGTAAAATACGGCACCTGAAACGACGGATCGATCCGCAATCGCATAGGCATACGTTTTCCCCGAAACCAGTCCGAGCTGTGCGTAATTAAATTCTGCCGCAAATGATGCCGGCATCGGTGTCGACGCAGTCATGTTGGCCAGTAACAAATTACGCGTCCATCCTGGATATGACGTATCAGATGCGTCCCCTACCCATGCGTAGAGCGTCGTCGGATGCGACGGTGCGCTTGTTGCCTGGTAATTGGCGGTGTAGCTCGTCGTAGTGTGCTGCACCGAACCGGCCACCACCGTCAGTTCCGCAAACGCAATTCCCGGAACCATGCACAAAACGGCGACCAGCGCCGCAAGTGTCGACCGTATCTTGATGAAGCGTGCAGTGAGTTTCATATATTAAGGAGTGACGATAGGAGCAGGCTGTAATTTTTCTAACAATGCCGTGATGAGCGAATTGATGGGGGCTATCGCCGCATCAGCATTCGCAGATCCCGCATTAATATCATTCACCGCTTTGCGGAATGCTAATTTCGTCTGCGCAGGATCAGGGTCGAGCCAGCTACGGGCAATGATGGCAGAATTATTTATGAGCGTTGTGCGCGCATCCGTCGTCTGTGTTCCCAATAGGTCACGGCGCGCAGGGGCTGATCCTGGGGCAGCGGACAAATAGGCGGTCACAACCGGGGCCTTGATCAGTTCCTGAGCCACCAAAAGCGCGGTCGTTTGGTTTTTCGACATTTTCATAATGGCAATCCCCGTCATGGCGCCATAGGTCGATTTAGTTGCAGTCGCCGACCGCTGGGGGAACAACGCCACATCAAAATTGAGATTTGGGTTTTTCGCGCGGATGACAGACAGTTCACTTGCGAATCCGAAATAGATTCCAAGTTTTCCGGCAATAAATTGATCCCGATCCGCCGGCAGCGCAGATGACCATGAATAATTCGTTGAGGCAGGATTTGCAAACGAGGTATAAAACGCCAAGCTGCGCGCAACGCTACTTGCGGCACTGTCGCCGTCGGCAACGGTCGAACGGTATTTTTTCTGTTCATCATCCCAGACGACCAGGCTATTGCCCGCCTGTGCGGCAAGCGTCGCAATCAGCTCCTTGGCGTGCAAGACATTATCAAATGTCCCGAGCGCTACGGTCTGCTGCGACAGCGCTCCGGCATCATCACGTTTCGTTACTGCCGCGTTCAATGTTGCAATATCATCCCAGGTTGCAGGCGCGTTCAGTGTAAACGCGGACGTCAAAATATCACGGTTGTAGTACATGACTAACGGATCTACCAAAAATGGCAACGCAGCGACGCCGTCGTTTGTCAAAAATAATGATGCTTGCGGAATAAACGTTGCCAGATACGTCGATTGCGGCAGGCTTGCATAGGGGATCGTCGCGATGCGCGGACGGTTCACCAATAATTCAGAGGGCGTAATAGTAATCAAATCAGGCCCCGCCCCAGATGCCAGCGCATTCACCAAATCAGTTTGGAACGTTGCCGGGTCTTTCTGAACATATTGGAACTGCACGTCTTTGTAGGTTTTTGCCAAGGATTCTGAAGACGTTTTAAACGCAGCATAGGGCAGTGTGCCCCACATCGTCACGGAACCGGAAACACTCTGGGCAGATTTTTTACCAATAGGAAGCTTGTCGGAAAAGATAAGGACGGCCAAAATAATGCCGATGCCGCAGGCGATGAAAATTCCGATTTGCAGGGGCGAAGTATTTTTCATACGTTACTTGCGAAACAGTATACCATAGTGGTGCGCACCCGCATCGATCGTTGCAGGAGCTTTGTGGAATCCGGCCTCGGCAAATAACCGTTCTGCCTCGGTTGCGTTCACGACATCTTTGTCGTGGGGGCCCATATTGCCGAAACTTTCTTGCCAATCGATCACACATACGGCGCCGCCCGGTTTCAGGATGCGTGCAATTTCGCGAATGAATTCGCTGCGATGCTCGACTTGAAACAAGGTATTGGCAACCAACACCCAGTCAATTGATTGATCACGCAGTTTGGTGCCAAGCGGAACCTCGATATTGGCATGCACAGTCTGTATGTTGGTAACGCCCTGCGCGCGCGCCTCGTTTTCCAACCGCACGAGCAAGTCTTTCTGAACCTCACATGCATACACTTTGCCGGTTGGTCCGATTTTTTTCGCGATCAAGAGCGAATACGCGCCGATGCCCGCACCCAAATCTGCAACGGACGCGCCGACTGGGATCGGAAGCTGTGGAACAATCGTGTTGGGATCTGAAAACATATGATAAGTATAAAGAATAAGAATAAGGGAAGCAACAAAAAAGCGGGTTGCCCCGCTTTTTTGTTTACTCTTAAAGGAGAGTTAATGACGCCAAGCTATCCCCTTCTCGCAATTTCATCACGCGGACACCCTGCGTGGCGCGCGACAATACCGGAATGGATTCCAATTCGGTGCGGATGACTTGGGATTTTTTGGAAATCGCAATCAATTCGCCGTGGTCGTCAGTAACGATTTTTGCACCGACTAACGCACCCGTTTTGTCAGTCACATTTGCGGTCATGATTCCCGAACCACCGCGTTTCTGGACTTTGTATTCATCGATCGATGTTCGTTTTCCGTATCCATGATTGGACATGACCATGAGCGTTGGATTTTTCATGTCCTTGGACACGACACCCAATCCAACCACCGTGTCACCCTTGCCCAGGTCGATGCCGCGTACGCCGGCAGCCGTGCGGCCCATGTCGCGCGCATCCGATTCATTGAATCGGATGGACTGTCCGTCGGCGGTAACCAATACGATCGTATCGCCCTGTTGCGTCATCACGGTACCAAGGAGCGTATCACCGTCGTGGAGATTGATCGCAATCAATCCGTTGCGGCGCACGGCAGCGAATGAATCGGCTGCGACTTTCTTGATGGTCCCCTGTTTCGTTACGAAGAAGATCGAACGATCCTTGATCTCGGCACCTTTCGGAACCGGCAAAATCGTCGTGACTTTTTCGCCATCCTTCAGATCAAGGTAGTTCATGATCGACTTGCCTCTGGTCGCGCGGCGCCCCTCGGCAATGTCATACATGCGCAATTGATATACCTTGCCCATGTCCGTAAAGAATAACAAGTTGCTGTGAGTCGACGCGGTCAACAGATGCGTTACCACGTCTTCTTCCTTGGTATCCAAATCAACGACGCCTACCCCGCCGCGTTTCTGCGCGCGGTATTCGGACGGATCAGTGCGTTTGACATAACCGCCCGCGGTGTACACCAGCGCGCTTGCAACGTCAGGAATGAGATCTTCGTCCGAAATGCTGCCGACGGCCTTGGCCACTACCTTGGTGCGGCGCTCGTCTGCATATTTTTCCTTGATTTCAACCAATTCCGTGCGGATGACTTTCAACATTTTCGCAGGTGACGCGAGAAGCGCCTTGAGTTCGGCGATGAGCGCGAGCACTTCCTTGAGTTCATCCTCGATTTTCTTGCGCTCCAAGCCTGCGAGTTTCTGGAGTTTCATGTCCAAAATAGCGAGCGCTTGGATTTCAGAAAACTTGAATTTCTTCATCAAATTTTCCTTGGCTTCTGCGGTGTCCTTGGATGCCTTGATCAGTTTGATAATTTCATCAATATGATCCAATGCTTTTTTCAAGCCCTCCAAAATATGGGCGCGCGCTTCGGCCTTGTTCAAATCAAACTGCGTGCGTCGCTTGACGACTTCTTGGCGGTGAGAAATGAAATTGGTCAGAAAATCCTTGAGCGAAAGCGTTTCCGGCGTCCCATCGACAAGCGCAATCATGTTGTAGTTGAAATTGCTTTCGAGCTCCGTATGCTTGTACAGATAGTTCAACACTTTCTGCGGATTCGCACCCGACTTTAATTCAAGGACAATGCGCATATCCTTGGTGGATTCGTCGCGCATTCCCTTGATTTCGGTGATTTTCTTTTCCTGTACCAGTTCCGCAATTTTTTCAATCAAGTTTGGCTTGCTCGTTTCAAACGGCAACGACGTAATGACGATCTGGAAACTTCCGTTCTTCTGTTCAATAATTTCAGCTTCGCCACGCATTACAACCGGACCGCGGCCCGTTGCATACGCATGCGCAATCGCTTTCTTGTCATAGATAATGCCGCCCAGCGGAAAATCGGG
>CAYYES010000025.1:0-10199 GCA_964471025.1 uncultured Candidatus Saccharibacteria bacterium | reverse complement strand
CTCCTCGTGAATATTTACATGAACGAATTTGACCAGTTTGTGAAACATAAACTGAAAGCGAAGTATTACGTGAGATATGCGGATGATTTCGTCATTCTTTCAGATGATAAGGTGTGGCTTGAAAGTGCAATTTCGCGAATACAAGAATTTCTGTGGGAACGGCTCCAACTTGAACTGCATCCCGATAAAGTTTTTATAAAGACGGTTGCGTCAGGAGTCGATTTTCTCGGCTGGGTTTTGTTTCCCGATCATCGGGTGCTGCGGACGGTGACAAAGAGGAGGGCTTTTAAAAGGATTAAAGAGAGTCAGGGAAAGCCCGAAGTCGTGCAATCGTATTTGGGGATAGTGAGTCATGGAAACGGGAATAGAATAAAAAAACGTATTAAAAATCTGGTAGCGGACTTGCAATAATTTATGCACATGTATTTGATGCATTCCTTGTCCACCCGTGCCCCTTTTGTGTACTATATATAGTATGAAATACCTCGCGCGCATTACGAGCGCACTTTTGATAAGCATTATCACTCTCTTACCGTTTTCCAATATCGCATTTGCGGCATCATTAACGTCGCTGTCCGACACGATGTCGACCGTGAAAAAAAATACCGTTGCCAACCATGATATTACGTTTACCACGCCGAGCGGAATTGGGGCAGGGGAAACGGTTTCTTTGACGTTTCAATCAGATTATTCCATCAGTGCCTCGCTCGACTACACTGACATTGACGTTCTTGACGATGGGGTAAACGTGACGCTTGCGGCATCACCATCAGGATCTACCTGGGGCGCGGTTCGCACGTCAGGTACGGTCATTACGCTCACCAACGGTTCAGCCGCAGTGGGCGCAGGATCGGTCATGCGCATTAAAATCGGTACGAATGCGTCAAGCGGTGCAACCGGTACCCATCAAATTACCAACCCCACCTCTGCGGGGAGCTACACCATTACGATTGGCGGTGGCTTTTCAGATTCAGGAACTATTACCACAACGATTGTAGACGATGATGTGGTTGCGGTTTCTGCAACCGTTGCGCAGAGCCTTTCGTTTTCAATTTCTGATAACAGTATCGGGTTTGGAACCCTCTCGTCATCGGCGGCGCGCTACGCGACGGGCGATACCAATGGAACCGGGTCTGATACGGCGGCACACACGCTTGCAGTTGGAACGAACGGGGCAAGCGGGTATACGATCACCGTTCAGGGTGCGACATTAACGTCGGGATTAAATACGATTACCGCTAACGGATCTACGGCGGCGGCTTCGACACCAGGATCGGAACAATTCGGTATCTATGCAACGTCTTCGGGCGGAACCGGCGCTTCGATTGATGCTACCTATGCCGACAACTCGACGCCAGGATTCGGCTATGATGGTACCGCGAGCACGGCAGCAACATTTGCAACCGGTTCGACCGCAACCGCGACGACGACCTACTCGCTCCATTATATTGCTAACATTTCTACATCAACCGAGGCGGGGAGCTACGCAACAAACTTGACGTATGTTGCAACGGCAAACTTCTAACAGGACTATGAAGCTCATCACGCGAGTAATTGCATACGCTGGAATCGCCCTTGCTATGGTTGGGGCTTTTCCTGGTTCTGCGTATGCATTGTCCATGAGCACCAAGATTGAAATAGCGGGTGATCCGGGCCGCGTAGCGACCGGTGAAATTATCGTGTACAACGATCAGGAAACGGACAGTACGTTTTATTTCTCAACTGCAAACTTTGAGGCTCAGGGCGAGTCCGGAACTCCTAATTTTACTGACGCGCGCGATGGGTTGGCGACATGGATCCAGGTTCCGGAATCGATTAATCTCAAGGCGGGGGAACAGGTGCATGTGCCGGTGGTGGTAACCATTCCCGCAAACGCGCGACCAGGCGGATATTTTGCGGCTATTTTCTTGAGCTCCACTCCAACGAAATCAGACACGGGGGGCGAGGTTTCCATCGGGTTCAAGGTCGGAACATTGGTATTGCTGCGGGTCGCCGGAGCGGTCGACGAAAAAGGCGGAATACTCGATTTTGCTCCAACAACAGGTGCTCATGTATACGATTCTTTGCCGATCGGATTCTCGTACCGTTTTCAGAATTCAGGAGGAGACCGCGTGGTGACGACCGGTACGGTCGTCATGCGCAGCATGCTCGGATGGAAATCAAAGACGATTGATGCCAATCCTTCCCGTGGCAATGTATTGCCGTTTGGAAGCGTTCGAAAATTTGATGCGGTTTGGGGACCAGACGAGGAGGCGCCGCACGGATTTTTTACGAAGGCGTGGAGTCAGGCGCGGCATGTTGCGTTTGGTCGCTACGGAGTGACGCTTGCTTTGCGTTACGGTGAAACAGGGATTGCCACCGCCAAGACCAGCGTCTGGGTGCTGCCGTGGCAGCTTCTCTTAATCATCCTTGTTGGCGGCGGAACCATCGTTACGGGATTGCGCATGATGGTGCGCAAATATAATCGATGGGTAATCGATCAGGCACGCCGTGCGATTGAAATGGATCGGGCAATCGCCGATAATCGCAATCAAACGACCCGTTTATGAAACGGGATACCGTGCGCGGCATGTTCCGCGTTCTTTTGGTAATTATTATTTGCGTGTCATCGATTGTTATTGCCCGTGCCGTAAGTGTTACGATTTCTGCCCAAGTCGGTTCCTCCGGAGGAGGTGGTGGCGGCGGGGGCGGCGGGGGAGGAGGGCCCACGGCCCCGGGCGCTACCGTTAATTTTTCAGGACGCGCGTATCCGTTGTCGCGCGTGACGGTGTTACGCGACAACCGATTGGCAGTCACCACTATTTCTGGACCTGATGCCAAATTCACCGCTTCGCTTGCCGATGTTCCTGTCGGGAACCATACCTTTGTGGTATATACCCAAGATGCAAATGGCCGTACTTCAGAAACGTTCTCATTTCCTGTGATTATTACGGCGGGAGTCACCACGGACATTTCAGGAATATTTCTTTCGCCAACGATTGCCGTTGATAAATCAGAGGTGAAACAAGGAGAAAATGTGGTTATTTTCGGACAAAGTGCACCGTCATCAGATGTCGTCATTTCCGTACATTCGGCAGTAGAATTATTTAAAACGGTAAAATCAGATTCATCCGGGGCTTATTTGTTAACCCTCGACACGTCACCCCTTGAAATTGGTTCACATACGACGAAATCAAAAGCGGTTTTATCTACTGAGGCCAGTCCCTATGGTAAGTCAGTAAATTTCAAAGTCGGCCTGCAATCTATTGAGACTCCTACCTGTGGCGCAGCTCCCGCAGGAATCGGTGACATAAACTGTGACGGTCGCGTGAACCTTGTTGATTTCTCGATTTTGGCGTATTGGTATCAGAAACTGAAACCGCTTGCGGCGGTGGACCTCAATCATGATGGCGTGGTCAATCTCGTCGATTTCTCGATTTTGGCTTATCACTGGACCGGCTGATAAAACTCGTATGATTCGCAATTTTTTCACTCAATCTTTCATAGGGTTCATGGTGGGAGCAGCTGCGCTTGTTGGCGGTGCTCATCATGCCGATGCGGCAGAATTGTTTTTGCAGTCAAATGTTCAGGTGGCTCATATCGGGCAGGAATTTTACGTGGATGTGATGCTTGATCCGGCTGGTGAACCAATCAATGCTGTTTCTGCAACCGTCACGATTCCTCGCGGCATGTCCTGGGTCAGTGCGTCAGATGATGGTTCAATCATGGGTACCTGGATTGAACGTCCTCGGTTAGTTGACGGCGCCGTTGAATTTTCGGGAATGATACCGAACGGATTTTCAGGATTTATTGATCCTGAAAATCCGACAACACGAAAACCAGGTCGTCTCGTGCGTTTGGTGATGCGCGGAGAATCGGCCGGGTCGGGAACGATTGCTGTCAGCCAGGCAGATGCCTATATTAATGATGGTGAGGGTACGCGTGCCCGCGTCACCTCTGCACCGTTTGCGGTTAGAATTGATCGAGTGGCTGCACCGATGACACTTGCCTCAAACGACCAGATACCCCCTGAAATTTTGGATGTGCAAATAATTCGTGACGCCCGATTTTTCGAAGGGAAACCCGTGGTAGTGTTCGATGCTCGCGACCGAGGTTCAGGAATTTCACGAATTGAAATTCGTGAGGGGTTATTGCCGTGGCGTCCTGCATCGTCGCCCGAACGAATAACGACCACGATCGGTTTGTTTTCCGTCCGCGTCCGCGCTATTGATGGTGCCGGGAATATAACGGTAGCTGATGTTCCGCTGCCACGCGCGATTCGCACGGTTGCAATCGTGGAAAGCATCGGCATCGTATTGGTGATCGCATGCGTTTGTGTCATACTGATACGCAGAAACAAAAGCGTATGAAATTAGTTCGTGCACGCATAATCACATTACTCCTCATGGTGGCTGCGCTGGGTGTCGCGCGTTTTGCGTCAGCCGCATCATTTGGCATTTCACCTGCGACAGGAACCTATGAAGTAGGGAAAACGGTCACGGTCACGGTATCAGCAACCAGTTCTGACAAATCAGTAAATGCTTTTTCAGGAACCATTAAATATCCCAAGGATGTTTTGGAATATGTTGGCGTATCTACCGGGAAATCGGTGGTTGATCAATGGCTTCCGCCCGGCAGCAAGGGACCAAGCATTCGAACATCTGACGGTGTTATTAATTTCGAAGGCGTTTCGATTTCCGGAACGACGGGGAGTTCGGAACTTTTCAAGGTTACGTTCAAGGTCAAGAAAACCGGTACGGCAGAACTTTCCTTTTCATCCGGATCGATTCTTGCAAATGACGGCCTGGGAACCGATGTGTTGACGGCATATGGCAAGGGCGTCTATACGCTTGAACCGGCAACGATCATTCCGCCCAAACCTGCCCCAGAAACCCAAGTCACTGGTACAGACATGATCGAAGTTCCGGCACAAACGGTTGTTCCAGTCGTGCCTACCCAGGAAACAATGGCACTCAGGGAACTCGTGGATCAGATGAAATTGTTGATGACGTTTGCGAAATTCGTCCTCGGTGCAATCATGGTTCTCGCAATCGTACTCATCATCCTTGCCATTTACTTGATCCATTTGGCAGTCTGGACCAAGCGTCGGTCGCGGATGCATGATCGCGTATAGGGCATTGGGTCAATCATAAAAAACCGGACATCCGGTTTTTTTATCAGCCTAATTTTTTATCGCCTGAGCAAATCGCTTTTCGATAACCGACCAATTAAGGTTGGCGAAGTAGTCTTCGACATACTGCTTTTTGCCGCTTGGCTGGTAGTCTGCGACGTAACTGTGTTCCCACATGTCGAGTGCAAGAATCGGGACGAGTCCGACCAGGTGTCCCAGATGTTGTTCGTCTACCCAGCCGTGCGTCAATTGGCGTGCAGCCGGATCCCAATACACCATTGCCCAACCGATGCCGCGCGTCATTGCCAAGAATTTGAACCCGGCAAGCCATGCATCAAACGAAGGCGCCTGAGATTCGATGGTTTGTTTGAAAGGGGCATCTACCGCAAGCGGTTCAGGTCCATGCTCCAATTGGCCAAAGTACAATTCATGATTGCGCATGCCGTTATATTCGAACGAGAATCTGCGCTGCAGTTCGCCGATGGTATAGGCATTGGTTTCAGGGTCGTTCATGAGCGTCCCAATTTTTTCGAGAATCCCGTTGGCGTTTTTTACATACCCTTGGTACAGCTTGAGATGCTCCTCGATGTTTTTTGCGGAAATTCCCGCCAGGGCCGGGATTTCAAATGTTTGGGGGGTATAGGGTGTCATGCGGGTAGTATACAAGAATTCCCGATCAAATCGAACCGGGGCCCTTCGGGAGGGATCTTGCATTATTTATGCAAATATGCTACAGTGTCCGCACTATGGCAAAATCATGCGCAATTACGGGCAAGTCGTCACAGAACGGTGGGGGATATTCCAACCGTGTTCGTGCTACGAAATTTAACCCGACCGGCACCCGCCGCCGCTACGCGAACCTCCAGACCAAGACCTATTTCGTGCCTGAGCTCGACAAAAAAATCACGCTTACGGTTTCTACCCGCGGCATGAAAACGATTGCGAAAAAAGGAATCTTCCAGGCCTTGAAGGATGCAGAATTGGTCTAATGACCAAGTAAAAATCCCCGTTCGGGGATTTTTACTTGGTCCAAATTTCCATCCCATCAGTCGCAAAAGTGATGGTGCCGGAATCAATCGTTGAAAGGACTTTAACTAGACAAGGGGCTGGTTGGTAGCGAGGTCGAAGTCGGCGCCAAAACATTTGAAAGGGGTGTTGATTCAACCCCTAAAGCTGAAAGTTCCTGCAGTGTGAATTGTCCATAAACAAGATAGGTATAAAACATCAGTGAGCTTTGTCCTGGGAAGCCTGCGAAATGCATAATCTTGTATACTGATCGTTGTTGGGAATTCAATACTGATGCCGGGATAGAAATTCCGTTTAATACAGAGACGACTTTTTGTCCGTGTGGCAATAGAGTGTAAGTGACAGTATCGGGTGCTTTATAGGAACTTAGTAGTGAGTCCAGGGGTTGGGCTTGCTGCGGATAAATTCTTGCGAAATCAACAGGGATTAATGTTACGAGCGGGGTGCTTGAATTAGAGTTATTGGTGAAAATAATATTCTGCTGGCCGACAGTTCCCGATGGTGAAATGTATGAAATATGTGGAGATTCTGACAACCCTACGTTTACCTGAGGAATGACCAAGGGGTTTTTTAGGTATGAAATGCTTACGCGAACTTTATGCGGATTGCTCGGGCTGGCACCTTTATTTTGTATTTTCAGGCCCAGATTGGGCATAGTCATGGTTCCCCCTGGAGGGATTAACTTGTCGTTTGTTTGATTTGTCAGGAAAAGATCTCTGCCTGATGTTACCACCAATACATTGCTCTGGGGGCTTGTATCGGTTCCTTGTTCAAAAGATTCAAAATCTCGCGCCTCAATACTGATTGTTCCTGAATGTACCGGAACTAATACCGTACTGCCGATGGAGGAAGATTCAATAGTGGTTGGAATGCGTACTATTTGAGCATCAGGATAATTTATTTTCGTGATATCGTAATCGCCCGAAGTGTTGGCTGCTATAAAATTTTGAGCAGTCAAATAGCCACCCGATATTCGATTTTGAGCGTCGAACAGACGATCTTTCTGGGCACCGCTTATGTATCCTCCCATAACACTAAAAGGGCTTCCATACTCAACAGAATGACAGTCGCGTGAAGCATCATAAGGTACTAATATGCCGTTTGAATCCTTGCATTCCATTAAATTAGAGTGCGCTACGTTATCATAGGTCGTCCCAAGGACAAAGGGCGTGACCCCCGAGAGGTGGCCTAATTCATGGAGAGTGTTGCCCCAGCTCATGCCATCGTTCATATAAACAACGCGAGCGAGTTGCATACCGGTCGTTAAATCTTGCGGGTTGCCTGTTATGGGCAATGATCCGGCAGAACCTCCTGTCGGACAACCATCAGGGAAAGTCGCGGTTACCACATAGTCATCAGGACCAAGTTGTAATCCGTGCTGCATCGCCATTTGAATAGCCTCATTACCCGCCTTCCTATAGTCTGAATAAGCACAAGAATTTCGGGAGACTGAAACGGTATACCATCCATACACATCCGTTGTGCCGTCAGTCGAAGTTTTTCCTTCCAGCGTAAGGTTTCCATAAGTAGACTTGGAAAGGAATTGAGACATGGTTAGCCCGGTTGATGCGTTAGGTTCAAAAAAATTTTTACGAACGTCTTCGGCGCTGAATGGTGCGTTGTTTGTCGTATTTGCAAATTTATAAAGTACAATCGAAATCTTGTGCGAGGCATTTGAACGAGCGGCCGATGGTTTTACGGTTCCTGGATTAACGGCCGTAGGTGCTTGAAAGGGTTGTAGTGATCCGCTGCGTAGGGTTCCAGTTAGTTCCACCCTTGTCCCATTGAGGGGCTCATAAAAAGGAAGTTCTCGGGCTGGAATAGTTACCGGGATGGTTTTGTTACCGCTCGTAATGGTAACAATCGGGGTTATGGTGTTGTGATTGAAATCATGAAAGTGCGAGACGGAAAGAATTCCCTGATAGGTAGAGCCGTTTTTTTAGCGGAAGTGACTAATTGTTCATTTAATTTTGCGGCTTCAGCAATAATTACATCTGGTGTAATGAGTGACGGTTTTATTTCAAGAGAAGATAAGGTTGTTGCTCGAGCTGGGGAAGTAGTGCTCGGTATGGTGGTAGAGGGTTCAGCCACGCGCGATGGGATTATCGGTGTTTTGAGTTCCTGAGAGGATAAAGAGTCTGGAGATATTTTAGTGAGACTGTCCATCACTGACAACGCATTTGCCTGGAGTGTTTGATCAGATTGTTTCAAGGGTTGAGAAGACAAAACCCAAAAACTAATACCCACCATGATTCCTCCGGTCACCAGGATACCTAATGCGTGATGTGTTTTCATATGGGTGTCATAGTACCATTGAAACGAATGAGCGGCCAGATTAGTAAAGAATAGGGCAAGGTATTATTTTATCCAAATTTCCATCCCATCAGTCGCAAACGTGATGGTGCCGGAATCAATCGTTGAAAGGAGGGGGATTCTGAGGTCTTTTACGCGCTCCACCACCGTTGCTGATGGGTGGTGGTAGGTGTTATTTTTTCCCGCAGAGACAATTGAGTAACCCGGATGTACGGTTTTCAAATACTCGGTGGATGATGCCGAGTTTGAACCATGGTGCCCCAGTTTGAGCACGGAGCTTTGCAAACGTACCCCATCTGTTTTCACGAGCCACTCCTCGACGGATTGTGGCGAGTCGCCCGTCAGTAAAAAACTCTGATTTCCATAGACCAGCCGAGCGACAATGGATGCATCATTGGTTTCCTTGAAATTGCTTGTATTTTGGTCGGGGAACAGGAGGTCAATATAGATACCATGCGCATCATCAAGGATAATCCGCTCGCCTCGGCGTGCCACGATTTGTTCGAGACCCGGTTCGCTTGCAGCCGCCTCGGCGAGCGATTCATCATAGGAAGAGTCAGATGATACTTCGGAATGCAAATATTTTTTAACGGAATATTTTTCAAATACGGGAATAAGCCCTGCGATGTGGTCCTTGTCGGGATGGGTTGCCACTACGACATCAATGGTCCGATCGAATCCTGGCATCACCGTTCCGAGGCGGGAAATGACCGCGGCATCCGGTCCGCCGTCAATCAGCATATCGGCACCGTTGGGTGCGCGCGCATAGATGGCATCGCCCTGGCCAACATCTAAAAACGAAACAGTCATGACGCGGCTCGGTGCGATGGTTTCGGCATAGATATACCCATAGGCGCAGGCTGCACCGATGATGCCAAGCGCGACGAGGAGGTGGTTGATGGTCCATCGCATGATACCAGTATACCAAACGACCCCAATTGCTTATACTAGAGTCACGTATGGATGTAATCACTATGGTATTTTCTGTCATTGTTTTAATCATATCGGTCATGTTTCATGAATTGGCGCATGGCATTGTTGCGGATCGGATGGGTGATCCCACCCCGTCGCTTGCGGGGCGATTGACGCTTAATCCGCTGGCTCATATGGAATGGGTGGGATCATTTTTGGTACCCTTGCTTTGTGTGATTTCCGGCACCGGATTCATTATTGGGTGGGCAAAACCGGTACCTTTTAATCCTCGCTATTTTTCTCACAAGCGTTGGGGTCCTGCATGGGTCGCCGCCGCGGGGCCAATCACCAATATCATCCTTGTCATAATTTTTGCTGCAGTATTTCGCAGCATCGCAGGAAATCCTGCATGGGCAGGGTTTGCGCAGATAGCAGCGCTTGTCGTGGTGATTAACATATCACTTGCGGTGTTTAATCTCATGCCACTACCTCCTCTTGATGGGCATCATATCCTCGGCGCGATCATTCCCGTATATCGGGAATGGGCGGATCGCCTCATGGGTACCTATGGAATCATGGTTACACTCCTTGCAATTTTTCTGGCGGGATCGATCATTGCACCGATCGTTTCGTTTTTTATTAGATTATTGTTACAATAATTTCATGAAACATGTTCGATTTATTTTTGCATTCATTGCACTCGCGAGCGCATCGGTAGCATACGCGGGCAATATCGTGTCGCCGCAGCAATATTCCCAATTTATCAATGTTGATGTCGACCACAATGGAACGGATGATTTTATCAACTGGGCACCGAGCGGCGCAGGTGCGACCGTTA
>CAYYES010000024.1:0-10427 GCA_964471025.1 uncultured Candidatus Saccharibacteria bacterium | reverse complement strand
CTATGAAATTTATTTTGGGCGAGAAAATCGCCATGACGCAGTATTTTGATGACAAGGGGCGCGCATTCGGCGCAACGGTCATCGCTGCAGGACCTGCGGTTGTTACCCAGGTCAAAACCGCTGACAAGGACGGCTACACGGCAGTTCAGGTCGGATTCGGTTCTCGTAAAGAAAAAAACATTACCAAGGCGCAGAAAGGTGCCTGGAAAGATTTGGGCAATTTCAAGGAAGTCGCGGAATTCCGCGTTTCAGCCGACGAAATCGCCAATTTCACGGTAGGGCAGACGGTTGCCGCTGATGCATTCGTATCAGGCGACACGATCCGCGTATCCGGCATTTCCAAAGGTAAAGGCTTCCAGGGTGTGGTTAAGCGCCATGGATTCCACGGCGGACGCCGCACGCACGGTCAGAAACATTCCGAACGCGAACCAGGTTCCATTGGTGGATCCGGTGGTCGCGCCGGAGGCCGCGTTGCCAAGGGTATGCGCATGGCAGGCCGCATGGGGTCAGACCTCGTGACGGTTCGCAACCTCAAGGTTCTTGCAGTCGACAAGGACACGAATACGCTTGTGATCAAGGGGGCTGTTCCCGGCAAAAAGGGAACGCTCTTGCGCATCACTGCATAAATCAGGGAAAAGGTTATAGGGGATAGGTGATAGAAGCATTTGTTTCTATCCCCTATAACCTATCCGCTCATCCCTTAATTATATGGAAAACATTTCAGCAAAAACGTATAACGTGTCCGGCAAGGAAGCGGGTTCAATCACGCTCCCGGGTTCTGTTTGGAACTTGCCATGGAACGCAGACCTCGTGCACCAGGTAGTCACGTCGATGCAGTCAAATGCTCGCACGGGATTGGCACACACCAAAGGCCGCGGCGATGTTCGCGGTGGCGGTAAAAAGCCATGGCGCCAGAAAGGCACGGGCCGCGCTCGTCACGGTTCGTCACGATCACCGATTTGGATCGGTGGTGGTACGACCCACGGTCCGATCACGGACAAAAACTACGACAAGAAGATCAACAAGAAGATGAAAGCCAAGGCGTTGTTTGTAACGCTTTCGCAGAAACTTCGCGACGGTCAGGTAGTGTTCGTAGACTCGCTTGAACTCGGTGCAATCAAGACCAAGGATGCCGCGAAAGCGCTCGCCGGTCTCGAATCCGTAAAAGGATTTGAAACGATCAACACGAAAAAACACAACAACATCCTCGTCTTCGTTCCGACGAAATCGGAAACGATTGCGAAATCATTCCGCAACATTCCGCATGTCACGATCGAATCCGCTCGCAACATGAACGCGTCTGACGTGATGAACTACCGCTATCTCGTGGTTGCGAATCCGGACGATGTGAATGGAATGCTTGCCGGCAAAATGTCCAAGGAGGCAGCTGCCACAGCCCCGAAGGCAGAGAAAAAAGCTCCTGCCAAGAAAAAGGTCGCAGCAAAGAAAACCAAGAATAAGTAAAAAGAATAAGAATAAGAAAAATACAAAAACTTATTCTTATTCTCTATTCTTATTCTACATCTATGGCCAAGAAAACCACCACAAAAACTGAAGAAGCTGCAGTACCTGTTGTTGCCTCGAAAGTCCTCGGACCGCGCGTAACGGAAAAAGCCGCATACGCGACGGAACGCGGACAGTACGTGTTCGACGTTGCCCTTGATGCGAATAAAATCGAAATCAAGAAAGCGATTGCTGCACAGTACAAGGTAACCCCGGTTGCCATCAACATCGTCGTTTCCAAACCGAAAGCGGTTACGTTCCGCGGACGCAAGGGAACGCTGTCTGCCTCGAAAAAAGCGTATGTTACGCTCAAGAAAGGCGAGACGATCGAAATCAACTAGCATAAAACTCCCGTACGGGGGTTTTATATTGGCATAAAAACATCCCTAGGTTTCCAGGGATGCTGCATCAGCGGGTTCGTATTCCAGTTCAATACATTCGGTCATGGTTTCATTAAATCGAACCTTGCCGCGGAATGTTTCACCGGCGAGTATTTTCGGCAGGAAATCACGATCGGCGGGCAACATGTCGCCATACGGAATTTTATCAAATGGAAACGGGGTGGCATTCTTCATTTCGTCGGTGTCAGATGCCTTGCCCGAAAAGATTTCGGCGATGTAGATCATGACGCTCCAGTTCGGTTCATTCGTAGTATTGTCGTAGAAATAGAAATCAATGAGCGCTTTTGGTTGCAAATCGGATTCCTCGGCCTTGATGCCGCGTCCTGATTCCTCGAACAATTCGCGCGCTGCCGTATGGCGGATTCCGGTGTCGTCAGGTTCGGGCTTGCCCCCGAACCCGTTCCATTTCCCGGCACCGACTTTTTTCTGTTTGATTGCCAATACTATTTTATTGTCCCGAATCGGGAAGGTAAGGGTTGCTTTCATAGAGATGTTTTTTCAAGGATACGCTTTTTATGAGCAGGGTCAAGAACTGCATTATTGCCAAAAATAACGAGGTGTGCTAATGTCTTCAGGTCATAACGACAGCAGAACGACCTAGGCACTCGTCTTGTCTTATCAAAATCACTGCGCGAAAGCCTTATGCGCACATTCAAAACAAGAAGAACCAAGATCCAAAAACCAAGAACCAAACGAAGACGCTCTGCGCATTTCGGTTTGGATCTTGGAATTTGATTCTTGGATCTTGTGATGAACATCACTTCACATGAAGTTCTACAAACCAACCAGTAAGTCTCGCCGCAAAATGTCGGTCGTGACGTACAAGGGCGTTCTGACGACGAACGAACCGTACAAACCGTTGACGTTCGGCCGCAAAAAACATGCAGGTCGCAACAACCGCGGCATCGTAACCGTACCTCATCAGGGTGGCGGAAATAAAAACCTGTACCGCCTCGTCGATTTCAAATTCGACAAGAAAAACATTCCCGCTCGCGTGGAAACCGTTGAATACGATCCCAATCGCACCGCATTCATCGCGCTCGTGGTATACCGCGACGGTGAACGCCGTTACGTGCTCGTTCCTCAGGACGTTCGCGTAGGCGATGCGTTCATGGTATCGGCTGAAGCTCCGGTAAAACCGGGCAACCGTTTGCCATTGCGCTCTATCCCTGTCGGTACGTTCGTGTACAACATCGAACTCAAGGTGGGAGGAGGTGCCAAAATGGTGCGTTCAGCCGGATCGTTTGCGCAGGTTGCCGCTCATGACAACCACCGCACGCAGATTAAATTGCCGTCCGGGGAAATTCGCACGGTAGCCGACGAATGCTGGGCATCCGTTGGTTCCGTTTCAAATCCTGAACACAACCTCGTGAATCTCGGCAAGGCCGGTAAGTCACGCTGGAAGGGTATCCGTCCTACGGTCCGCGGTTCCGCAATGAACCCGGTAGACCACCCACACGGTGGTGGTGAAGGACGTCAGGGTATCGGTTTGCGCCGCGGTCCGAAAACGCGCCACGGCAAGCAGGCCTACGGTGTCAAAACGCGCCGCCCGAACAAATACTCGAACTTTGCAATCGTGTCTCGCCGCAAGACGAAACGAAATACGCCGAAGTAAGTTTTTACAAAAAGCCCGAAAGGGTTTTTTGTTCTCTAATGAGATATTCATAAGATGTTATTTTTTTTATGCTATAATTACATTATGCGAGGAAAACCAAGAAATCCATTTGAGAGTCCAAAAATAGAACCAAAAAAACAAGAAAATTCCCTTGATAAAAACATTGAAGGAAACATTAATTCCATTGTTACCAAATTACAGCCTTTGGTAAAAGAATTGGGTGACCGAAAAAAACAGGGCTACAATGCGCTTGTGGATACTTCATATCTCACTGAAATTAAAGATGGGCTCGAAAGTTTGTCTTTGGAATCGATCGGGTTATTTGCTCAAACTATTTTGACTGCTTTCAAGGAGCAACCCCCGGCAAAAGGCTTAAGTGATGATTTAAAAAGTATTGATCGATTAATAGCGAGCGTTAAATCAACAAACTTGTTTGTTGATAGGCTACTAGAAGACGAGACGGTTGCAGGCGACAAGGAGCCTTTTCGGCTTTTGAGTGCAAATTTAGCTAATATACAAAAAATGCTCCAAAATCGATACGACAAACTCGATGACTATTTTTCAGTCAAGTTCTAACAACTGCCGCAAGGCGGTTGTTCTTTGTTTTGGAGTTGACAAAATTCCCGTATTTGCTATATTTCACGGGTCTTGTTCTCACCCAGGACCCCCACTTCGTTCGCATTCGCGAGCTACGCGGGGCAAGCCCCCGCCATTGCGCAAAGGCATGGCGGGCACGAAAGAGGATTTTATATCTGGACCGTTACTTCCTAGATACAAGAATCTCTTTCACCCCCTCGAAAAAATAAACACCAATTTAAAAGGGTATTTTATCGTTTTCAAGGATTATTATTCATTTTTATCGTGCACTGGAGATTTCTGAAATAACGCGCATTGCGACGGCTTCGTGGCAGCGCATTTTTCTCGCTCGGCATGCGGACCATGCTGTCGCTGCGAAAAAGTGCATCTGCCCCTCGCGTGCAATGCGCTCACGTATCAGGTATCTCGTATCACATAAAACTCATTCATGACTCGTTCAGTAAAGAAAGGCCCCTATGTCGACATTAAGTTGTTGAAAAAAATTGCGGGCAAAAAACCGCTTGAAACCGGCGTGATCAAAACCTGGGCGCGCGCTTCGACCATTTCTCCGGAAATGATCGGGTTCACGTTCGGCGTTCACAACGGCCGCAAGCATATCGAAGTTCTCGTTTCCGAGGACATGGTCGGTCACAAGTTCGGAGAATTCTCGCCAACCCGCACGTTCCACAAACACGGTGGTAAGATGCAGAAGGAACTTGAACAGAAGCAGAAACAGGCTGAAATCGACGCTGCCAAGAAGGCAACCGCCGCACCTGCAGCCAAGAAATAGTATATGAAGGCAGAACTCAAAAACTATCGCCAGTCACCCCGCAAGGTGCGATTGGTAGCAGGCGTGATCCGCGGTAAATCGGTGCCGGTTGCTTTGACGGAACTCCAGTTCCTCGGCAAGCGCGCCGCGCTCCCGTTTGCGAAACTCATCACGTCAGCTGTTGCGAACGCTTCGCACAACCACAAGGTTGACGCCAAGAATCTGATTATCAAAAGCGTTTCAGTTACCAAAGGTCCGACCTTGAAACGCATCCGTCCTCGATCGAGGGGAATGGCGAACAGGATTAACAAGCGCACCTCTATTTTGAAAGTAGAGTTGGCAGTTAAATAAAATTTTTAATTTTATAATTTCAAATTTTATAAATAATATTCGAATGCTTTAATTTAAAATTAACGCATTGAAAAATTATTTAAAAATTAAAAATTTGAAATTAAAAATTCTTATCTATGTCAAAAATCGTACATCCTTACGCGCATCGCTTGCCGCTGATCCGCGATTGGAAATCTCGCTGGTTCAAAACCGGCGCGGAATACCGCGACACGTTGCGCGCTGACACCTTGATCCGCGAATATGTCGAGAAAAAATATCGCGGCAGCTATGTCGCCGACGTGGAATTCGAACGCGGCCCTAAATCGACGCGCATGATCATTACGACATCCCGACCGGGTGTCCTGATCGGACGCAACGGCGAAGGCGCGACGAAATTGAAAGCCGACATTACGGCCTTCATGAAGTCGAAAAACATCGCAGTTCCGAAAGACTTGAAAATTGATATCGCTGAAATCACGAACCCGGATGCAAGTGCGAAGGTTAACGCCATTGCCATTGCCGAAATGCTCGAAAAGCGCATGACGTTCCGCCGCGTGATGAAGACGACGATCGAAAAAATTATGGCAGCCCGAGGCGTGAAAGGAGCGAAAATCGTCCTTTCCGGTCGACTGGGAGGCGCCGACATGTCACGCCGTGAAGAATTGAAAATGGGAGGAATCCCGCTTCAGTTCATGCGCGGTGACGTGGAGTACGCGACGGAAACGGCGCGCATGACCTACGGTGGCATTGGTATCAAGGTGTGGATCTACAAGGGAGACACGCTCGAACGCCAGAAATAATTAAGGAGAATAAGAAAAAAGAATAAGAATAAGGAAAACAAAAATACTTATTCTTATTCTTGATACTTATTCTTGTATATCTATGCTATTTCCTAAAAAAGTAAAACACCGCAAGTGGCAGCGCGCGCGTCGCAATCCTGCGAAAAAGCTCGTGGCTACCCGCGGTACGAAATTGCAGTTTGGCTCATTCGGCCTGCGCGCCGACGGAGTGTCCCGCATCAAATCCAATCAGATTGAAGCTGCCCGCAAGGTGGTTTCCCGCACGATTGGAAAATTGGGCAAATACTGGATCCGCATTTTCCCTGATCGACCTATTACTCAGAAAGCCGACGGTGTCGGTATGGGTAAGGGTAAAGGTGATCTGCAGGGGTACTGTTTCGAAGTAGAACCAGGCCGCATCATGTTTGAGGTGGATGGGGTTACCGAAGCAGTCGCTCGCGAAGCGCTCCGCAAGGCTGGCGCCAAGCTCCCGGTCAAGGTCCGTATTATTAGTCGAAATGACATGTAATCTATGACGAATACTGTTGCAAAAAACAAGAAAACGCTCACGGGTACGGTCGTTTCCGACAAAATGCAGAAAACGATTGTTGTGTCCGTGACTCGTTACGTCAAGCATCCGAAGTACGGGAAATACATGAAAATTTCCAAGAAGTACAAGGCGCATGACGAAAATAACACCGCGAAAATCGGTGACAAAGTGACGATCGTAGAAGGTCGTCCTCGGTCGAAAGATAAGCACTTCGAATTAGCAAATAGTTAATAGAAAATAGCTAATAGAAATTTGAATCTCATTTTTACTATTAGCTATTAGCTACCGACTATTATCTACCTCTATGATTCAAGTAGGAACCAATGTAACCATCGCGGATAACACGGGCGCTAAAAAGGCTCGCGTGTTCAAAATCCTCGGAGGTTCAAAACGCCGCTATGCATCGCTTGGCGACATCGTCGTGCTTTCGATCAAATCGGCCGAACCGCGCAAAGCGGTCAAGAAAAAAGGCGTCCACCGTGCGGTTATCGTACGCGTGAAAAACGCCGTCCGCCGCAAGGACGGATCATACATTCGATTCGATGACAACGCTGTTGTCATCCTCGATAAAGAAAAGGAACCAAAGGGCGGTCGTATCTTCGGTCCGATTCCTCGCGAAATCGGGGAACAGGGTTATCAGAAAATCGTATCCCTCGCTCAAGAGGTACTCTAATTTTATGATTAAAAAAGGAGACACAGTTGTTGTCATTTCAGGCAGCGACAAGGGCAAGAAGGGTACGGTCGAACGCGTTTTTCCAAAACTCGCGAAGGTGGTGGTGGCTGGCGTGAACATTAAAAAAGTTCATCAGAAATCACGCACGCGCGACGTGGCCGGAAAAATTGTTGAAGTTGCCAAGCCGATTCACGTTTCAAACGTGCGACTTGCCAAGTAATAGGTCCGCAACCGCACTACACGCGGGAGCGAGCGCATTTTTCTCGCTCGGCATGAAGACCATGCTGTCGCTACGAAAAAGTGCATCTCGCACCCGCCGGCGGTTGCTACCGCATCATGTACTATGGAAACACTCAAACAAAAACAACTCGGCGCGTTTGATGCCCTGAAGGGCCAGTTCGGTTACAAAAACCGCCTCGCATCGCCTCGCATTCTGAAGGTGATCGTATCGGTGGGAACGGGATCCGGCATGAAAAAAGATCGCACGAAAAACGATTTCGTGTCAGATCGCTTGCTGAAAATCACGGGCCAGAAACCGGCTATCCGCGGCGCAAAGCAGTCGATCGCATCGTTCAAGACCCGCACCAATGATCCTATTGGTCAGGTCGTGACGCTGCGCGGCGCGCGCATGTGGGATTTCCTCGACAAACTGGTAAACATTGCACTCCCTCGCACCAAGGACTTCCGCGGCATTACGCGCACGTCTGCAGGCGAATTGGGCAACATGTCGATCGGTATCCGCGAACACACGATTTTCCCGGAAACGTCAGACGAAGAAATTTCACAGGTATTCGGCATGTCGATCACGATCGTGACGACGGCCGCTACCCGCCCCGAAGGTCTCGCATTCTTTGAATACATGGGCTTCCCATTGAAAAAAGAAGACGAGAAAAAAGCAAAACGCTCGCGCAAGCGAGGGAAGTAGTCCTTCGTAATGAAGTAACACCTAACACCGCCCGCAAGGGCGGTTTTAGCTAGGATGCATACATTGTTAATATATTTTACAAAAAATTTGACAATATTATTTACATATGCAATACTGCCATCATGAAGACCAAGACTTCGCTATTGGCAGACCTGCGATCCCAACACGGCTTTTCGCAAGGGGATATTGCCTCGAAATTGAATATCTCACGGCCAACCTATGCATTGGTCGAGAAAGGTTCCAAAGAGCTCACCCTTGGTCAGGCGAAGCTGCTTTCGGATCTTTATACAATTCCTGTCGATGATCTGCGCACTGGCAAGGTTTCACGCAAGGTTGTGACTGGACAGGAAATTGCAACAGCGCAATTACCGACAAAATTCGGGATGTTTCAGTGTTCGGTATGGAATCAACCCAAAGGTGACGAAGTGGTATATCTGGCAACACCAAAGATTGATCCGAACAAACCAGTTCTGGTGCGCGTTCATAGCGAATGTCTGACCGGCGACCTATTCCATAGCTATCGATGCGATTGCGGGGAACAGAAAGAGCGCGCTTTGGAAATGATCAGCCAATCAGGAAATGGAGTTTTCATATACCTGCGCCAAGAAGGGCGCGGCATTGGTCTCTATGAAAAAATCAAATCCTACATTTTACAGGATCAGGGATATGATACCCACGAGGCGAATATTCTCTTGGGACACAAACCTGATTATCGTGAATATTCCTGGGTGAAAAAAGTGCTAGATCATCTGCATGTTTCGGAAATAAAATTACTCACGAATAATCCATCTAAAGTATCCGAGATTTCTCGGCTCGGTATAAAAATTTCAGAACGCATCCCGTTGGTTATTGAAAGTAATTCATATAACCGCAAATATTTTGAAACGAAGAAACAGAAATTCAAGCATTTCTTTGGCAATGAAGAAAGTAATTATTTTTATCAGTTTTCCTACGCCGAATCACCGGAACAAATCGAGGAAATCGGGAAATTTCTTGCGAACGAAACCAAGGATCCATTTCTCAAGATCTGTATTGGGGTGTATGCAGACGCGTATACCTTTGGTGACAGACACGCACTCCAAAATATTGAACGCATGTGGAAAGCAGCAGAACATTTCGAGGGATTTGTTCCCATCCTCCATTTCACCTTCAAGGCATCCCTTGATCCGAAAAAGGACATTGCGAAAATTCGAGAAAAGATGCCATATGTAAAATATTTGCGCCTGAATGACTTGTCCGGAGATTATTTGGAAATACTGTCTTATGCCAATAAGTTTTTCTTGACCGATATTCCCATCACCGACGACATGATGCATCTACTTGACGATTCGGCGTTTGTCGCGGAAGTTATCGACAAAAAAACGTTCATTATGCTTGATAACAGTCATGGTCGTGGAATTGCAGAATCTGAAAAAAGTTTTGCAAAAAAGATTGATAAGTTTCTGGCGGCTGGGATCAATGACCTGGCCCTGTGCGGGGGATTCGGCCCGGGGAGTCTCGCGACCTATTTTAAACTCCGTGAACATTACAAGATTAACTTTTCGATTGATGCTGAAACCAGATTAAAAACCGGTGGCAGTCTCGATATTCAAAAAGCAAAGACCTATTTATCAGAACTTATGAATCATCACTATCGATACCATGCAGGAAAATAACACCATTACCATATCCGTGGACGACGTAAAAGATTTCAAAGAAATTTTTTCAGATGAAAATCAGCTGATTAAAAAAATCGTACAAGAAAACTACCTCGACATCCTCAAGGGGAGGATTTTGGATGTTGGCGGGGGAACGGCTGATATTTTATCCGAAATAATCCCCAAAGAAACAGTAACCCATTTAGATATTTTGGATTTCTCCTCGACCCCAATCCCTGAAAACCATAGCCGCATCCAGGGTGACTTTTTGGACGAGAAAACACTTGATAATATTGGCCGGTTTGATGTGTTGTTCATGTCGCATGTCCATCAGTTTTTAGATCACAATATGGAAAAACTGAATCGATCGATCGAGCGTGCCAATGCAGAAAGCATCATCATGGTCGAAGACGTGAATGATGATTTTCTGGGGGAAGTTATGAAATTCAGCCTTTCTCGTTTTGAAAACGCGAATCCCGAAGTGAAACTGGAAGGCTTTCCAATTGGGTACACCCAGACCCGCTCGATTTCGTTTACTGGAAATGTTATCTGTTCTGATTTCTCGGCTTTGACCAAGCAGTGCTTGTATCTTATGGATCTGCCCCATTCCGAGGAAAATATCCTAGCGATGAAAGAATTTTTAGAGAGTCGGCTGACCAAGCCGGCGTT
>CAYYES010000023.1:0-11164 GCA_964471025.1 uncultured Candidatus Saccharibacteria bacterium | reverse complement strand
TCTTTGATGGATTGAAATTCAGTGATGATTCTCTGTTCGGCTTGTTCTACTATTTCTATGGCATACTCAAGTTCTTCGAGTTTTGCGTTTCGAGCGAGTTCTTTCAAGTCGGTTAGTTTCATGGCTACTTGGCCATGGTGGCCAGTAGTAATGTCATGGCAAATTTCTTGGGCGAGTTGGGCAAGGGTAGGCATAGTTTCTTTTTTATTTATCTTAGAACATAATATTATATCAGTCAATAGACACCTTGATTTTTTGCCTTATAATGGGCGTACTATGTCAGACAAAAAGGCGGACAAAAAAATCGGCAATAACCTGCAGTCGGTCAAGGGAATGCGCGATATCATGGGCGACGATTATTACAAATTTCAGGGATTTTTCGAAAAAGCCCAGGAAGTCGCCGAATACTACGGATTCAAGCCGATTGAAACCCCGGTGTTGGAATACGAGGACGTGTTCACAACCGCCATCGGCGAGGGAACCGACGTGGTGGACAAGGAAATGTATTCGCTCAAAACATCAGGGGGCGATCGCTTGGCCATGCGCCCTGAAATGACGGCGGGCACCATGCGCGCCTATATCGAACACGGCATGGCAAACCAGCCGCAGCCGGTATTGTGGTACCACAGCGGTCCCGTGTTCCGTCACGACAAACCGCAGAAAGGCCGTTACCGCCAATTTTACGGATTCGATTTGGATGCCTATGGGTCTGAAAAATCAATCGTGGATGCGCTGGTCATTAAAACCGCGTACACGATTTTAGAAGAAGCCGGTGCCAAGGATTTGTCAGTTGATGTTAATTCGATTGGCGACAAGGAGTGCCGCGGCCGCTACGTGCGCGAACTGACGAATTACTATAAAAAGCATCTGAAAGATTTGCCGGCCGTCGACCGCGAGCGCTTGGCGAAAAATCCGTTGCGCATTTTGGATTCCAAGGAAGAAAAAACGATCGAACTGAATGAAAACGCTCCGGATGCAGTGTCGTACCTATGTCCCGCGTGCAAAAAACATTTCAAAGAGGTCTTGGAATATCTCGAGGAAATGCAGATTCCGTATACGATCAACAAAAATTTGGTCCGTGGATTGTCCTACTACACTCGTACGGTATTTGAAATCATGGAAGAACGCGAAGGCGAGGATGGTGTCATGCGCAAGCTGACGGTGTGCGGCGGGGGACGATATGACTACCTGGGCAAAATGCTGGGCGCGAAAAAAGACATTCCCGCATTCGGTATGGGTATCGGCATGGACCGCATCGTGGAATCGTCATGGTTTGCGAACTTGAAGCCGCGCATTATGAAGGATCCGCAGGCATATTTCATCCAGTTCGGCATCGAGGCGAAATTGAAATCATTGAACATCATGGAAATTCTCCGCAAGGCGAAATTCCCGGTCATCCAATCTATTTCCAAGGACAAGTTGGGTAGCCAGCTCGGTCATGCGGAAAAATTGGGTATGAAGTACGTGATGATTTTCGGCCAGCGCGAAGCGTTGGATAATACCGTTATCGTGCGCAACATGGAAACACGTTCGCAGGATACCGTGAAAATCGACGAACTCAAGGAGTACATTAAAAAGCTCAAATAGGGCTTTTTTGGTATACTTGATCTATGAAAAAAACTCTCATATCGATCGCAGGCATTCTCGCGGTTGCGGCATGCGCTGTAGCATCATTTTCCCAACAAGTGCCAGCTAGGAACCAAGACTCAAACGAGTCCTTGCCGATTACCGCAACGCTTACAACCCCGAACCAGCAGCAGATCCATGTTCGCATTGCTGATGATGACCGCAAACGGGAACTGGGTCTGTCATATTTCAAAGAGTTGCCGGCCGATCAGGGGATGTTGTTTCTCTTTGATCAACCGGGCGTGTATCCGTTTTGGATGAAGGGGATGAATTTTCCGTTGGATATCATTTGGCTGAAAAAAGCCCCCCAGAATTCTTTCGAAGTGGTGTTTGTGGCGGAAAGTGTGGACCCTGCGACATATCCTCGTATCATTGACCCAAATACAGAGGCCGACGCGGTACTGGAAATAAATGCCAACAGTGCGACAAGGTCCGGGGTCGCTGTCGGGGGTGTAATAAAGCAATAAAACTGTGTATAACCATCCTTGCAAAAAATCTTTTGTGGATAACCATTCAAAAAACCTTTAAAATCTGGCAATTTTTATCCCCTGTTTTACAGGGGAATTTTTTTGTTATGAAGCATCAAAAAACAGGCAAAAAAATTTCATTTTTTCTGGGCAGGGGAATAAAATAATCCCATTCGAAGATAGTTCGATGCGTCCAAGTTCCTTCATCAGAAAAGGTCTCTTGGTCGAATATTATTCACCCTAGTCACGTTACCCCTATGCCCATCACCCTTGTCAAAAAACGATCCGGATCCATTGCCGAATTTGATCCGACGCGCATTACCGCGGCCATCCGTGCGGCTTATTTGGACGAACATAAAGCCATTTCGGATCTCGAGCTGCAGAACATGACCAACCAGGTCGTGTTCGAGTTGGAATATCGCTACGATACGGACGAAACAAACCCGTACGCGCGCACGCCGGATATTGAATCCATCCAAGACATTGTCGAGCGGGTGATCGCGCAGAAGGGTGATTTTGACGTTGCAAAATCGTTCATCCTGTACCGTGCGAAACGCGCCGAACTGCGCGCCCAGAAACAGGCTGAAACGCTCGACAAGGTAAACAAGTCTGAAATCATGGTCAAGAAACGATCCGGCAAGATCGTTCCGTTTGACGTCTCTCAGATTGAAACGGCGGTGAAAAACGTTTCTTCATCGTTCGAGGAGGGCTTGATCCCGGTTGACCGGGTGGTTGCGGGGGCAAAATTAAATATTTACGACGGCATCACGACGTCTGAAATCAACAAGGCTCTCATTCTGGCACTAAAGCCGTTCGTGGAACGCGATCCAAAATTTTCTTATGTATCGGCGCGCTTTTTGGTAAATGATCTGTACAAAGAGGTATTGGGCACCGATGAATATGCCTCTCATTTTGTCTTGATGTACGAGAAAAAATTTCCTGAAATCATCAAGAAGGGAATCGAAGATACCCGTTATGACAAACGCATGGCGCAGTTTGACTTGGAACGCCTGGCCAAGGAATTGAAGCCGGAACGCGACCAATTGTTCGAATTCATGGGGCTTCAGGTATTGTACGACCGCTATTTCGTCAAAACGAACGACCAGAAATATTTGGAGGTACCGCAGTATTTCTGGATGCGCGTGGCGATGGGCATGGCGATCCTTGAAAATGACCCGACGGAAACAGCGATTAATTTCTACCATACGTTGTCGCGCCTGTTGTACGTTCCGTCGACACCGACCCTGCTTCATTCCGGTACGGCGCACGCGCAGATGTCATCATGCTTCCTGACGACGACCGAAGACGATTTGCATCACATTTTCCATTCGATCGGAAATAATGCGCAGTTGTCGAAATATTCGGGCGGCGTGGCTAACGACTGGACGAGCGTACGCGCAACGAATGCATGGATCAAGTCGATCAATACCGTATCCCAGGGCGTGATTCCATTTTTGAAAATTGTTGATGCGACCACCGCGTCCATCAACCGATCCGGCAAGCGCCGCGGTGCAACCGCCGTATATCTGGAAACCTGGCACATGGATATCGAGGAATTTTTGGATTTGCGCAAAAATACTGGCGATGAACGCCGCCGTACCCATGACACGAATACCGTAAACTGGATTCCTGACTTGTTCATGAAACGTGTGCAGGAAAACGGCGACTGGACGCTGTTTAGCCCGAACGAAGTTCCTGATCTGCATGAAATCTATGGCAAGAAATTTGAGGGTGCGTATGTCGAATACGAACGCAAGGCTGACCGCGGCGAAATTAAATTGTGGAAACGCGTCAAGGCAGCTGATTTGTGGCGCAAGATGATCATGATGGTGTTTGAAACGGGTCACCCATGGATGACGTTCAAGGACCCGTCAAACATCCGCAGCCCGCAGGATCATGTGGGCGTCGTGCATTGCTCGAACCTGTGCACGGAAATTACGCTTAACACGTCCAAAGACGAGGTGGCTGTATGCAACATCGGATCATTGAACTTGCCGCGCCACATGGTCGACGGAAAATTCAATTTCGACATGGCGGCTGAAACGATCAAATCAGCGATGCGCATGCTCGACAACGTCATCGATATTTCGTTCTATCCGATCCCCGAAGCTGAATATTCCAACAAAAAACACCGCCCCGTGGGACTCGGCATTATGGGGCTCCAGGATGTGTTTTACGCACTTGGACTCAATTTCGATTCCGATTCCGCGGTGCAGTTCTCGGATCGGTTGATGGAGCTTGTTTCCTATCACGCAATTTACGAATCTGCAATGCTCGCCAAGGAGAAGGGTGCCTACGAAACGTTCCGCGGATCAAAATGGGATCGTGGATTGTTCCCGGTTGATACCATCAAACTGCTCGAGGAAGAACGCGGCATTCCAACCGGCATCCTGCCGACCGCGCATTTGGATTGGACGCCGGTGCGCGAAGCCGTGAAAAAATACGGCATGCGCAATTCAAATACGATGGCGATTGCGCCTACGGCGACGATTGCAAATATTTCCGGTTCATTGCCGTCGATTGAACCGATTTATAAAAACTTGTACGTGAAATCGAATTTCAGCGGTGAATTTACGTGCGTCAACGATCCGCTCGTCTACGATTTGAAACAATTGGGGCTGTGGAATGATACGATGCTTGAAAAAATCAAGCAGCTAGACGGCAATATCTCTACGATTATTGAAATTCCTGAAACGATCCGCAACAAATACAAGGAAGCATTCCAGATAGATCCCTATTGGGTGATTCTGCATGCAGCGACTCGCGGCAAATGGATTGACCAGTCGCAGTCGATTAACATTTTCATGAACACGACGTCCGGGCGCGCGATTTCCGATACGTATATGCAGGCGTGGAAAATGGGATTGAAAACGACCTACTACCTGCGCACGCTTGGGGCAACGTCGATTGAAAAAACAACGGTCGACATCAAATCGCAAAACACCCTGGCGGGCAAGGACGCGGCGGTTGCGGCACCTATGGCTACCTCGCAGGTGGCATCGCCGATTCCAGCACCAACACCGAGCCCGGTTGCTGCCGTTGCGACCCCTGAATTTACGCTTACGCGTCCGACGGTTGTGGTAACGGGCGAGGTGTGCGAGTCTTGTCAGTAATCTGAAATCTCTATGGCTGAAAAATTTATTTTAAATGCGGGCACTACGGACCCGAACAAAATTCTCCCGATCAAATACCATTGGGCGCGCCAGCATTATAAAAATGGCGTGAATAATAACTGGGTTCCTGACGAGGTCAACATGCAGAAGGATTTCGAAACCTGGAAAGCCCCAGACGGACTCACCGATGACGAACGCCGTTTGATCATGTGGAATATGGGATTCTTTAGTACGGCTGAATCGTTGACGGCGAACAACATCGTACTCACGATTTACAAACATGTGACGAATCCGGAATGCCGCCAGTATTTGCTGCGCCAGGCGTACGAGGAGGCCGTGCACACCGACACGTTCATTTACTGCTGCGACACGTTCGGATTGAAACCCGAAGAAGTTTACGATGCGTACGAAAAAATTCCGTCAATCCATAACAAGGATCAGTTCGTGATCGACATGACCAAATCGATCATGGATCCGAATTTCACGACGGATACCATTGAAAACAAGCAGAAGTTCGTCCATGACCTGATCGGTTACTACGTCATCATGGAGGGAATCTTCTTCTACGCCGGATTCGTCATGATGTTGTCGTTCCAGCGCCAGAACCGCATGGTGGGCGTGGGGGAACAGTTCCAATTCATCCTGCGCGACGAATCGGTGCACTTGGCGTTCGGTGTGGATTTGATCAATACCTTGATTGCGGAAAACCCTGAAATTTGGACCGCGGACCTGCAGGCAAAAATCACGGAAAACATCAAGCGTGCGGTGGAACTCGAAGCAGAATATGCGCGCGATTGTTTGCCGCGAGGAATCCTCGGACTGAATGCCGATGCGGTGATTCAGTACGTGCAGTACGTGGCTGACCGTCGACTCGAGCGCATTAACTTGTCCAAGGTGTATGGAGTAGAAAATCCGTTCCCGTGGATGTCGGAAATTATCGATTTGAAGAAAGAAAAGAATTTCTTCGAAACGCGCGTGACGGAGTATAAATCAGGCGGAAGTTTGTCCTGGGACTAATCAAGTAACGGCCGAAGAGGCTTTTACTTTTGGAATAAATATGGTATCGTTGTTTCGCCACACCAAGCAATCGCTCTTTGCCCTGAACTTGTTGAAGGGTTAAGGGAGGAAAGTCCGAACACTCCCCTGAATTTATTGAAGGGAGCAGGGTAGCGGGTAACGCCCGTCGTTAGTAATAATAGAGGTGCGAGCAGTGACGCTTTGCTGCGAAAGCGGCAAAGCGCCCCGCGAAGCGCGTATGCGTGAAGTGGGGCGAATTGAGTAATAGGTGAATGGTCCCACTTCGCCATTTGGCTACGCGGGACACCTTCGCTAACGCTCAGGTGAAACGGCTAAATCCTTACCCGGGTGCAAGGCCGTACTGTTCCGATCCCGAGCTTGTCGAAGGAGAGGAACTTTGTGCCGCTCGACCCCGAGAGTAATCGCGGGGCTAGATAAATGATTGCTAGATACAGAATTCGGCTTATGGGGTGGCAATCAAAATCATGAAAGCGTCCGAGAGGGCGCTTTTGTGTTTTCTGGAATTATGATACGTTGATAAAAACCTTTGATATGGAAACAGTACAAGTACGCAAGACGATTGAAAATATTCTCGCGGATTTTTCGAGCGAACTGACGAACATCAAAGAAGCCTACGATTCGTATGTTACGAGTGACCTCCGCAGCAATGCAGAGGCTTTTGAAAAGCTTTACGCCGCGGTAGAGGGATTCATCAGCGGGGCGCAGTTGGAATTTATCTTTGAAATGTTTGAAACTACCTACAACAAAAACGGCATCCCCGAAGAGATCTCAATCAATCGATCAGTCGTGTGGGGGAGATTCGCTGCATTGGTTAGGACCATGGCCAAGATCATGACAGGACTTGGTACTGACCACGAGGAATTAAGAAGGCTTGCTTCCCATATGATCTCGATGCGGGGTCCCGGTTATCAGGCATTAGGCATTCTTTGTGATTATTATCAGGGAAGAGGGCAGGACCTGATAGTTATGTCAGATGAATGGGATGTTGAATGCTATGAACCATTGCCCGAAGCGTGTCCCATGAACCCTCGTCCTTATTACAGAACCACTAGGTATTCCTAGTGGTTTTTTCTTGGGGATAACCCCTTGACTTTAAAACCTGGTTATGCTAAGATATAGGTGTGAGTGAAGAGCACCAAAAGAAATCTTCACGAATTCAACAAACGTTCTACACATGGCGCGGCGCAAGCCGTGCTTTGTGTTTCTAGCAATTAGGGTAGCTTGCCTCGCTTTGTAGGTAGCAGGTGCTCTCCTCGACCTTTTACCGGCCGCAAACTCGGCCGGGCGGATCTCCGGGATCACCTGCTACCTACAAAGCGAGGAGGTCTTGACACTTATTGTCAGTTCTATATACTCGTGCGTACAGGTAGTGGTCCACTCTGTTGGCCAGTGCCTGCACTCACACAGAACGTTTGTTTGGAGCTCGCACACTGGCCAACAGAGTAGAGCACCAACAACAACAAAAAAATCCGCACGCGGATTTTTTTGTTGTTGTGAAATATTCAAGAAATATTTTTTGCAGGACATGATACAAAATTATTTTTCAAAAATTTTTGAAAAATAATCGCAAGCAATGAGGTAGTACGATAAAAACAAAAAAATATTTTTGAAAAATAATTTCAAAAATATTTTTTGTTATCCACAGTTTTATTTTTCTCGCGCATAAAATTGTTGTGCAAAAAAAAATTGCGCGCGATAATAGTTGTAGCCGATGATACAACTCTTCACGAAGCGACGAGACCTCGCGTCATGAAGCCGGTCGAATCATCAGTAATTCGCAAGCACGAATCATTACCCGAATAATTTCTACACCTCTATGGCAGTAAAGAAAAAAGCTAAGAAGGCTGCAAAAAAGTCTTCAAAGAAAAAGTCAGCTTCTAAAAAGAAGCGTGGATAGTCTAAAAACCCTTCGGGGTTTTTATTGTTGCTGCTTGACATTCTGCGACCGAGGATTACACTTGGTACAAGGCTTCTCCAGATTTTTTAAACTAAAATAGGGTTTATGAAAGACATTGTAGTTTCATTGATGGAGGTCCCCCCAGTTTTTTCTAACGACAATGCTTGTATGTGGTTTCGGGCGCTCAGTTCACTACCTCGGCAAGAGCTTACGCGTAGAGTTAATGAGCAAATGCCAAGCGAAGAACAAAAGAGCTGCGCCCATGATTCGTTTTTTATTTTCCGACGACCCGAGCCATTGTATTTGTGGGCGCGGACCCAGTCATTATGGGGAACGGAAACGTACGTGGGAAGGTTGTGCCAATGTTGCAATCGCTTTTTTCTTAGGCGGACTGAAAACCCGTGGGTAGAATGCCATTTGTGCGGAGGCGACATGACCGAGCGCGATACGGAATTAGGTCCTGATCGCGCGATGCGGATTGTTTACGCATGCGTACGATGTGGACATGAAACGGTTCAACCGCAAGCACTGAAACGCCGGGCAGCATAGCCCGGTTTTTTCTTGGGCTGAAAAAAGTACGAAAGTGTGCTATAGTGTCATCCTATGGATTTTAAGGCTATTTTGGAACGTTGGATTGGGGATGATAGTAGTCGATTCTTGAAAACGGCTCGTCCCATCGTAGAACAAATTAATAATCTCGAACCGCAGATGGCCGCGCTTGCTGATGCGGATTTTCCCGCAAAAACGAATGAATTGAAAACGCGCCTCGTAAACGGGGAATCGTTTGGATCCGTCATTCCCGAGGCATTTGCGCTCGTGCGTGAAGCGTCGAAGCGAACGCTTCAGATGCGTCATTTTGATGTGCAATTGATTGGTGGGTTGGTCTTGTGCCAGGGCAAAATTGCAGAAATGAAAACCGGCGAAGGAAAAACGCTTGTTGCAACCCTTGCCGCGTATGCGAACGCGCTCTATGGCCGCGGGGTGCATGTTGTTACCGTGAACGATTATTTGGCGCGCCGCGATGCCGAACAAATGGGGCAGCTGTATCATTTCTTGGGATTGTCGGTAGGGGTCTTGAATGGATCGAACCAGTCATTTATCTATGATCCGGTGGTTGAAAATCCCGATCCGTCGATTGACCAAGAAGAATCCTATAAAGTGCTCCCGCAATTTTTGAAGCCCGCATCAAAACAACAGGCGTATGCGTGCGATGTTACGTATGGAACTAACAGCGAATTCGGATTCGATTATTTGCGCGACAATACCCAGGTGGACATTCGCAACGTTTCGCAGCGCGACCGGTTTTTTGCGCTTGTCGACGAAGTCGACTCGATCCTGATCGACGAGGCCCGCGTACCGCTCATCCTGTCAGGTCCTGCCGAGGATGCGAGCGGCGTGTATACCACCTGCGCGCAGGTTGCAGCACAGCTCGTTCCTGAAACGGATTACACCGTAGATGAAAAATTCAAAGCAATTCAATTGACGGATGTCGGTATTTCGCACGTCGAACAATTGCTCGGCATTGATAATTTGTACACGGCGGGGAATGTGAAATTGGTGCACCATGTCGAAACGGCCGTGCGTGCCCGCGCATTATTCAAGCGCGATGACGAGTATGTCGTGCGCGGCAACGAGGTAATGATCGTTGATCCGTTCACCGGCCGCATTCAGGAGGGTCGCCGCTACTCGGACGGACTCCATCAGGCGATCGAGGCCAAGGAAGGGGTCGAGATCAAACAAGAATCTCGCACGATCGCATCGATCACCTACCAGAACTATTTCAAATTCTACGAAAAATTGGCCGGTATGACCGGTACCGCTAAAACGTCGGCCGAGGAATTCGGCAAGGTCTACGGATTGGAAGTCATTCAAATTCCGACCCATCGTCCGGTTGCCCGCATCGACAACGATGATTTGATTTTCACGACCGAACAGGGCAAGTTCAAGGCGATTGCCCGCAAAGTGAAAGAACTGCATTCCAAGGGCCAGCCGGTCTTGATTGGTACGGTATCCGTTGAAAAAAACGAACTGCTCTCCGCATATTTGCGCGGCGAAGGCGTACCTCATGAAGTATTGAATGCGAAAAACCACGACAGCGAAGGGAACATTATCGCGAACGCGGGCCGCAAGGGAAGCGTGGTGATTGCAACCAACATGGCAGGGCGCGGTGTCGACATCAAATTGGGCGGTGTGCCGTTTAACGAAGATGCGTATAACGAGGTGAAAAACCTGGGCGGATTGTATGTGATCGGTACGGAACGCCACGAGGCGCGCCGCATCGACAATCAATTGCGTGGCCGTTCGGGGCGCCAGGGTGATCCGGGCGAAACCCAGTTCTATGTATCACTGGATGATCAGTTGATGCGCGTGTTCGGCGGTGATGCCGTCAAAGGAATGATTGCAAAACTCGGTATTCCCGAGGACGAACCGATTCGTCACGGATTCATTTCTCGCAGCCTCGAGGGCGCTCAGGAAAAAATCGAGGGATTCAATTTTGATTCTCGCAAACATACCTTGGCCTACGATGACGTATTGTCGACGCAGCGCAATTCGATTTACAAGCGCCGCGGCAAATTGCTGCGCAATGATCGCGAGTATTTGGATGAATTAGCAAACGAACTGCGTTCAAAATTAACCGAGCAGGGCCTGGCGGAATTTGAATCAAAGCGCGAAAAGTTGGGCGATGATGCGTGGTATGAAACGCTTCGCCGCGTGGCGATGTTCATCATCGATCGATTGTGGACGGATAACTTGGACATCATGGATCATGCGCGCGCATCGGTAAACCTGCGTGCGTACGGCCAGCGCGAACCGATCGTGGAATACAAACGCGAGGGGCTGCGATTGTTCCGTGAACTCGAGGAAAATTACGTCCTCCAAACCGCTGACATCATGAAAAACCTCGATGTGCAGGCAATGCACGATGGAGGAGATGCTTCGTCTGCGGCACAATCAGCGGTCATCGCGGCAATCCCGATGACAAAAACGGATGGTTCGCGATTTGAACGCAATGACAAGGTGAT
>CAYYES010000022.1:0-11389 GCA_964471025.1 uncultured Candidatus Saccharibacteria bacterium | reverse complement strand
GTAAAACTCTGATCCCCAACCCCACGCATCACCATGGCACGATTTGGTTCCGTGAATGAAAACGATACCGAATCAACACTAATCGACTGGAGCGCATCGGAAATATAGCGCTGGTTCATGCGCGTTTCAATACCTTGGCCTGAAAGTGCTGCTTCAGCCGACACCACCCCTTCGCCCGTATCACCGTTTTGTGACGTAAAGGTGATTGTTTTTTCAGTGGGGTTAATAGCTACATCAATTTGATTATATTTATCAGAAAATACCATCATTGATTTTAATATCCCTTGCAAGTCGCCGCGCAACATGATCGCTTCGGTTTTAGATTCTTTGGGCATGATCTGTCGATACGGCGGATAGGTTCCCGCCGTCAGGCGCGACGTCAGGTACAGCTGATCATTAGTGAACGAAATCTGATTTTCCGCAACACTTACCCCGACGGTTCCTTGATATTCGCCGAGGATGCGCACAATTTCCCCAATGTTTTTCACAGGAATCAAAATTTCAGGGAATTGCGCAACATCGCGCGCAGGAATTTTTTTCTCGGCCAGGCGAAATGCGTCCGTTGCGACAAATACCAAATGATCATTTTCCGGATATAAATAAATACTTGCGATTTCAGGCTTGATATCTGACTGCGACGCGGCATACGCAACACTTTTAACCCCCAACACAAATAATTCCGTCGGGATTTCAAACACATCGGCCGCCTTGATATGGGGAAGCGTGGGAAAATCATCGGCATTCATCGATTTCACGGTCATTTTTGCGTGCTTGGTTTTAATAACCAAATTATCATTCACCGATTCCAGGCTTACCGGCGCATCGCCCGATAACCCATTCGTTATTTGGCCCAATAATTGCGCAGAAACGGCGATGGTACCGTGTTCTGATACTTTCGCCGGTACGCGCAATTCAGCGCCAATATTGAGGTTTGTAGCGCGTAATACAAGCCCCGCATCGTCGGTCTGAATCAATATTGCACCCAAAATAGGGAGCGTAAGATTTTTCCCGGCTACCTTTTCAATCTGGGCAACCGCCGCTTTGAAATTAGTAATCAAACATTCTGCTTTCATGGTTGTACTATATCATATTCACCCAAGATAAACCTTTGTTGGCACAGGGTCTTGAATAAGTATTAATTAAGAAGGGTATATAAAACTATTATTACTATAAGGCCTGTGGATAATGGGGATAACAAAAAAGACATATTTTATAAGGGTTCTTTGGAAAAACTGAACAGTTGTTCACGGGGATAACCGGGTGTGCAAAGTGGGTAAGTGAGGGGTGGTCCCACAAAACCCTAAAATTATCCTTTATTTACAAGTCCTTTTTACCTTGTTTTCCCAATACTTATTCCCAGATAAATTCCCACATAATCCCCAGAGTTATCCACAGTGTCAAGGATTAGTTTTTCTTGATATGAAAATAGGCTGCAAACATTCGTTTTATTTTAGACGCACGACGAGTGTTTTTTGATATAACCAGCTTATTTCTCCCCTCCCCTGCCACCAATTCCCTTATTTTTTCTTGGGCAAGGAGGTCCCAATGGGTGGTTTTTTCATAAAAATCATCCAGTTTTCGTGAAATATCCTCATCAAGCCAGGCTTCGATGATAAAGTCGCCAAAAACATTGATATAGTAATTCCGCTTTGGAAACAAAGGGTTTTTTGTGGGATAGTACTGGGAAAATTCCCCATCAAACTCCTTGGAAACCATTTTATCCAAATAGGTAGTTCCGCCGACAATTACCAAAATTTGCTTGCCAGATTTGGTTATTTTCTGAAACAGGGTCTTTTCGGTTTCATGACGCGCCAAGAAAAACCATTCATGGGGGTTATAGATGTAAATTGGCTCTGTTATAGGGGTAACTTCGGACAAAATATCGAACGCATGGCCCCAGAAAATATCGGTCAGATTCGGACTTTTAAATGAATAGGAAATACGATCGCCGTCGCCGAGGTTCAAAAAACCTTCATCAGTCAAGGCGGTTTTAGTATAAAAATGCTTTGCGGTTTGGAAAAATTCGGTCATTTTAATCACCCATACTGATGACAGTGAAATACGCATGTGCGCCATAACGACAATTTCAGCAGATTTCAGTTTCCGGAGCGCTGCGTACAAAGCTTGTTTTGTCGTCTGTGGGCGAGATTCGCGAATTTTGGCAAGAAGTTCCGCACCAGAAAGAGGTTTCTTTTGCAGGAAATTGATAGTAAATTCTTCGATACTAGCGGGGATTAATAGATTCATGGGGGCAGTATAGCAGGTTTTTGATTTGAAAGTAAAATATTATTTTACTTTATAGTATAAAAACCCTTATTAGTATTGACAATGTCTAATAATAATGCTATCTTAATGCTAAGAAAATAAACATTCTTTAAACAAACTAAAAACGAAATCATGAAAGTACTCTTATTAGAGGATAATCCTCAAAACATTGAAAGCCTAAAACTTGCTATTTTAAAAGCCTGTCCGGCCGCAGATATTACAGTAAAGACCGAGTTTGGAGCCGATTTTTACGGATATACAGGCCGCAAGTCCCAACGATTAGAGTGGTATGATGCCCTGGTTACGGATGTAAACATGCCCGGCTACACAGACAATGATGGTATGGTAATGGGTTCGATTGGACCGGTTATTGCCCTAAAGGCACTACAACAAGGAGTTAAGAGGGTTGCTGTTTTGACGGATGCCAATCATCATGAAGCCAACCCCGTTTCCAAAACAGCAGACCTGTTTGAAAATCTAGTGCAAGGAGAAGCGGATTGTGTTATTGGTGACACAAAATTTATATACCGCAACATTGATAAAACAGACGTAGAAAACGCTGCAAGAAAACTGCAGTGGCTGTTTTATGCAGGCAATGAAAGGTATATGAATTGGGCAAAAGCAAATCCTAAGTAAGTTTCAACAAAACAGGAATTTCAACGGCATCCGCCCGCGAAATTCCTTTCTTATTCAGTTCGCGAATA
Source organism: uncultured Candidatus Saccharibacteria bacterium (assembly GCA_964471025.1). Lineage (GTDB taxonomy): Bacteria > Patescibacteriota > Minisyncoccia > Phycocordibacterales > UBA1006 > CAIXMG01. The sequence continues at coordinate 8,420 of CAYYES010000022.1, read as the reverse complement.
TTCGCGGATTGATAGGAACTATTCTTTCATAAAAAAATCACAAATGGCAAAAATTACGAAATTTAACCAACTTCACCTGGAATTGATCCCAAGGCTTTGGGATAACGAAAAAATTCCTTCAAAAGATTATTTTGAAATGTTGTCTAAAATCGGTATTGATATTCAAAAAATACCTTTTCCTCCGAAACAATTCACCGAAGGGGTAACTCATTATTATCGGATTGAAAACCAGGAAACTACCGCCGCCGAGCACGCATTGGGCCAAGAAATTTCTCGACTCATTCATTCTGTTTCTTTTGAAAAGGTCGGTAATGAATATTTTTTAGTTCATATCGCACCATCACAGCATCTCTCGAATTGGTTATGGACGAGGAACAAGACATTACAATACAGGACAATGAGGCCACTCCCGACCATTGACGCAATCATTGAAAAGATAAACGAGATAAACCTTTTGTTTATGAGTAACCGAAAACTCTTCAAGAAACCCATGCCTGGTGAAAAGTTTCTTGATTTTCTAAGCAAAAATAACCTCTCTCCTTTTATTTGGTTTTGGGATTATTGCGACAGAAAAAATGCCGGTTATTCGGGAACGGTTTTTACCACCCAGCCTGGCAATTTTTCCTGGCCACTGCCGCGACTAACTATTACGAGAGCTCAGAAAGGCACAGGCTATCGGGGTAAAAATCTCGCCCAGAGAAGCTTGGTAGAGGTCATTACCTATTGAAAAATCAAAAACCGCGATCTAATGATCGCGGTTTTTTTATTTCAATCCAACCTGCTTCACGAGCTTGTCATGAGCCTTCTGGTCCGTTTTCTTGAGGTAATTCAAGAGTTTGCGGCGTTCGGCTACCATGACGACCAATCCGCGGCGGGAATGGAGGTCTTTTTTGTTCGTCTGCAAATGCTTCGTCAGATCATCGATCTGTGCAGAGAGGAGGGCTACCTGAACCTCGGGTGACCCGGTGTCGCCTTCCTTGCGCCCGAACTCCTTGACGATTTTTTGTTTCTTGGCGGTGGTTAACATAGTGAAAAAAGCATAGCACATATCCGTTTTTTGCGCAAGTCCCCCGGATGCCGCATACTATAATCATGATAGAGGACCTAAACGGCTGGAAACGCCAGTTTCTGGAATACGTTGAAATTGAAAAAGGGCGCAGTTTGAAAACGGTCGAGGCGTACGATCGATTCCTGACCCGGTTTTTCGCGTTCAAAAACCTGAAATCCCCCGCTGATATTACGGATGACGTGGTCCGCGAATTCCGGCTGCATCTGAACCGTTCCCCGGGCATGAAAATCCGCGGCCAGGGTGCGGGATCGATGAAAAAAGCCACCCAGAACTATTACATGATCGCGATTCGTTCGTTTTTGAAATATCTGCGCAAACGCGGCGTAGAAACGCTTACCCCCGATGCGATCGAATTGGCCAAGACCGGCAGCCGCGACATCGATCCCTTGTCCGGCACAGAATTGAAACGGTTCATGGAATCGGCGGATCATCCGCGCGATCGTGCGATCCTTGAATTGTTTTTCTCGACCGGATTGCGTTTATCTGAACTATGCAGCCTGAACCGGGATTTGGATTTATCACGCGATGAATTTTCCATCCGCGGAAAGGGCGACAAGGTGCGTGTGGTGTTTTTATCGGATCGTGCCAAGGAATATTTGCGCGCGTATTTGAAATCGCGCAAGGATCTGGCCGAGCCGTTGTTCGTATCGGAATCGTTTAAAAAATCATCCGATGCGCGCCTGACGCCCAAATCTATCCAGCGCATCGTGAAAACCTGTGCGACCAAGGCCGGCATCTACAAACGCGTCACCCCGCACGTGCTGCGCCACAGTTTCGCAACCGACCTATTATCCAACGGTGCTGATATCCGCAGCGTGCAGATGATGCTCGGACACGCGAACATTGCGACCACGCAGGTGTATACGCATGTGACTGACAAACAATTGCGAGAGGTGCATAAGAAGTTTCACGGGAAGTAGAATAAAAACTGCCAAAGGGCAGTTTTTATTCTTTAACAGCAACAATTACTTTTTCTAGAAACAGTTGCTTTATGCATTTCCAGTTAAAACAATGCGCGAAGTGTTTAAAAAACTGTGGGAAAAATAAAGAACCCGACTCCTTTCAGAGGCCGGGCTGTCAGAGTTGGGTTGTATCTTGCTGCCCTCAACTCAAACTTGCAAGCGTTTCTGTGGTTGCTTACTTTACTTTTACGCAGCTGAATAACTTCTTCATACTCTTTGGTTTAGTGAACAATGACCCCATTGTATACTCCCTGACATTTCTCTGTCAATCATTTATACTGATACCAATGGACCATTCAGCGCAAAAACAATATTTCGAAATCGCGTACCGCACCGGATCTGACGTGTGGACGCACATTCCATACCACATGATCGCGATGCGCATGCTGCCGTCGCTTGCCCAGGATGCGTTCGTGCTCGACATTGGCGCGGGGCGCGGATTGTGGATGGGTAAATTAATTGCGGCCGGATACCGCGTCATCGGCGTGGATTACATTTCGGATGTGGTGCGTCACGGAAACGAGGACTTGAAACTGAACGGTTTTTTGGATCGGGCGCGATTCGTACATGGGGACGTGTTGGATTTGCCGCTTGCGGACCGCTCGTTTGATGCGGTGACGGACGTAGGCACGCTCCAGCATTTGCCATCTGCTGATTGGGATCGGTATGCGTCGGAAATTGCGCGCGTCATAAAACCAGGCGGATATTTTTTGAATATTTCCCTGTCCAAGGATACGCCGCGATTTCTGGGGTTTCGCCCCAAATCATCCCCCCAATCAGATTTCGAAAAATTCGGCGTTTCATATCATTTTTTCACGGACCAAGAAGTCGCATCGCTTGCTGCGGCGCATGGATTTACGGTAGTCGAGCAGAAAATTGAATATTTCGACGCAAAAACGGATCCTGGGGATTCGGTCGCGATGGTGTTCTCTCTTTTCAAGAAATCAGGAGCCTAGCCATATGGCGGGCTTTTTGATTGGGTGCGCGAATTAATTTGATCATCTGTTAATGTTGCGCGTTAAAGAATCGAGGTGTTGTACGGGAGCGCCCACGCACACGAGGGCAAGATGCACTTTTTCGCAGAGCCGGGGCGGCGACGGCCGCGAGCCGTTACCGGTCGAGAAAAATGCGCTTGCCCGAAGTCGTCGCGTAGGGCGCGGAAAAAACATGCTACAATCATACCCATGAAACTCCTCACTTGGAACGTAAACGGCATCCGTGCGGTGCATAAAAAGGGCCTGTTTGCGCCTGTGGTAGAACGGTTCAAACCGGATGTGATATGCCTGCAGGAAACCAAAGCCGAGCAGCATGAGTCCCCTGTCGATCTGCCCGAATACCATGAATACTGGAACTCATCGCAAGGTCGCAAGGGTTACAGCGGCACAGCGATTTTCACGCGCGAAAAGCCTATTGCGGTCATGAACGATTTTCCCGAATCGATTGTGAAAAAATATGATTTGAAGGACGGATATGGCGATCCCAATACCGAGGGACGCGTCATTGCGGTCGAACTTGAAAAAGTGTTTGTGGTGAATGTGTACACGCCGAATTCCAAGGGAGATCTGTCGCGATTGCCCCTGCGCGAAAAACATTGGGACCCGGCATTTTTGGAATACTGCAAATTGCTTGAAAAAGATAAGCCGGTGATTTTCTGCGGCGACCTGAACGTCGCCCATACGCCGGATGATTTGGCGAATCCGAAATCCAATGAACGCACGCACGGGTTCACGATTGAGGAACGCCGCGGCATTGATGCGGTGATCAAGGCCGGATTCGTGGACTGCTTCCGCCTGTTCACGTCCGGCAACGGCCATTACACTTGGTGGAGCAACTTTGCGAAATCGCGGGAACGCAACGTGGGCTGGAGAATTGATTACTGGTTCGTTTCAAAAAAATTGCAGAGTCAGGTAAAATCATGCACGATCCATGCGGATGTGATGGGATCGGATCATTGTCCGGTCATGTTGAATATTGACCTCTAAAAAATAAAAACGCTCGAATTATTTCGAGCGTTGTTTTTCCAAAAATCCTTTTTCCAGAAAAATCAGCTGGGGAGAACCTGATGAGAGGTACTCTTTTAAAAGGTCCTCTCGTAGGATTTTTTTCTTAAGTTTAATGTTCAGCATTTCACCTGGCGTGAGTGCTTTTTTAGCAAGCCCCACTATTTGAGGAGTTTGATGCCCATTTAGCACCACCAGTTCCCTGAAAAAGTGCTTGCCTTGCTCCTCAATAATTACAAGCTCTTTTAGAGCATAATCCTGAACATGGTGATTAGATGACCCTGGGTCTCGGTAATGAATCTTGGCTTTTCGGCCGTTTTCGGTTACTTCATTAATGGTGAATTTTACAATTTCATATCTATCATAATCGTCTTCAGGCAGCAGCGCATTCTCTTTCATAATCACACAGGAGTTTTTTAGGCAAGGTAAGAAGATGGTAAGTTTCAATGGTTTGTTCAGATGTTTCCGGCTTTTCCGGACTGTTTTTGAATCTTGGCTGAGACTTTTTCCTGTTCAAGAAAACATCAAGCTGTCGATCCGAGTAAAGAAGTTGAAGGATCTCTAACATATGGCTTCAGTTTAGTTCCTATTCATATAACAATAAACTGTGCATTTTTGCAACTCACGACACTCGAACCTCTTTTGTGGCTTCCGTCATTTTTTCTTAAGTTTTTCTTGAGCTCGCATCTGCTACACTTCCTAAAAACCCATGTACATGAAAAATCTTATATTATTATTCGCGCTTGCCACAACACGCGCTGCTTCCCAGGTTCCAGCGCCATGCACGTCACCTGCGTTTTCTGACACAGCCCTGTATTTTTTCATCAGCGAAATCAAACCATTCGGTTCCGACCGATTTGTCGAGGTTTACAACTGCCGTGACAGCGCCCGGGCGGCAGATCGGTGGTATGTGCGCGGCATGTATTCTGATCGAAACGACAGCAGCTGGACGGGAGTTGTTGCACCTCATGCCTACACCGTCATCCCGCTACCTGACAGCTTGGCTGCAAATGATGCGATTAGCATCGTTGCGCGCACGGACACATTCTGGACGACGATGGCCGCAGTGGTGTATCTGATTCACGATTCCACAAAATCAAGTTCGCTCTGCGACTGGTTTCAGGAACTGCCGCCGACACCCGGCGCACCGAATGCGTGCGTCCCTGTGGTGATCGCAGAAATTCATGGTGATAACCAACCCGTCGCTGTCTATTACTTCACCCTCCTGGGTCAGAAACTAGAAGTCTTGCCAAGTTGTGGATGGTACATGATTTATGAAAAGTATCTAGACGGTACAACTATTATGCGCAAAAAATTCAGGACACTTGATTGAATGGAAAAAATAATCAGTTATTTTAAAACCCGGTCGTGAAACCGGGTTTTTTGACCTAACATTTTTTCTTTGGTATACTCCCTCTATCCCTGGGGTTTTGCTTCGAAACCCCTCTCGGCCACACATAACATTAATGTGCGGGATCAGAGGCAGTCGTATTGCATTATTGCGATACGATTTTTTATTTCACCCGATGCTTCTGATTCAACTTCGCAATCTCCTCTTCCTCTACTTCCTCCTTCCTCTCCTTCCCTGCCTCGCCTAATTTTTTAAGTTCTCCATCTGGCAATTGTTCCAATTCTTTCACACGGTTCGAAAGATTTTCAATCGTGTTTAATTCCGGATTCTCCAAAACTTCATCGAGCATCGCGTGTAACATCCACCCCATGCGCGGTCCCGGTTTCACGCCGAGCTCCCGCATCAAATAATTTCCATCAATCGCGAGTTGTGAAACGCTGATCGGGTCACGCAGGCATTGTTCGATCATTGCAAAGTATTTACGCAACCGGTATGGTGCTTCAGTTTTATTCATTCCCACACGATCGCATTCGCGCACTTGCATGAGCGTCCAAATCGGATGCTCGGTTCCCCCTCTACGAGAGGGGGTTAGGGGGTGTGTAGAATTCTGATTAGTATCTGACACACCCCCGCTCGCTTCGCGAGGCTCCCCCTCTAACAGAGGGGGTTTCGCGCCACCCACATTCTGAATCATGCGACGCACGGCTGATAACGTTATCTGTTCGGTGTCAGAGAAAAACATATGCCAACGAACAAATTTCGTAACGATTTCAATATCCGCATTCGGGAACTTCAATCGTTCCATAATTTTTTTCGTCATTTTCGCTCCAACAACCTCGTGACCATAAAACGTATACGCTTTTCTGTGACCAGGTCTACGGGTGCGCGGTTTCCCGATATCGTGAAACAATGCTGCCAGTCTCACGTAAAATGGGAACTCCTTGTCCGCTGCATGCTGGCACGCCATGACGAGGTGTGTGAACACATCATAGATATGCACCCCGCCCTGCTCGCACCCGACGCCCTCGAGGAGTTCCGGAATGATTAATTCAAGGATTCCCAACTGTTTCATGAGCCCAATGCCAATTGCAGGGGTTTTTGACGCAACGATTTTCACGAATTCATCGCGAATGCGTTCCTGTGAAACGTTTTTCAGGAGGTCTTTATTCCTTGCGATAGCATCCAGAGTATTCCCTTCAATACCAAAGTTTAATTGCGCGGCAAAACGAACTGCTCGTAACATACGCAATGCATCCTCGCCGAAGCGCTCGTCTGGATTTCCTACCGTACGGATAATTCTGCGCTCAATATCTTTAATACCCTCATAGAGATCAATGATCTGCGCTTCGGAAGAGCCAAGATCCAAATTCCCAAGAGCCAAACCATCGTGTGAAACGTCCGTGTTTGTTTGGTTCTTGGTAGTTGGTTCTTGGGGCTTGCCGTAGGCCAATGCGTTCATCGTGAAATCACGGCGCATCAAATCATCTTCTAATTTTTCCGCAAACTGCACTTCATCGGGATGGCGAAAATCTGAATAGGTGGTTTCACGGCGATACGGCGTAATTTCAATCTGTCGCACATGTGATGAAAGTTCTTCTTCCTCGAAAATAATCGCAACGGTGCCAAACATATTTTCATACACAACCTTCAAGGGATTTTCCTCTGATTCAAATAGTTTCACGATTTCATCCGGTTTCGCATTCGTCGTAACATCAAAATCTTTCGGCGATTTGCCCATCAACAAATCGCGCACGCATCCACCAACAAGAAACGCTTCAAAGCCTGCGTTCGTAAGCGTTTCAGTTACACGTGTAACGTTTTTTGGAATTTCAAATTTCATACAAATCTCAAAACTAAATAACATGCTGCCAGCCCAACAAAAACAATTCCTTCTTGCCACGAATAAAAATCAATAAACCCGCGCATATTGATTCCCCTCAATGGATACAACGGGTAATAATCCGACTTATCAATAGCATCGAGCATTAGGTGGCTCGCATAGGCCAGCGTAATAGTTACTGCAAGCTCAGGAACAATACTGAAACCTATGCCGCAAATAGTTCCTGCGACAATAATATTATGAAGAATGTTGCGCTGATCACGGTATGCATCATGTTCGCCAAATGCATTTTTATAGAACCTTTTCCAATTTTTAAAATATCCATGTTTCACGTAACTATAGAGATGATCTGTATCGGGAAAACATGCGACTGCTAAACCTACCACAGGGTGGCCTGTTGCAGTTCCTATAATCAATCCCAATAACGCATGCGTTGGAAGTGTCATGATTATTTCTATTCTGACACGTCTGATGGTTTGTGTGAAACCGTATCAGATGTTTCATGTGAACCATGTTGTGTTGATGAAGTATCAGGTGCTGATGTTACAATTGCTTCCCCATTTTTAACAGGTACAATCATCCATGCAATCAGATAAAATAACCCAAATGGAAAGAGTCCTGTAAAGATAAGGAGGACTACAAATCCCAATCGAACGAGCGATGCGTCTAATTCAAAATATTCGGCAATGCCCGCCAACACGCCGGCGACGATTTTCTCAGTGCTGCGGGTAAGTTTTTTCATAAGTTATGTAATAGGATTACGGTCTTTTAATAAGTTCGACGCGTGTTCAAGATCCGTTTCAGCAACCGCAAGGACATAATCTGTAGAATACCCTGTGAGCCACGCTTTCAAATTTTCAACCATATGCACGGAAACACCGCAGGATTCCAGATACCCTTTTACGATAGAGGCGTCTTGTTCAGATGAAGCGTAATAAACGGGCTTCATACCATCTGTGCAACCAGAGAGAATCGAACTCTCACCTGCTCCTTGGCAAGGAGCCGTCCTACCACTAAACGATGGCTGCAGCGGACTTCACTCTACCCTATTCCCCTATTTTTTTCAAGTACATCGTAACAGGATCAAGATTGGTTGGTTTGGCCAATGCGCAGCAATTCTTCATCGGTGCGAGCGCATTTTTCTCGCTCGCAGCACCCGGACAAGGCGAGCTGCGAAAAAGTGCATCTCGCCCCTCAA
>CAYYES010000021.1:9789-11504 GCA_964471025.1 uncultured Candidatus Saccharibacteria bacterium | reverse complement strand
GCGGCTGCGGGTTCGGTCCTCGAACTTCGTCGGCCATGCACATGACGCGAGGTGGCCCGATGCACATTCACCAATCACATGAAAAAACTTTTTTCCTTTGATAAAATATTTTTCTGGATTACGGTCGCACTGCTCGGGTGCGGCTTGTTGGTGTTTCTGTCCGCTTCGTTTTCTGCGTTTTCCGACAGTGAAAAATTCCGCGGTATTTTGTTCGGTCAGCTGGTGCTCGGGTTTGGGGGCGGTGCGATATTATTTTTGACAGCGCTCTACCTGCCGCTTGAATTTTTGAAAAAATATTCGCTGTGGTTTTATGGGTTCGGGGTTGTATTGCTTGCGCTCGTGTTTGCGCCCCATATCGGATTTTCACATGGCGGCGCAACGCGTTGGTTGAATTTGGGACCGTTATCGTTTCAACCGGTTGAGTTCGCAAAATACACGACCATTGTCTATCTCGCGGCTTGGTTGGCCGTGATTAAAACGCGCATCCAGAGCCTGTCCCAGGGACTGATTCCGTTTGGGGTGATGCTTGGAATTATTGGGATTTTGTTGCTGCTGCAGCCCGATACTGACAGCTTTCTGATTATTGCTGTTTCAGGGCTTGTTATGTATTTTTTGGCCGGTGCAAAATGGCGCGATTTGGCGATTATGGGTGGTGTTGCGGTTATATTGTTCGGAGGCTTGATTGCCATGCGTCCGTATTTGCTTGACCGCATTCAGGTGTTTTTGCATCCGACACAGGATGCCCTGGGGTCATCGTATCAAGTTCAACAGCAGTTGATTGCGATTGGGTCAGGCAAAGTGACGGGACGAGGGTTTGGACAGGGGATTCAAAAATTCAAGTATTTGCCGGAACCGTTGGGCGATTCCATTTTTGCCGTTGTAGGTGAAGAATTTGGATTTGTTGGCTCGATTATTCTTGTCCTCTTGTATGTAATGTTCTTCTTCCGCGGCATGTGGATTGCGGCGCGTACGCGCGATGTCTTTGGAAAGCTGTTGGTGGTAGGAATCGTATGCCTGATTGTTTTTCAGTCCTTTCTCAATATTGCCTCCGCGATTGCCGTATTTCCGCTCGGCGGCTTGCCGCTCATCTTTGTATCCCATGGCGGAACGGCGCTCGCATTCGCGCTCGGGGCAGTAGGACTCGTACTGAATGTCTCACGGCTTCAGACCATTAAAAAATAACCCTTGCAAGGGTTTTTATGATTCGTAAATATTTGATACAATGACACCATGATTAAAGTACTGCTGACCGGCGGGGGAACCGGAGGTCATTTTTATCCGCTCATCGCGGTCGCCGAGGAATTGAATAAATTAGTGGATGAACAAAAAATTGCCGGGGTGCGCCTGCATTATTTTTCCGACAGTCCGTATGACGAACAGGTGCTGTTTGAAAACCACATTCAATTTACGCGCGTGACGGCGGGCAAATTGCGCGTACCACCGACATGGCGCACGCCGTTTGACCTCGTCAAAATGGCAATCGGCGTCGTCCAGGGATTTTTCGCCGTGTTTTCGCTGTATCCCGATGTGGTGTTTGCCAAGGGCGCCTATGCGTCATTCCCAACACTTCTTGCCGCGAAGCTCCTGGGCATTCCCGTCATCATTCATGAATCAGATTACGCGCCGGGACGCGTGACGTCATGGGCAGGCAAGTTCGCCAAATATATTGCCGTGTCGTACCGGGAATCATTTGAATTTTTTCCCAAGGATCGCAC
>CAYYES010000021.1:0-9689 GCA_964471025.1 uncultured Candidatus Saccharibacteria bacterium | reverse complement strand
GCGGAAAAAGTTTTGGAAATCGGATTGGGGCATATTAAAAAATAGGACAAGAAAAAACCGGGGCAGTGCCGCCGGTTTTTGTAACTATAAAAAAGCCAATAACAGAATATTTATAATCATATGTCAACTAAGAAAACCTCCCGTTTTTTGCTATACTCCTATCCATGTTTTCATCCCATAACGACAAGGTCGTAACGCGTTTTGCACCGTCACCAACGGGGTTTTTGCACGCAGGGGCTTATCGTACTGCGATTTTCTCGTACCTGTATGCCCGAAAAAACGGAGGCACGTTCGTACTGCGCATCGAAGATACCGATCGTGAACGATCCAAGAAAGAATATGAGGAAAACATCATGGAAAGCTTGGCGTGGCTCGGACTCGACCATGATGTGTTCGTGCGCCAGTCGGAAAACAACGAACGCCACAAGCAAGTGCTCGAAAAAATGATCGCTGACGGACATGCGTATGTTTCGCGCGAGGAAGCCAAGGATGGGTCAGGAGTCATCAAGGAAATCGTACGATTTAAAAATCCAAACGAAGACATCACGTTTTACGACGAGATCAAGGGATCCATTACCATGAACACGGCAGACCTTGGTGATTTTGTGATTGCAAAAAATATCAATGAACCTTTGTTTCACTTGGCAGTAGTTGTTGATGATTTCGACGAGGGCGTAACCCATGTCATTCGCGGCGAGGATCATGTTTCTAATACTCCGCGTCAGATATTGATTCAGCGCGCGATCGGCGCGCCTACCCCCGTGTACGCGCATCTGCCGCTCGTGCTGGGTACCGATAAACAGAAACTTTCCAAGCGACGAGGTGCATTGGCCCTCACGGAATATCGCGACCGCGGCTATTTGCCCGAAGCGATTTTAAACATGGTTGCAATGGTCGGGTGGAATCCGGGTACGGAACAAGAATTGTTCAGCAAACACGAATTGATCGATTATTTTTCATTGGCCCATGTTCAGAAATCACCGGCCGTATTTAATCCAGAAAAACTAGATTGGTTTAACAGGGAATATCTGAAGAAATTAAATTTCGATCTGCAGCTGGCAGGGATCATGGCGTTTTTACCGGAACGGTTGCGTGCGATGCCAGAATCCCTGATTCAAAAATTGGCGCCGATCATCATCGAACGCATTGCGAATTTCGGTGACGTGGCCCAGATGGCTGCCGATGGGGAATTGGATTATTATGTGACGCGACCGGAAATCGACCTTGCCAAACTGTCATGGAAAGGGGAGGGGAATGATGCTGCAAAAAAACATTTAGAAAAAGCGCTGGGAATTCTCACAGGACTCGCTGACTGGAATGGACCTCTACTTCGCGATACGCTCATGCCTTACGCAGAATCCATGGGGAAGGGAAATGTGCTCTGGCCGCTCCGCTTCACGTTGTCCGGCCGCGATAAAAGCCCTGATCCGTTCGTTTTGATGGAAATCCTGGGCAAGGAGGAAACGATTGCCCGCATCAATCATGTTCTTACGCTCATCTAAAAAAATCATTACGATGATTGCGATCATCGGATTCGCCCTGAATCCGGTTTTCGTGTTCGCGCAATCCGAACGCGACATCCAGAAAAGTATCAGCGAAAAAAACGACGAGATCCAGGCGCTCCAGCGCGAAATCGATCAGTATCAAAAACAAGTGAGCCAAATATCAGGTCAGGCGCAGACGCTCCAGGCGGCGCTTGATTCCATCAATAAAAACGAGAAAGCGCTCCAGACGAAAATCGCGCTCACGAATAAAAAAATAGAAAAAACGACGCTCATGATCAAACAGAACGAAGCGCGCATTTCGGATTTGGCGCGCGGCATCGTTTCCAATACTTCTGCACTGAACGAAACGATTCGCAGTATGAATCAGAATGACAATACGAGCCTCCTTGAAATTTTGGCGTCCCGCAGCGACGTTTCCGATTTCTTGATTGATGTTGATAATCTGATCAAGGTTCAGTCGAGCGTCAAAGGCCACGTGATTCAGATGCGCGACACCAAAACAGCGCTCGAGGTTGCCCAGAAACAATTGGCGAAGGATCGCGAGGACATGGTAGTGCTCCAGGCACAGCTGAACGACCAGAAAAAAATCATCGATGCTGAACAGCAGGAAAAATCGACGCTCCTTGCACAAACAAAAAACGAGGAATCCCAGTACCAGGCCCTGCTTGCCGATCGGCAGGCCAAGGTGGACGCATTAAATGCCGAAATTTTCGCCTATGAATCGCAATTGAAATTTACGTTGAATGCGCAATCGCTGCCGGGCCAAGGCGCGCTCGGTTGGCCGCTTGCCGATGTATTGATTACTCAGCGGTTCGGTGCAACCGTCGATGCCAAACGATTGTATGTTTCCGGCTCGCACAGCGGCGTCGATTTCCGCGCGGCCGTGGGGACGCCGGTTTATGCAGCGGCTGACGGCATTGTCGAGGGTGTTGGCGATACGGACAAGGTCTGCTATCGCGCATCATTCGGCAAATGGGTATTCATCAGGCACTATAACGGCCTGGCCACCGTATACGGCCATTTGTCGCTCATCAAGGCCGTGGAAGGCCAGAAGGTGACCAAGGGTACCCTGATCGGGTATTCGGGCAACACCGGGCATTCTACGGGGCCTCATTTGCACCTGACCGTGTTTGCCTCCAAGGGCGTCAATGGCGAAGAGGGAGCCCGTGTGGATTCCAAACCGTCGGTGTCATGCAATGGCAAGGTGTACCGCATGCCGATTGCGCCTACCTCTGCATATCTGGATCCGTTACTCTATTTGCCCAAGGCCGGGCCAAGCTTGTTTAAGGATGGCAAGGGAAGTACTTCGGAATAAAACCGCTAATAGGCGGTTTTCCTTTTTCTATGAAAAACTTGATGAGTGAACGATTGTTCACTATACTGGATGCATGCGCTGCATGGGAACCATATGCGCCGGTTTTCCAACCCCGGCCGAAGAAGATTTTCACCAGGACATCACGCTTGATGACTGGGTTATTCGCAATCGTGAAGCATCGTTCATGCTTGCGGTGCGCGGCGATTCCATGCGGGATGCGGGCATTGTCGAGGGTGACATGGTCATCGTCGAGCGCGGGGTCGAGGCCAAACCGGGCGACATTGTCGTTGCGGTTATTGATGGCGGATGGACGCTCAAATATTTCAGACGGGGCGCCAAGGGCGCGGCGTATCTGGAGGCTGCGAACTCTGAGTTTCCTGATTATCATCCGGATCAAGAATTAACCATTGCTGCCGTGGTGCGCGCGGTAGTACGCCGTTATGCATAAAATACTTCACGTAGACGGAGACGGATTTTTCGCTGCATGTGAAGTTGCTCGGCGTCCAGAGTTGCGGGGTCGGCCGGTAGTAGTGGGCGAGGATCGCGGGATTGCGTGCGCCATGTCATACGAAGCCAAACGATTAGGCATTACGCGCGCAATGCCCATATTCCAGATTAGAAAACAATTTCCGCAGGTTACCGTACTGCCGACGCATTTTGAATTGTATGACCAGTATTCCGAAAAGCTTTACCGGTTGCTATCGAGTCATTTAGGAAATGTCGAATGGTACAGCATTGATGAATGCTTTGCGGAAATACCCGAATCTTTTATGGCACGGTACGGATCGTGGGACGCTGCCCTTCGTTTTTTAAAACAAGAAATTCAACATCAAATCGGCATCACATATTCGTTCGGACTTGCCGATACCAAAGTGCTGGCGAAAATTGCTTCTAAACTGCGCAAGCCCGACGGGTGCGTTGTTCTGCACGAATCGCTGCGGCTTGATGCGCTCGCTGCAACTCCGATCGAAAGCGTCTGGGGCATCGGATGGAAAACATCGGAAAAATTAAAGCGGATTGAAATCGCAACTGCGCATGATTTCATCAACTATCCGGAAGATTCAGTCAAACGGCATTTTGCGGAACCGATTCGTGCCGTGTGGTATGAATTGCAGAATGTCCGCATTCATGCGGTACAGACGCGACATGAACCACAAAAATCATTGCAGGCTACGCGATCATTTTCACCGGCATCATCTGATGCTGAATTCGTGTACGCGGAACTTGCGCGCAATGTTGAAATCGCCTGTGCGCGATTGCGCGCCCAGGGAATGCTTGCGCGATCGTTTGGTGTTTACCTAAAATCGAAATCAATTTCACGGCGCTTTACATCAATGCATTGCAAATTGCCAGATCCGACCCATAATCCTATTGATTTGTTACGCATGATTCGTGTACGGTACAGTGAATGGTTTGATCCGCGATTCGCGTATCGTGCGACAGGTGTTGCAGTACATGATCTGATTCACATGAACGACCAATCAGATGATTTGTTCGGTTTTGGCCGACATAAAAGGGAAGTGGACGGGTATCTGGCATCGGTTGATCAGATTCGTCGGAAATTCGGAACGGGCGCAATCATGATCGGATCGAGCATGACATCCGTGACGCGCCGAGCCAGGGAACAACAGGTACGTGATGCGCGTGACACATACCAGTACGGATTGCCGTTGCCGTATTTGGGCGAAGTCCGGTAGCCCTGTGGATTGTCCCTAGGATAATGTCGCAAAAGATATATTATGCGACTATTATACCTATTCCTACCCTCTCTATCCATCTTATAAAACCGCCCGGGTTCAGGCGGTTTATGATTCTATTATTTATTCCACTACTCCACGAACGCATTCATCAAACTTTTTCACCTGCGCGTTGTAATTTGCCACCATTTCCCCGAGTTTCTGGACCAGTTGGTTGTAGTTCATGACCAGGCTGTTATAGGCGTCTACCTTCTCTGCATAAGTTCCGTCATCGGCATGAATTGACGCGAGTTCGAGCTCTTTGGACTGGATCGTCCCCTTCAGGTCGTCCAGATCGGCCTTGGTGCGTTCAATGGTTGATTTTGCGGCCTTGCTGACCTCGGGACAATACCGTTGTGGCAATCCGAAATGCTGAACGAACATTTCGGTGGTCACGCCGCTTAGGGTTCCGTGATTGATGGCAACACCGATTTCCGTATACGCGGGATCAAGGATGTTGTCGCGATGTTCCTCGCTGCGCATCCATGCTTCGACGACTTCGCGACTGGTTTTGAAATCTCCATGCGCTAGATTTTCTCCGGCTTTGATGAACGCGTAGTGCTCATTGTCTATGAAGTCATCGAATCGCGGACCATGATCGCGATCGTGATCGAAATAATCATATTTGAACAGGTCGATGCTTTTCTTGTAAGCAGAGCGATTGAGAGCGTCAACCATTTTAAGCGGATTGCGCCCGTTGCGAACCCGGTAATAATTAGTGAACCAAACGATGTTGCTCGGCGTGAGTGCTAGGTGCGTATCCATAGTATTCGGGTCAAACGGTTGTCGAGTCACTTCAGCGGCTTTCAGTTCCCCTACGCTCGCCGCAAGTGGCGTTGCTAATTCTATGTGCACACTTCGATACGTCAAAACAAGCGCAACAGTTGCCGCTGCGCAAACGATCGCGATGAGTCCGTGAGTGCGAGTAATGGTCATAGGTTGAGTTTATTGGCAAGCGGCAGATGCGCTCAGGCCTGCGGCCTGAGCTTCGGCTTCGGAGGCAAAGTATACCCTATTTTCTGGTTTTACGCGTGACAAGCCAGGGCAATCCTTGGCATAGTAAACCTTCCCTGTTTTAGATGCGGCAAATGCCCAGTCTGATCCTGGTTCATTTTGAGGTGACGGTTCCATGGACGCCTCAGGCTTGAGTCGTGCCTGGTAGGCAGAAACCTGCGTCGAAACAAGGGGCGGGTAAATGACCTGTACTTCAGGTTCGGTGCGGTTTTCGGAAAATGCTGAAATGCGCCCTAAAATAAAGGCTAAAATAAGGATCCCTACGAGCATAAGTGCCTCAAGGGCTGGTTTGGCCAGGGACTTGATTTTTATACGGGTTTCTGATACTATCATAGGGTTATCAGTAACGCGGGTTCTCCGCTATTCTCTAGTATACCACTATGGCACATAGAAAAGCCGGAGGTACCGCGCGTAACCTCCGAGACTCAAATCCAAAGTATTTGGGTACCAAATTGTATGATGGTCAGGCTGCACAGGCTGGATCAGTCATCATCCGCCAGCGCGGAACGAAAATTCTCGCTGGTGCAGGTACACGCCTCGGCAAGGATCACACGGTTTTCGCAGATCGCGAAGGTACGGTGAAATTCTCTTCCAAGCGTCAGACCAAATTTGACGGCACGACGCTTCGCAAGAAAGTAGTGAGCGTCATCTAATCAAAAACCTCCGATCGGAGGATTTTTTGATAAAAAATTTGCACCTGTGTCGGCGCAAATAGAAATTACTCTGTGTCGTACCAAAATTCATGAGCCACCATGCTGTCTTTCAGCCGGTTCAGGATTCGGTCGGTTGTTTTGGAATAGGTTCCCTGCGTACTACTATCGACAATGCGCAACGATGCTGCATAAGCTTCATAGGCACCGTACGTTTCGCCTTGGCGGTAACCGCGCTGGTATGCTTGGTCTAATTCCAGTGCCTGATCGGCAGGTGATATTACAGGTTGCTCTGGGTTAGGGTAACAACCTACGAGTATCATAAGTGCAATACCGGCCAGAGGGATCATTTTTTTCATATGCCTGTTTTTTATTGGTTCATTAAATAGTTATTTTTAATTTATCATGTATAAATTTAAATGTCAAGTAATTATCACGGTATAGGAAATCGATCGGTTACGATTCCCGATTGTAATGGTAAACTCCCCCGCTTCCCTTATGGGTTCATAATCCTGCATGAGTTCCTTGGGAATAAACACGTTGTGCTGCGTCTGGATTGCGTGCGCGATTTCCTGGGCCGTTACGGCGCTATACAGGCGGCCTTTGGCGTGCGGATGGTCCGCAATCGTGACTGATTTTGTTGATGCGAGCCTCGCAAGCAGCTCAGACAGCTCCTTGTCCTTTTTCTGCGCTGCTTCGGCCGATAACTGCTGTCCTTCGCGGACACGCGCAATAGCTTCATCGGTTGCCCGGACGGCCAGTCCTTGTGGAATCAATTTATTGAGCGCGAAACCGTCCGCCACTTCCTTGATGTCGTTTATTTTTGCAACACCTTTTACATTCTTGATGTAGATGACTTTCATGCGGAAAACTCTATCATTTTTTTGAAAAAAATAAAACCCTGTGCACGGGTGTTATTTCAGCGCCTTGATGGCGGCATCCAGCTGTGGGTCAATGATTGCTCCGGTTTTGGGATCCTTGTGTGGCTCTTCCTTGACGATAACTTGCGGCGTAATTCCCTTCTCGGAAATGGAGTTACCCTTGGGGGTAAACCATTTTGCGACGGTAATTTTTACGGATGATTTGTCTGACAGATCAATGACTTCCTGGACAGACCCCTTGCCGAACGTGGTGGTGCCGACCAGTTTTGCTACACCGTGTTCGGACAATGCCCCGGCAAGGATTTCAGATGCTGATGCTGATCCGCCGTTTACCAGGATCGCGATTTTTATAGTGTTGGTAATTTTTCCGTATCCCTTGGATTGGTGTACGATTTCCGGCTGACCGCCGCCGTTGTTTTCACGAACGACGGTTTCACCCTGTGGCAAGAAGAAGCTGGCAATGCCGACGGCCGCGTCCAAATATCCGCCTGGATTATCTCGTAGATCAATGATTAATTTTGAAGATTTTGAATCGTTGAATTGCTGCAGTGCGTCACGGAATTTGCTGACGGAATCGCGAGTAAAACTGTAAAGTGAAATAACAAATGCATCCCCCACTTGTTTTGTTTCAATGACGGGCACGTTAACGATTTTGCGTACGATAGGAATCGTGAGCAGTTCTTTTTCACCGGTCCGCACTACGGTGAGCGTCACCGTAGTATCTATGTCACCGCGGATGAGGCTGATGGCGGTATCGACATCCATATCATCCGTTTTCTTATCATCGATTTTGCTAATGATATCCCCTGCCTTGATCCCAGCCCGCTCTGCTTGTGAATCCTTGAGCGGTGCGATGACGGTGATATATCCGTCGCGCATGCCAACCTCCATTCCTACGCCGCCGAATGATCCCTCGACTTCGTCATTGAATAATTTGGCTTCCTTGGGCGGGAAAAATGTCGTATAGGGATCCCCGTATGACGCTACGAGGCCCGAGATGGCACCATAGACGCGGTCCTGAACGGTCGGCGCATCCTTGGAGAATGGATATTCTTTCTCCATCAAATTCCACACTTCCCAAAATTCCGCGAGGTCCGCTTGGGGGCCTGATTCCGACGCGATTGCGCGATGCGGAAACAATTTATGCGCAAAAGCCGGATGCGTTCCGGCAAATGCACCAAGGACGAAAAGTGCAAGCGCGGCGATGATTCCGCCGGCTCCATAGAGCATGTTGTAATACGCTTTTTTCGTCATAACAAGTATGGAGGTGAAATAACTGATTAGTAACGGTTGTCCTGGATGCGGTCGATTTCCTGTTCTACCTGGCCCGCGACGTCACTTGCGATCGTTGCGGCGACCTGGTCCATGTCTTCACCCATTGATTCCTCGATAGCACGCGCACGTGCGGCAGCTCGTTCCTTGCGGCGTTTGTAAATGGCGCGCAGGATCCATCCTGTCAACAAAAGGATGAGGGAGGCCACTACGATGATTCCCTTTTTCCATCCCATTGGTAGTCCTGAATACAGAACAATGATGTCCAGGGCTGAAAGAACCATGATTACCGTTGCATATTTCATAGGTTCACATTATACCA
Organism: uncultured Candidatus Saccharibacteria bacterium; assembly: GCA_964471025.1. Lineage (GTDB taxonomy): Bacteria > Patescibacteriota > Minisyncoccia > Phycocordibacterales > UBA1006 > CAIXMG01. Next base: position 994 of record CAYYES010000021.1, on the reverse strand, counting down.
GAGCTTACTGCACTGCGCCAGCGGGTGCGTAGGCGCCAACGGTATAGGTGTTGGCGGGGTCCCACATCATCCAGGAATCGAGCCCCGAATCGTAGACGGCTTTCATTTGGAGTTTTACCATATCCGCCGTGTAGGTTGCTCCAAGGTCAAAATCCTGGAGCCATGGACGAATTTGATTGAAACTGATGCGGGCCTTGATATCCGGCGAAACATTAGGATCTGCAAGCATGGCGTCGATTTTTTTCTTGGCGCCTTGCATGGATGACAGTACTACCTCGTACGGTTTTGTTGCTGGCTTGGCAATATTCTGATAACCCGATGCGTAATGCGACGGATATACCATGGGCCCGATGTAATCGAAATGCGGCAATGCGCGTTCCAGGACTTGGCCAATGCCCAAGTCGTCCGTTGCCGTTGTTACGAGCCCAAAGAGGTCTGCCGAAATGGGAATATTGGCTTCTGATTTCATGTGATCGTGCAGATAGGCCCAGAACGCCTCGATGTTGTCCGCACGTTTTTTACCTTCCTCGAGTTTATAGTCGATATCCTTGATATTTCCGTCCGACGGATAACGGATATAGTCGAAATTGATTTCATCAAATCCGATGGCGTAGGCTGCCTTGCCGATGGCAACGGCATAGCCCCATACGTTTTGGTTGGCGGGATCGAGGAATGACAATCCCTTGCGGTCTTTCCACACCGTTCCGTCAGAAAGTTTTTTAATCGCCCAGTCAGGGTGTTTTTCCGTCATGTAGGGATCCTGAAACACGGCGACGCGGCCGATGACATAGATACCCTTGTCATGCAGTTCCTGAATCAATGGTACGATGTCGCGAATGCGGTTTTCCGCTGATCCGAGGTTTTGCAAATACGGGTCGTCAACGAGGAATGAAATTTTTCCCGTAGCATCCTTGATGTCGATGACCAATGCATTTGCCTCGGTTTCATCAACCATCTTGATGAGCTTGTCGCGATTGGTTCGTCCGCTTGCGAT
>CAYYES010000020.1:3809-11561 GCA_964471025.1 uncultured Candidatus Saccharibacteria bacterium | reverse complement strand
AAAACAAGCGCAAGACAGGTTGGTCTCCTATCTACTGCAGGCGTTGATTTTTGAGGAGATTTGTCCTTAGTACGAGAGGACCGGGATGAACTGACCTCTGGTCTATCGGCTGTACTGCCAAGTGCACTGCCGAGTAGCTATGTCGGGAATGGATAACCTCTGAAAGCATCTAAGAGGGAAGCCAGCTCCAAGATTAGAAATCATAGGACCGTGAAAGATGATCACGTTGATAGGCTTTAGGTGTAAGCGCAGTAATGCGTTGAGCCGAGAAGTACTAATTGCCCATATCCTATTAGGAAATTTGGAAAGCACCAAAAAGAAGATTCAAGATCCAAAAACCAAGCACCAAACAATAGCATGCGCGTATGTTTGGATCTTGGAATTTGATTCTTGGTTCTTGAGTAGCACATCATACGTTGTGTTTTGCTTGAAAATACATTTCCTGTATTTACGTTATATCAAGTTCTCTGTTCTGGTGATTTGGTACAGTGGTCACACCTCTTCCCATTCCGAACAGAGTCGTTAAGCACTGCTACACCGATGGTACTTCGAAAGAGGAAGAGTAGGTGTCGCCAGAACAGAGAACTTGATTCATCCCTCGAAGCGCTTTGCGCAAAGTAGGATGCTCTTATGCATGCAATGCAATGTCAAAAAACTATCCCAACAGGATAGTTTTTTGTTACAATAGTTTTATATGGATTGGTCTACGAAACGAAAATTCGGATGCATTGTCATGATCGGGATCGTGCTTGCGATTCTGGTCGGTTACGTTGCTTACAAAGTTTTTTTTGCGGTTGAACCGACGTGTTTCGACAGCAAGCAGAACCAGGACGAGCGCGGGATTGATTGCGGCGGTATTTGTGCGCGCGTATGCCCACGTGACGCCAAGACGATCGTGCCACTATGGTCGCGCGTATTTCAGGTTACTCCCGGGGTGTATAGCGCGGTTGCGTATGTGGAAAATCAGAACCGCACGGCGGGCGTTGCTGCGATCAATTATGAATTCCGCGCGTACGATGCCGACAACATCCTGGCCGCTGAACCGGTGACGGGAACGGCATTTATCGGACCGAATGAGCGCACGGCGATTTTTGCGTCGCCGATTAAAACAGGGAACCGCATTCCGACCCAGGTATTTTTCACGTTCACGAGCGTGCCGCAGTGGACGACGCTAGACGCGCGCTACGCGGTTCCCCAGCTGACGAGTGCCAATACGATGCTCGCCGATGTGGACCGTGCGCCAAAATTGTCTGCGGATGTGGTGAACAATACATTGTTTGATTACCGCAACGTCCAGGTGGTTGCCATCCTGTATGGAGCCGACGGCAATGCAATTGCAGCGAGCAAGACAATCATTGAAACGATACCGCAGCAGACGACGCAAAAAGCCTATTTCACCTGGCCGCAGAAACTCAGCGCCCCCGTCACGCGCATCGAAATTATTCCGAGAATCAATCCGTTTGTGCAGCAGTAACATCGCCCGTACAGAGCGGTTTTTTCTTGCAAAAATATGCTAGGATAGCACCATGTTTTCCCGCGTATTTCGAAATATTGATTGGATTCTGGTCTGCGCGGTGGTGCCTATTTTGGCTGCCGGGATGGTTACCATGGCGTCGTTTGGGTTAGGTGGTGCCGAGGTGGTGCGCCAGGGTATTTGGGTCATCGTTTCGTTTGCGGTTTTGCTGTTCCTGGCGGGAATTGATGCGCAGGTGTTTAAACGCGCCGAAACCTTGGTGTGGTTGTTCGGGTTCGGGGTGACGCTTCTCTTGCTCGTGTTTTTCCTGGGCCATACGGCCAAGGGGGCGACATCGTGGCTCGATTTCGGGGGATTTTCCTTGCAGCCGGCCGACCCGATGAAACTCGTATTGATTTTAATCCTGTCGAAATATTTATCGCGCCGTCACATTGAAATTGCGAATCCGAAACATATCATCATTACCGCGGCGTACACGTTCGTGCCGTTTGCTCTGGTATTTTTACAGCCGGATTTCGGATCAGCCATGGTACTCGGGGCGATCTGGCTTGGCATGATGCTGGTTTCGGGAATTTCAAAAAAACACCTCCTTGGGTTGATTGCGATCGGGTTGATTGCGTTTGGGGGATTGTGGGCATTCGTGTTCAAACCGTATCAAAAAGCGCGTATCATGAACTTTGTTAATCCCATGGCTGATATCCGCGGCACGGGATACAACGTGTATCAATCCGTGATTGCGGTCGGTTCGGGGCAAGTGATGGGCAAGGGCGTGGGGTACGGGACACAGTCGCGTCTGAATTTCCTGCCAGAATATAAAACGGACTTCATTTTCGCCGCCTTTGCCGAGGAATGGGGACTGATCGGGGCCATGATCCTTATCCTGTGTTTTGGGATCGTGATGTGGCGCATCATCGCCAACGGAACATTTGGGTCCACCAATTTTGAAATCCTGTTTGCGCTCGGCGTCGCGATATTTTTCATGAGCCATATCATCGTCAATATCGGGATGAATATCGGGCTCATGCCGGTGACGGGGATTGCGCTGCCGTTTATGTCCTACGGGGGATCGCATTTACTGACCGAATTTGCGGCACTTGGCATTCTGATGTCCATGCGCGGCTACCAGCGCCGCATCCATCGCGATGATACGAAACATGAATTTTTAGGGTTATAAAAAGAACCCGCATTCTTGCGAATGGGGTTCAGGCTGTTAGGTTGTAGCTAAATTATGGAATGCCATAGCCAATGTTTGGTATTTTTGTAATTGTAGTTTTTCGAGCGCATAGAGGCGGTGTTTGCCCTCAGGTATCGATGTTACCACACCAAAACTCTTTAGTTGTTTCAAAAACGATGAAGTAACCGACTGCTCCATTTTAAGCCTTTTTTGTATATCCTTCACGGCGATAGGCTTTTTTTCTTTCGCAAGTAAATTAATTAGGTTCTCTGCCGGCTTACGGTTCAATAACCTTAAAACACTGAGAGCCGTTTTTACCTGAACATTGTTGGCTGTTTTACGACCCACTTTCTTTTTCTTGGTTGCTGCCATTTCTAGTTTAATTTGGTTTAGTCCAGTATAGCATATTGTTTGCTTTATGTCAACGTGACCTAAAACACTTTATTTTCAAGGCTTTACAGTCGACCCGTCCTCTGTCAGACTGGGTATATGTTGCTACTCCATGTCATCATCCTCGGGATCGTCGAGGGAATCACCGAATTTTTGCCCATTTCATCGACGGCGCATATTGAATTTGCCACAAAACTCCTTGGCATTATCCCGACCGATTTCGTAAAAAGTTTTACCATTGTCATCCAGCTGGGTGCGATTTTGGCTGTCGTGATGCTGTATCGTGAAAAACTGCTGAAATCTAAAAAAGCTTGGCAGAACATCATTGTCGGATTTGTCCCGACGGGAATTATCGGGTTTGTGTTGTACAAGATTATCAAGCATTTTTTGCTTGGGAACGTATGGATTGCGGCGGTCATGCTGGTAATAGGCGGCATTGCGATGGTGATCCTCGAGAAAAATTTTTCCCGCAGGGGAAACGAATCGTTTTCGGTAAAATCGATCGAGGATCTGTCATTGCGTGAAATGGTTACCCTCGGCGTTATTCAGTCGCTCGCGGTCATTCCCGGGGTTTCACGTTCGGGCGCGCTCGTCATTGGCGGTGTCAGCATGAACATTCCGCGCGCGGTAATCGTTGAAACGGCATTTCTCCTCGCCATTCCTACCATGGCTGCCGCGACGGGATACGATCTCTTGAAAACGGGAATTTCATTTACTGGGAATGAATGGATAATGCTCGGGGTGGGAACCGTTGTCGCAGGGGCGGTTGCGTTCGTGGTTGCAAAATGGTTGCTGCGATACATTGCAAAACATGATTTTACCTTGTTTGGGTGGTACCGCATCATTGCAGGCATCGTGTTATTGATCGTATTTTTGGTCATAACGTAGGTCCCGTGCGCTCTGCAGCATTTCTTTTCTCGTTGTATGGATTTCATTACCCACCTCATCAGATTTTTTGCCAAATGGCCGGCGGTGCTTGCTATTGCTTGTGCACTTGGTTTTTTCGCGCGCGAATATCGCCATCATCCGAAAAAATTTTTTCAAGAGGTTTCTATAACCACGGTTACTGTGTTGGTGGCATGGGGAATTTCTGCAATCCTTAAAATCATCGTCCATGCGCCCCGGCCGTTCGTTGCACGGGGAATCCCGAATACGTTTATGGTGCAGGATTACACCTCATTTCCCTCGGGGCACGCGACGCTGTTTTTCGCGATTGCCACCGCAGTCTTTCTCTACAACCGAAAAACGGGAAGTCTTCTTTATCTGTTCGCTACGGTCATTGCCGTGTTTCGCGTCATTGCCGGAATTCATTACCCGATTGATGTTGTAGTCGGGGCGGGTATTGGGGTTGGGATTGCGTACTTGGTACATTCCGCGCTTTCAAAAGTTTTTAGGAAATAAAAACCGCCAGGTATAAATGGCGGCAAGAATAATTACGAATCTTGTTGCTTTGTTGCAGGAAAAAAGTTTTTCATTTGCGCATGCTCAATGTCTATTGTGGAAGTTAGACCTTCAATAATTTGTTTGATTTTTTCAAACCTTTCATCACTTATTGTCCAGATGCGCACGAACGGTTTTGAATTACCATCGCAGTCGGTAACGGTACTTTCCGGATAGTTTACCATAACGGTATCTTTTGCGATCTCGGGCTCTTTTTCTTTCAATTCCTTGCGTAGTCTCGTATTAAAACTTTCAGAAAGTCCGCGTGTATCTGCCCAGCCTAAGCCGATGAATTCAATAGTTGGCATATTATTTTTGTTTTGTTTCAAGCAAAGGTAGCATTTCTTGTTCTGCTTGTCAAGTATCAAAAATCCAAAAAATCCTTATACTACAAGCATATGTGGAAAAACAGATTGATTGCATTTGTGGTATTTATCCTCGCCGTTGGGGTAGGATTTTTCGTGTACTGGTCACAGACGACGAACCACAAGCCGTTTAAACTCGGCCTCGATTTATCAGGGGGTACCTATTTGACCTATCGCGCGGACGTGTCCCGCGTTCCGGCGGCCGAGGTGGGCGATGCTATGGATTCGCTGCGTGATGTTATCGAACGTCGCGTGAACCTGTTTGGCGTGTCCGAACCGCGCGTGACGACTGAGACGACAACGCTCGGGGGTAATGGGCGCGAATATCATTTGATTGTCGAATTGCCTGGCGTGACCGATACCAAGAAAGCAATCGCCATGATCGGGCAAACGCCATTGTTGGAATTCAAAGTGGTAGATCCCAATTACAAACCGGGCCAGTCAGGACCGGTGACAATCAAGGCGTCAGATATCAAGGATGGAAAACTCGATCTGAATGCTGCGATTCTTGGCGATGATGCAAAATACAAACCAAGTGGATTGACCGGGCAGTACCTGTCGCGCGCAACGCTCCAGTTCGATCAGACAACGCATGCGCCGATCATTGGACTCCAGTTCAATACCGAGGGAGCAAAGTTGTTTGAAAAAATTACGGCAGAAAACATCGGCAAGCCGGTGGCGATTTACCTCGACGGTGCCATCATTTCTGCGCCGAATGTGAACGAGAAAATTTCAGGCGGTCAGGCGGTCATTACCGGAAAATTTACCCCCGAGGAAGCGCGCACGCTCGTCGGACGCTTGAATTCGGGCGCTCTGCCGGTTCCCGTTGAATTGATTTCAACGGATGCGATCGGGCCGACGCTCGGGGCAGGCGCTATGCATGCCGGGATCGTGGCAGGCCTGATCGGCATCATCGCGATCGCCGCATTGCTGATCGTGTGGTACCGCGTGCCGGGCATCATTGCAACGGTTGCTCTCGCGGCCTACGCGGCGCTCATGCTTGCATTGTTTAAATTGATCCCGGTCGTGCTCACGTCAGCGGGTATTGCAGGGTTCATTATCTCGCTCGGGATGGCGGTAGATGCAAACATTCTCATTTTCGAACGCATGAAGGAAGAATTGCACGCGGGCAAATCGATCGGGGATGCGGTGAAAATCGGATTCGAACGCGCCTGGAATTCCATTCGCGACGGAAACATTTCATCGATCATTTCCGCGGTTGTGCTTTATGCATTCGGAACCACGCTCATCAAGGGATTTGCGGTAACGTTCGGGCTCGGCGTAATTATTTCCATGCTGACGGCAATTACGGTTTCTCGCATTTTCTTGCTCGCGGTTGCGGGCAAGGATGGCGGTCGAGTGAAACGATTCTTATTCTCGTCAGGCCTTTCAAAATAATTGTATGTTTATTATCAAAAACAAGGTTATATTTTTCATCATCGCCATAGTGTTGGTTGCCGGATCAATCGTGACCATGGCCGTCAAGGGGTTCAATGTTGGCGTTGATTTCACCGGCGGATCCGTGCTCGAGGTAGCCTATGACAACCGTCCCGCGGTTTCCGAGGTTCGCGCCCATATTGCACCGGTGCAGGCTGATGCAGAATTGCAAGAAGTCGGCGCGAGCGGATTGATTGTCCGCACGCCGGTGATTGACCAGGCACAGAAAGACGCGGTGCTTGCTGCATTGTCGTTTGGCGACGCGCATGCGACCGAAAAACGATTCAATACGATTGGTCCGACGGTGGGCAAACAATTGCAGAGCAAGTCGATCTTGTCAGTAATTGTGGTATCCATCGCCATCATCCTATTTATTGCATTCGCATTCCGCAAGGTTTCCCGTCCGATTTCATCATGGGTCTATGGGTTGATTGCGATTGTCGTATTGGTGCATGACGTGGTCATTCCTGCCGGATTTTTCGCAATGTTCGGATGGCAGGTGGATACGTTGTTTGTGGTGGGGCTCCTCACGATCCTCGGCGTTTCGATCAATGACACGATTGTCGTGTTCGACCGTATTCGCGAAAACTTGCATACGAACGAAACGAAACATATCAAGGAAGATTTCAGCTACACGGTAGGGAAATCCATCAACCAAACGTTCACGCGTTCGGTGATGACGTCGGTTACGGTATTGATCGCGCTTGCCGCGCTCTACCTGTACGGTCCCGAAACGACGCGCACGCTCGCGACGGCCATGTTCCTGGGTATGTTTTTTGGAACGTATTCATCGATTTTCCTGGCATCGCCATTGTTGATGGTGTGGAATAACTACAAGCAGAAGAATAAGTAGCAAGAATAAGAATAAGTTTTGGAAATTTAAATCATTACAGATATAATTTAAATAAGATATGGCAACGATTAAACACTTTACGGAATTAGTTGCGTGGCAAAAAGCTTACGCACTTTCGTTAAGTGTTTATTCTGTTACTAAAAATTTCCCTAAAACAGAACTATTCGGTCTAACCAACCAGATTAGGAGGGCATCTGTGAGTATATCGTCAAATATTGCAGAAGGATTTGCCCGTCATTCTGCACGCGACAAGTATCATTTTTGTTCTATAGCCCGCGGATCGGCTTGTGAAGTAGAATCTCAGTTGCGAATAGCTTTTGGCTTGAACTATATAGAGCCTGAGGTCTTTGAAAAACTGATTATGGAAACAGTGGAAGTACAGAGAACCATTGCTGGTCTTGCTAAAGCATCCCGTGGTAGAATGCATATCTAAGGCAGCCCGTCGCTCCCTGTCCTTACTTATTCTTATTCTTCATGCTTATTCTATGACTATTTTGTGGATTATTATCGCTATTGTCGCAATTCTAGCTATTTGGGCCATTGCCGCTTATAACCGATTTATTACGTTTAAAAACCGTGCTGATGAAGCATGGGCGGATATCGAGGTGCAGCTGAAACG
>CAYYES010000020.1:0-3709 GCA_964471025.1 uncultured Candidatus Saccharibacteria bacterium | reverse complement strand
CGCCGATTTTACAATGGCAATGTGCGCGATTACAACACGATGCTTTCAGTATTTCCGTCGAACCTCATCGCCAACCTGTTTCATTTCGGCAAGAAAGAATTTTTCGATATTCCTGATGACGGGGTGGAAAGCAAGCCGGTAGAAGTGAAGTTTTAAATCATGGCAACGCTCTACACTCATCAATCTGAAAACGTCCGAAATACATGGATCCTCATGTCCGTGTTTTTGGCGTTGCTCGTTGGAGTGGGGTGGGCATTGTCGTATGTGTATGGCAACCCGAATATTTTGTATATTTTTGCGGTTGTTTCCGTAGGGATGAATATCGTGGCGTACTGGCATTCGGATAAAATCGCGCTCGCTTCCGCCCGTGCGGTACCGGCTGATGGGTCAGAATATTTAGAACTGCATCGCATCGTGGAAAACTTGGCAATTACGGCCGGATTGCCGAAGCCGCGAATATACGTGATTAATGATCCGGCACCGAACGCATTTGCCACGGGGCGCGACGCCGAACATGCGGCAATCGCCGTTACGACAGGACTCCTCGGTATGATGGATCGATCAGAACTCGAAGGCGTCATTGCCCACGAATTGTCCCATATCGGCAATCGCGACATTTTGATTGCGACGGTCGTGGTGGTGCTCGTGGGATTGATATCGCTCGTCGCAGATTTTTTCCTGCGCAGCATGATGTGGGGCGGCATGCGTAACCGCGACAACGACCGCGAAGGCGGCGCAAACGGCATCTTCATGATCCTTGGCATCGTGGGTATTATTGTGGCGCCGATCGTTGCAACCCTGATCCAATTGGCGATTTCGCGCAAACGCGAATTTTTGGCCGATGCGTCGGGTGCGTTGCTTACTCGGTATCCCGAAGGTCTTGCAAGCGCGCTTCAAAAAATCGGATCCTATAACCGTCCGATGCAACATGCATCTACGGCGACGGCGCATTTGTTTATTGCGAATCCGTTCGGTACGAAATCGTCCGTGATGGCCAAATTATTTGCAACGCATCCGCCGGTCGAGGAGCGCATCGAGGCATTGGTCGGAAACTAATATGGAATTTATTTGGGATCCCGAAAAATGTACGCTTTTGTTGCCGTTTTCTGAAATCGCCATTCCGCGGCGCGTGGTTGACTATGCCGCAGAACAGGGAATGCGCCAGAAATCCGAACTGCATGTGACGTTGCTATCATTCCAAAACGGCAAGAAATTGGCGCAGGCAGTTAATCGGGGTGAATTGGCAGATCCTGCAGAGATACTCGGCCTCGCGCGGTCGTTTTCATGGCATATGGATTTTTTGCCTGAATATTATGTGCTGGAACGGACGATTCCGGAATTTGCGATTAACGATCAGGTTCAAATCCCACGCCATACACGACGCAGTATCATTCAAAAAATTACTCTGCCGGATTTGGAGCCGTTTATGAGTGAACTGTCGCGCATGACAGGCATTCATTTTGAATTGCCCGTTGCGCACTGCACGCTCTATACCTGGTCAGATTACGAGCCCGAAATGGGAAGTGGTATTGCACTCAATTCGGAAACAGATTTTGAGAAGTATAAAGTAGCATCACTTTAATGATATGGAAAAACTTCCTATCCGAAATAAAAACATTCGAAAACTCTTGCCGTCGAAAAACGCGTTTGCATCCTTGGTTCGTTCGATCATTTACCAGCAGTTATCCGGCAAAGCCGCAGCAAGCATCGAGAAGAAGTTCTTTGCGTTGTTTGATGCTGCGGTCGCGAACAAGAAAAGCAAATTCGGAACGGTTATTGCATCCAAATTTCCCAAACCCGAGGAGGTATTGAAACTGACTGACGCCCAATTCCAAAGCGTCGGCGTATCTGCACAGAAACGCGGCTATTTGCGCGACTTGGCGGCGAAATTTTTGGACGGGACAATCGTTCCGCGGAAATTCCCGAAAATGAGGGGTGATGAAATTCGGGAACATTTGATCGCGGTCAAAGGCATTGGCCGTTGGACCGCGGACATGTTTTTGATATTCGCGCTCAATCGGCCGAACGTGCTGCCGCTCGGGGATTTGGGGATTAAAAAGGGATTCCAGAAAGCGTTTAAACTGCGAACGCTTCCGGACGAGAAAAAAATGCTCAGGCTCGCCGCGGATTACGAGGGCGCTCATACTCAGCTGAGCCTGTATTTATGGCATATTTTGGACAATGCCGGGGACAATGCGTGGTAGCGCATTTTTTTGCTTTTCAAAATCATGGGGCGGGAGTAAAATAACCATCCTTTATCACGAGCCTAATCTTGAAACACGTATGAAAAAAACATGGATCGCAATTGGTGTGGTAATGGTGGTTGTTGTGGCAATCGTTTTAGGGGTAACGCTTTCACAGAAAGCGGACCATGCGCCCAATAATCCGGTGACGAAGAGCCATGCAGAGGCCTGGAAATCGTTTGCTGTATTTTCGCAGCCGCTCAATGTTACGAATATTGGTTTCGCAAATTTTTCGCCTGACGGCAATTATTTCGCTTACAGCGCCTTTACCCAGGGTGGTAATCCTGCCAATCAGGGGCATGTAGTGAACTTGAAAACAGGCGAAGACAAAGCATTGGGCGGGATGTTGTCGCGCGGATTTAAAAATGATGATGTGCTGCCGATATTTCGCGATAATGGATTTTCAATCTATGATGCGTCCCGTGGACAGGAGCAATTCATATCATCCAGCGAATTCGTAAATGACGCATTTGTATCCAATAATGGAATGTATGCGGCGACGAACGGCGGCGGATTCATGATAAAAAACTTGCAGACAGGAGATGTGAAAACGCTTGACACCAAACCCGAAAGTTCGGGCTGGGCATGGTTTTCGGACAATAACCGCATTTTGGGATTCAAGGAAAACGCCGAGAATTTGTTCGAGGCGGGCCATGGACGCGATCTGGGAATTTGGAATGTTGCAACGGGTTCGTTTAGGAAATTACCGGTGTCATTTGGGATAAAATCATTGCGCTATGCGGAATGGATCGTGCCGGATCATGTGGCGCGCATTAATGCGGGGTATGACGACGGGTCACATGATTACCTGATTAATCTGGATACGAATAAAATCACTGATTTAGGCGAAACAAGCTGGGCATTGTACGGTGGCATTGCGGTTGATTCGAAACTTGGCATCATGGCGGCCATGGCATCGGGCGGTGCGGGGGATTGCAGTTCCGGGGAATGCAATGCGTTTATTGCTGATGCGGCAGGTGTTGTGAAGCGCATAATGCTGCCGCGCGATCGTCATCGATCGGGGCTCCAGATTATTTCCAAAACAAAACTCCTCTACATCAGCCGCGATTTGGGCGAGGAGGGCGGTTACGGAACGACGTATGTGACGATGTATGATGCGGAAACAAACCAAGAAACACGGTTGCAAGAAGTTCCGAACATGAACATAGTGGCGCTTGCCTTGTCGCCGGATAGGAAGACGTGGATTGTGGGGGCGGGGAAGGAGTTTATGGTCGGAGAAGTGAAATAGACAAGAGGACTCGCCGATTACATCGGCAGATGATTTTCGATTTTGCGCCGCAGGGCCGGCGCTCAATAACGAAAATCCTTTCTCGTCCTCACGCAGGCCATGCAGATGGCTTGCTTTCCGGGCACCACCACAAAAAACACCCCGCAGGGGTGTTTTTTGTGGTGGTGTCTTTATTTAACCATATCAGAACCTATTTTCAAAATCGTAATCATCACTA
>CAYYES010000019.1:0-11934 GCA_964471025.1 uncultured Candidatus Saccharibacteria bacterium | reverse complement strand
AGCACCAAAATTGGTGCTTTTTTGTATGCATCTCGTGCTATCACGAGTTGGCGGAGACGAGAGGATTCGAACCTCCGAGGGTGTTACCCCTACCTCGTTAGCAGTGAGGCGCTTTCGACCAGCTCAGCCACGTCTCCAGTCCGGGGAGTTTAGCATATTTTGATTTTTTTGCCATGAAAAAGGCCGGGGTGTACCGGCCTGTAATTACTCTATTGATGCGTCACTACTTTTTCCAAAATAGCTTGAACGTCGTCATTTGCGTCAACCAGCGTCTCGTTCACCCGACGAACAATTTCGTCACGCTGGGTTTTGTTTTCCGCGGAACGAAGCGCCTCCATAATAATGGCTCGAACCTGTTTGTAGGCTTCAAACGAAGGACTGTCATGCGGATTATAGTCATCCCAATACTGGCGGGTCGCAGGAACTGAAATATCCTGTAGCAAATCCAAAACATCATCAAGCATTTTGGCGCTGGTAGGCAACAACAGTATCTTTCGTTCTACCAACAGTTGGTGCATGCGTTGGCAGAGATATATAATCGTCCTCTGCTGATCATCAGAAAGATTCTGTGGCGATTTCAACTCCCACTGCTTGTTAGACGTGTTCATGATTAACGCGGGTGAATCTATTGCCTGTACCAACTTATGAAAATAGATAGTGTTCTGCCTGAGCTCTTGCAGCTCATTTTCGGTACCAAATAATTTTTTTACCAAGCGGTCCGCTTGGTTCCTGTACCGCTTGTTTGAACCGTGTAAACCTAAGCAAATTATAATTAGAATAGCTATTGTGCCAGCCAGGGCACCGTTCAAGAAATTAAAAGTATGTTCCATTATGTATGCATTTGTTTCATATTAGATTACCCTATAAATTACATTACGTCAAGCTCTCCTTTATTTTTTGCTTGTTTCAATACAACATTCTATACTGATTGCACATGGAAGCTTCAGAACTTCGCAACCGCATACAGCAGCTCGAACATGAATTGGTGCAAAAATCCGACTTCATTTCGATCATGACGCATCAGCTGCGCACGCCACTTGCGGCCTTGAAATGGACATTCAAGATGATGCTCGACGGTGATTTGGGAACGATTTCAGAAACGCAGCGCGCAATCGTCGCTCGCGGATTGGAAAGCAGCAACCAGATGATTCACCTGCTTGCTGATGTGTCCGCCGCCAATCACGTATCAGACTGGACCATGCATCTGAAACCGGAACCGATGGATCCCGTTCCTTGCATCGCCAGCATCGTCAACGAATTTTCCGAGGAAGCAAAGTCCAAGGGTATTAGCCTCGCATTTCATGCGCCCGACCATGTGCCCCGTGTGCTTGCCGACCATGAACGAGCATGCCTGGTGCTCCAGAACCTGATCGAAAATGCCATTAAATACAATCGTGCCGGCGGTTCCGCAACCGTGCGTGCCGAGGTGTTCAGCGAAAAATTGGTCGTATCCGTGCATGACACCGGCATCGGCATTCCCCTACCCGAACAAAAACACATTTTCTCGAAATTCTATCGCGCAGAAAACGCCCGCAAGCATGACAAAGGCACGGGGCTCGGCCTGTATGTCGGCAAGCAAATCATCGAAGCCCAGGGCGGCGCCATGTGGTTTGAGAGCGAGGAAGGCATCGGCAGCACGTTTTTCTTCAGCTTGCCTTTGGTGCGGTAACTGATATACTCGGAATCATATGGCACACAAAATCATGATTATCGAGGATGACGACTTTCTCCGATCGCTCGCCGTCACCAAATTGGAAAAGGAGGGCTTTACCGTGACCATGGCCGCTAATGGTCAGGAGGGCCTGGCCGCGCTCCAAGCCGACGCGCCTGACTTGCTCATCCTCGACCTGATGCTCCCGATCATGTCAGGATTCGATGTATTGAAATCCATGAAGGCCGATGAGAAATTAAAATCGATCAAAGTCATCGTATTTTCAAACCTCGGTGAAGAATCCGACATCAAAACCTGTTTGGATTTGGGGGCTAACGACTACATGGTCAAGGCAAATTTCACGCTTGATGAGCTGGTGGACAAGATCAAGGGGATCCTCAAATAACGTTACAGAGAAAAGCCGCGCTATGCGGCTTTTTGCTATACTACCCATCATGAATCCCGCTACCAAAATTGAAAAACTCTTCCGCCTGAACGACCTCCAGACCAAGGCGCTCAAGCGCCTGAAATTGGAAACGGCGCATGATTTGCTCTACCACTTTCCGACCCGCTACAGCGACATGTCCCACCTGTCATCAGTCGATACCGCACCTGTCGGCGAAGTCGTGACCCTCTACGGAAAACTGTCAAAACTGGAAACGAAAAAAGGTTTCAAATCCAAAATCCCCATGGGCACCGCGCAACTGTCGGATTTTTCTGGCGGCACGATCAAGGTCATTTGGATGAACCAGGCGTACCTGGCGAAAATGTTCAAGGAAGGCGACACCGTGAAATTAACCGGAAAAATTACGGAAAACAAATACGGCAAAAGTTTAGTGAATCCTGAAATTGAAAAAGCTCCCGACATGCCGATTGATGTACAGGATTCACTGTTTGCGGGCTCCCCCTCCTATGTAGGAGGGGGTATGGGGGGTGGTAAAAATTTCTTCGGCTACCCCATCTACCCTGAAACCCGCGGCATCACCTCTAAATGGTTGTATCATGCCGCACAAAAACTCTTGAAACAAAAAATCCATGAACAAATTCCCGATCCGATTCCTGCTGAAATTTTGAAAAAATACAAGCTCCCCAATCTTGCAACAGCGCTCATTTGGATTCATTGCCCCGAAAGGAAGGAGCATGCCGAAGCCGCGCGCAAGCGCTTTGCGTTCGAGGAAATATTTTTGATTCAAGTATCGCGGCAGTATGAACGCGCAGAATATAATAAGCTGTTTTCGTATCAGTTAGACATCAACCGTGATGACATCGCAGATTTCCAAAAGCGCTTCCCCTTTGCCCCGACCCCGTCGCAGCAAAACGCAATTACCAGCATTCTTGCTGATCTCCAAAAAGAAAAACCTATGTCGCGTTTGATCGAGGGCGATGTAGGATCTGGGAAAACATTCGTCGCAGCCGTTGCGGCATTTGCAACGATTCAGAACCACACCGGCACGGGCAGTTTTGGCGATTTCGGAAATTTACAAGTTGCCTATATGGCACCAACCGAAGTGTTGGCAACGCAACTGTTTGAAAACTTCGTGCAGTATTTCGCGCATACCGGAATTCAAATTGGACTCATCACCGGCAGCGGTTGCAGAAAATTTCCGACCAAGGTCATATCCTCGCAAAAACCATGGACAGAAATTTCGCGCACCCAATTATTAAAATGGATTAAAAACGGTGAAATTCCAATTGTCATAGGAACGCATGCATTGATTCAGAAATCAGTAGATTTTGAAGATCTAGGATTAGTAATTATTGATGAGCAGCATCGATTCGGCACCAACCAACGCATGAAACTGGCGAAAAAAGAAGGTCATGCGCCCCACTACCTATCCATGACCGCAACCCCGATTCCCCGTACGCTTGCGCTCACCTTGTACGGGGATTTGGACTTGACCGTGATTGACCAAATGCCGTCAGGCCGCAAACCGGTCATTACCGAGGTCGTGCCGAACGCCGAGGAAAAGCGTTCTTTGGCGTATGAAAAAATAAGAAAAGAACTTCAAAACGGAAGACAGGCATATATCATTTGCCCGCGCATTTCTGAACCGGATCCCGACAAAGAATTGTCATTGAACATGAAATCGGTCACCGCCGAAGCAGAACGATTAAAGAAAAACGTTTTTCAAGAATTCCGCATCGAGGTCATGCACAGTAAAATGACACCCAAGAAAAAAGACGAGGTCATGAAGGCTTTTTCAAATCATGAAATCGATATTTTGGTCTCTACATCCGTAGTCGAGGTGGGCGTCAACGTCCCGAATGCTACGAATATCATTATCGAGGGCGCTGAACGATTCGGACTGGCGCAATTGCACCAGTTGCGCGGACGCGTGATCCGCGGCAACCATCAGGCGTATTGCTATTTGTTTGCCGATGCAAAGAGCACCAAAACCACTGACCGATTAAAAGCATTCGTATCCGCGAAAAACGGATTTGAACTGGCGGAGCTCGATCTGGCGCAGCGCGGCGCAGGTGATTTGGCAGGCATCAAGCAATGGGGCATTTCCGATATTGGCATGGAAGCGATTAAAAATATCAAAATGGTTGAATTTGCACGCAATGAAGCGCAGAATTTGGTAACAAATGATCCGGATTTGAAACAGCATCCCCTACTGAAACATATCATCGAGGCAAAGAATTTTGAGATTCATTTTGAATAATACTGGACGAGAATGCGCTGGTGCTGTTCCCCCTCTTTTAGAGGGGGCTAGGGGGTGTGTGAGAAAACTCATACAACCTTCTTTGTACTACTTTGTGAATCTCTTCACGTACCGCATCAAAAGACTGAAAGATGTCATTATTTGTAAACCGTAAAACTTCCAAGTTGAGATTTTTAAGGACAAGGTCGCGCATCTTGTCCTTTTGTTTTCCCCCTTCTTGAAAGTGAGAATCGCCATCAATCTCAATAACGAGCCCCGCTTTGGGAATATAAAAATCAACAATGAAATTTGCCATGGGACGCTGGCGGTGAACCCTTGGAATATACCCTCGCAGAAAACTAAACCAAAGCGCTTCCTCTGCCTTGGTCATATGTTTGCGCAAGTAACGCGAACGATCTTTGAGATTTCCGTTGTAATATTTTTTAAGGTCCATTATCTAGAGTATATCGTGAAATCTAACACACCCCCTAACCCCCTCTAAAAGAGGGGGAACCGCACCATCACACCGCCCGTGCCACCAACCCAATCAAAATAATCCCCAAGAAATTAAAACAGAACGAAAACACCATAAATGTTCGGGTGTCGGCATGGGAAATACCCATGAGTCCCACCCCTAACTCATCAGGCAACGGCGATGCGATAATAAATCCGCCGAGGAAAAACGGAATCCATCTGAACCATCTATTTTTAAACAGTTCGCGAATACGACTAGGCCGTTTTGGAGAACGTGCCAATGTCGCAATATGCCCCGATAATTCATCGCGCACGAATTTGAAAATAAGCAAATCACCTATCACGGCTCCTGCCGCCCCGAAAAATGCCGTAACGAGCAGCGAACCTTCCTTGGCAAACTCGCCGAGAGCGACGATGGCGGGCGCGGTCGTAAACACGCTCGTGAAAAACATACCCGAAATGAACGTTCCCCAATGTATTGGAAATCCGCTGCCCAATCGATTAAACGATGCACGATACCGGATTTCACAATAACAATCGCAATCAAAATGCTGATGGCGATAATCGCTATATCGCGCACCATCATTTTGTATAGATGATCAGGTCGAATCATGGCAACTATTGTACCATAAAAAAACAGCCCTTTCGGGCTGTTTTTTATTACTCAGCTCCCACCTTTACCTCCCCTTTCGCCTTGATTCCAAACAGTGACTTGAACCGTTCGCGTAACGATTGGAAAAATCCTCGGAATTCAGCGCGGTTTGATTCCAGTTCTGATTTGCGATCATCGCGGATCACGGTCGCATCAGTCTTGGCGTTTGCCTTGATATCCGCAACTGATTTTTTAAACGCATCGGTTGCGGTTTTCACGTCAGCCGCAAAATTCGTGCGCACGGTTGCCGATGAAATGTTTTTGTCGCAATCGGACTGTGCACGATCCAGTGCTGCCTTGATGGCATCCTGCAGTTTCGCAACCTCGGCATCGATTGCCGCGCGCGTTTCTGATCGCAAATCATCTCGTGAATCGCGGGCCGTCGATACCGCCCCATCTACCCCTGCCTGGCGATCGCCGACCGCAGCCTGGAGTTCGAGTTTAAATTGCGCGAGCGCTGATTTTTCTGCATCCGTTTTTGCATTCGATTCCCAACGCGCCATCATGTCGTCCATTTTCGCCTGGCGTTCGCCACGATTTTCTTCTCGGTTTCCATCAATTTTTGCGCGCAATTCCGCAATCACACCATCACGCTTTTCTCGATGTTCAGTCATTTTATCGGCTCGTTCGCCGAAATGACGGAAATCATCGACTGATTTATCCTTGATAAACGAGCAGAATGTCGCCGCATCACCAGATACCTTGGCCTGGGAATGCGCTTCTATTTTTACCTCGGGAGTTTCAGCGACGCTTCGCAGTTCAAGTTCTCGGGCAAATACCGAAGCTGGCGCAAGTGCGATCGAAAGCACTGCAGCAGCCGCTACCATCGTTTGAAAAGGGTTCTGTTTCATACCCAGACAGTATACCATTTTTGGGGATAAGATAAATAGCGCAATAGCCAAATCCGAGAATAAGTACGGTGGGAGTAGGTGGATTCGAACCACCGACCGCAGAGGTATAAGCTCTGTGCTCTAACCAACTGAGCTATACTCCCGAACCAACGAATCCTACCTTTTTTATGCATTCGTTTCAAGTAAAAAACGCCTAAGCGCTTTTTGTTTTCGGATTCATGCCAAACTGCTTGATGATTTCATTGTACTGTTCCTGCTCCAATGTTTCTACCTCAAGGAGTTTCGCCGCAACCGCATCCAGTGCCTCGCGGTACTGGGCGATCGTTTCCGTCGCACGGTCGAGCGCCGTTTTCACGATCATGGCGACCTCGTCATCGATTTTGCGCGCCATGTCACCGGAATGATCCTTGTCATGGGCACCGGGTTCGCCCCACATGCCCTTGCCGGATCCGCCATAGGCGACCGGACCGATGGCATCCGACATTCCCCAGCGCGTCACCATGTCGCGCGCGGTGCGCGTGGCAACCGTAATATCATTTTCCGCACCCGTCGTAATTTCACCAAACATTAATTTTTCAGCCGCACGTCCGCCGAACATAACCGCCAAGTCGTCCAACAATTCGCTGCGCGACGGCAATTTTTTCTCTTCAAGCGGAATTGCCCAGGTATATCCGCCTGCGCGACCGCGCGCAACGATGGTGATCTTGTGAACCGGATCCGCAAATTCCAATGCCGATCCGACGATCGCATGCCCTGCTTCGTGATACGCGACGATTTTCCGTTCGCGTTCATTGTGCAAGTACGATTTGCGTTCGGGCCCCATCATGACTTTTTCAATCGCTTGCAGCAGGTCGCTTTGCAGCACCTCCTTGCGATCCGCGCGCGCGGCGAAAATCGCCGCCTCGTTCATCACCGATTCCAAATCCGCACCGGAAAATCCTGACGTGCGTTCGGCGACAATGGCCAGGTTCACATCCTTGGCAAGTGGTTTTTCCTTGGCATGAATGTTCAAAATTGCCTCGCGATCTTTGCGATCTGGAACATCCAGATACACGCGGCGGTCAAAACGTCCCGGACGCAACAACGCTGAATCCAACACGTCTGCACGGTTCGTTGCCGCCATCACGACGACTTTTTCCGTCGGCTCGAATCCGTCCATTTCAACCAAAATCTGGTTCAGGGTTTGCTCGCGCTCGTCATTGCCGCCACCCATGCCCATACCACGAGAACGCCCTACCGCGTCAATTTCATCAATGAAAATAATTGCTGGCGCAGACGCTTTGGCCATGTCGAACAAGTCGCGCACGCGTGATGCGCCGACCCCCACGAACATTTCTACGAATTCAGAACCTGACAGATGGAAAAACGGAACGCCCGCCTCGCCCGCAACCGCACGCGCAAGCAGCGTTTTTCCAGTTCCGGGATTACCCGTGAGCAAGATTCCCTTGGGAATTTTTGCGCCGATATCCAAATATTTTTTCGGATTGCGCAGGAAATCAACAACTTCGATCAATTCCTGTTTCGCTTCCTCGTTTCCTGCAACATCCTTGAACGTAACTTTTCCTTTCTCATCAGGATTCGTTACGCGCGCCTTGGACTGTCCGAATGAAAACGCGTTTTTCATGCCGCCTGATGCGCCGCGCATCTGTGCAATCATCATCCAGATGAAAAATCCCATGAAGAGCGCCGGAATAATAATCGGGAGCAGGGTCAACATCCAATATCCGAATCCTGACTGATCTTTGACAACAATATCCGTTTTCGCCAACGCTTCTGGCTTCACGCCATAGTTTGCAAGCGTTTCAGACAGCGAACTTTCCATTTCCTTTTTTGCACGTTTCAGCGTATCGTCACCCGCTACAATATCAAGCGTATCACCCTTGACCGTAATAGATTTAATATCATTTGCATTCACCATCTGCGCGACCTGGGACAATGAAATATCCTCGACTTTCTGTGCGCCGCCCACAAGCAGCGAATAGGCGCCCGAGAGGAGTGCGAATACCAAAACCGCGACAATAATTTGTCCAAAAAACCCAAGTTTTACTACGGGAGTTTTGGTGTTTTTCTTTTTAGCCATGGGACTCATTCTACATCATTTTGGCAAGAAAAAAAGCCCTGCGGATTATCATTCCATTCCTATTCGTTTTCTTAGTAGATAGGTATTTCCATGATGCAGTAATCCTCGGTATGAATTAACCGTTTCGGGTTTTGGGTACCATTTCATTTTTTTCAATATTTTCTTCTTGGTAGATGTGCGAATTTGACGGTGGTTCGGGAAATGAATCCAGCCCAAGAAATCAACACCTGTCGCATATGTTTTAATATACACCTTATGCTCATGAAGTGAAAGTTTCAGTTTCTCGTTCAAGAACTTTTCCATCAAGGGTAAAATCGTTTCAAGATGTTTTTTATTATTGGAAAGTATCACAAAATCATCTGCGTATCTAATATAATATTTCTCACGCAGTTCCTGCTTCATGAACATGTCGAATTCATGCATGTAGATATTCACAAAGAGTTGTGACGTCAGGTTTCCAAGCGGAAGGCCTACACCTTCCCGCGTTGTATGAAAGCTTTTTACCACTTGGTTGATAAGCCACAGAATGTCAGAGTCTTTGATATGTCTTTTTAGAATCTCACCAAGAATAGCATGGTCAATACTCGCAAAGAACTTTTTGATATCGCACTTCAAAACATAACAGGTGCGCGTATTATTTTTCGACACTCTACCAGCAAATTCCTGAAAGTGTTCCCATGCTTTATGTGTTCCTTTATATTTCCTACAAGAATAAGAATCGAAGATAAATCTATCATGGAAATACCAATAAAGCTCTTTGTAAATTAAATGATGCAACACCCTGTCACGAACGGCTGCCTTATGAATATTCCTCGGTTTTGGATCAGAAATATTGAATGCAAAATAATTACCGTGTTTATACGTTTTTTCTTTCAACTCTAAATAGAGCATTGCCATATTATCCGCAAGCTCTGCTTGAAATATCATTACATCTTTCTTGTTCCTTTTCCCGCGAACGAAACGATCCCATGTTGCAAGGATATTTTCCATGGTTATGATATCTTGATACCTATGAACAAACATACCCTAAATATTACCCCCCCCCCCAACGATTCCGTTAGTACTCACTCGGACGAAATCTGCGTACCAAGCGTGGCATGACTATTTGATCAATCTAAAACGTGTCGATCGCTACACCGTTGGAGCAAAAATAGACAATCTGTTTACGTCATTGCTTGAAATAATTTTTAGGGCAGCATTCGCTTACGACAAATTTGAAAAACTCTCCCTGGTCTCACAGGCAATTGGCAAATGCGACCTCATTAAATTCTTTCTGCAAATTGCCTGGGAACAAAAAGTAATTGACCGCAAAATTTATGCCTCGCTCATTGTTCTCCTCGACGATTCAGGAAGAATGCTGGGTGGATGGAAGAAAAGTCTGCAAGAAAAAACTTCCGCCACATCGTAGCGGAAGAAATCTAATGAGTTGCAGAGAAGCATGAAGCAATTGCCAGCATTCCAGTCACCATCCCAATTGTTCCAGTCGCGGTTCACGCTCCCATCGGAGTTGAAGTACGCGTTCGGCACCATACGGTTGCCATTCGCATTCACCGAAAGATTTGTACGCCATGCCTTCCATGCCACCGAAAGTATCACCTGACACTTTCTGAATTTTATTTGGAGCCACTATAATTTTATAGCGCCCGCCAGCATAGCGCACCGACTAATTTGATTTTTTCGAGAAAGACTGTACTCGCTCATGAAGCATACCCCATGAACCGCTCGCAGATTCTTTTACGAGAAGTCGACAGTGCGAAACCGTAGCCGCGCACCAATCTCATTCCGCTCGTAGTATAGCGAAATTTTTGTATAAAAAAAGTGGCATCGCAAGCGATGCCACATAAGAATCTAAGGACATAATGGAAACTGAGTATCTAAGCATCTAAGCGCATTAGTCGCAGAGAAGCATGAAGCAATCGCCAGCAGACCAGCCACCACCCCAATAGTCCCAGTCGCGGTCCACGCTCCCAGCGGAGTGGAAGCACGCGTTCGGCACCAGACGGTCGCCATCCGCAGCCACCGAAAGACTATCTCTTTCGTCAATACCGCGAATCCAAACGTCTTTTGGTAATTGTGCCAAACAGTTCAATTCTGCAATGCGTAAGCCAAATACGTTGGGTAGGATTGCTGCTGTGTATTGTTTCAGGTGGTCAACAATCTTTTGGGAAGATTTGTTTTTCTTTAAACGGATTATCTTTATTCGCTTTTGAATACCTGTTTTCAACCCTTCGGGAATTGGCGCGCTGCCCATTTTCTCGCTCCACAGTTTTTTGCAATCTGCGGTGATAGTGCCCATGTCGGGAATGGTAATCAGTTCACTGGTGTAAATGCATTCAAAATCATCATCCGCAGTCACAACTTTTTGGGTTGTCGCCTTGGGTTTGATTTCGTGAGTTCCCAGAGATAACCCTATAAGGTCTTCTTTGCGAATCTGCTGTAACGCGTGAAATAATTTCTGGGAATCTACCGCCCATTCGGTAAGCCATTTGGTTACTAGCTTGAGTAAAGATGCAAGAAACTTGTCAAACATCTCAACGACCTCTTTGTTTTCAGCCATTTGTTTTGGTTTAAAAGTACATTTTCCTAGAAAATTCCAGGTTAGGACTAGTATATCAAATTATGACAAGTTTGTCAAGTCCCGCCAAAAATGCTATATTCCCCCTATGCAGCGCATCCGCAACACCAAAGCTGGCTTCAATTACGAACTCCTCGACTCAATCGAGGCCGGTTTGGTATTGTCCGGTGCCGAGGTCAAGTCAGTGCGCGCGGGGCATGTGTCGCTGAATGAATCATTCATCGTCATCGAAAACGGCGAACTGTATCTGGCCAAATGCCACATCGCGCCGTACCAATTGAAAAACCAGGCAGCCTACGATCCGTACCAGAAACGCAAAGTACTGGTTTCCCAAAAACAACTGCGCGAATTCGCACAGAAAAAACAAGAAGCCGGTTTGACACTGATCCCGATTTCATTGTATGCTAAGGGCCGGCTCATCAAATTGGAAGTGGCCCTGGCGCGCGGCAAGAAGAAACATGACAAGCGCGAGACGCTCAAACGACGCGATGCTGAACGTGAAATTTCCAGAATGATGCGTGGCTAGCAGTTCCCCCTCCTATGTAGGAGGGGGCTAGGGGGTGGTATCTATTACCCCCTCCTCACCTCCCCCTACCTAGGGGGAGGAACCGAACCTGGGAGTGATCGGCTTCGACAATTGGATTCCCCGATCATTTTGCATACCGGACGCAATTCCGTAATCCTTGCACCTTTGAAGTGCAAACCTCTCAAAGATCCGATCGCCTTACGCGGCATTCGCCCGTGATGCGGTCTTTGCCTAATATTTTATAGGCAACGGTTGATGTGACGCGCCTCGTCGTCATAACAACTGCCATATTTTCGAGGCTCATCAACGGTTGGTTGATTAACCTGACCCGCGAGACATGTTGTTAATCTTTGCAATGATCGCTTGATGCGTTCAGAGACATTGCGAATCTGCCGTTGCAGGCAGAAGAACGCATCTACGTATGTGAACGAAAAATGACCGGACCCTTTTGGACGCGGGTTCGATTCCCGCCACTTCCAC
>CAYYES010000018.1:0-12821 GCA_964471025.1 uncultured Candidatus Saccharibacteria bacterium | reverse complement strand
ACGCATGCGCAATCGCTTTCTTGTCATAGATAATGCCGCCCAGCGGAAAATCGGGACCCTGGACGTATTCCATGAGATCCTCGTTCGTGATTTTCGAATTGTCGATCGTGGCAACGGTCGCATCGATGATTTCACCCAAGTTGTGCGGCGGGATTTTCGTCGCCATACCAACTGCAATGCCGAGCGTACCATTAAGGAGGAGCGTCGGCACCGCCGTTGGAAACACCACCGGTTCCTGCTGCGTCGCATCATAGTTCGGGCGAAAATCTACGGTTTCTTTTTCCAAGTCGCGCAGCAATTCGCTTGAAAGTTTTGACATCTTCGCCTCGGTATAACGCATGGCCGCGGCGTTGTCGCCGTCCACCGAACCAAAGTTTCCCTGACCCCAGATGAGCGGATAGCGGTACGTAAAATCCTGGGCCATGTTGACCATGGCGCCGTACACGGAACTGTCGCCATGCGGATGGTATTTACCCAACACCTCACCGACCACCAATGCAGATTTGCGGAATTTCGCGCTCGAATAGAGGCCGAGTTCCGACATGGCATACAAAATGCGGCGGTGTACCGGTTTCAAGCCGTCGCGAACATCAGGCAGCGCGCGTGACGTAATCACGGACATCGAATACGCAATAAACGCCTCCTTCATTTCTGCGGAAATATTGATGGGCACCAGCTTGTCATGCTGCGCATCAGATGTCGTGTTTTCAGGGGTAGATTTGGCCATAGGTACAGGGGGAAAATGATTAAAAATGCTTGATAATTATAGCAAATTTTGACCTATCTCATGTACTTGACTTTTATTATTGAGTATGCTATATTAATAGCAACTAAAACGACAGATTATGATCCTCAAAAATTTAAGAAACCCATTCTCATCTTTTACCCACTTCGAAAAAGAAATGCTTCATTGTGGGCTGGTATATTTCATCGTTATTGCTTAAATGAATAATGCAGATGCCCATTATCTTATTCCGAAAGGAATATTTGTAGGCCTGTGCTATATACCATGCTTCTACATATTAAAGCTGGTTTATTACGCCCTCATTCAATGCAGGCCAGGAGTAAACAACCAGGAATGTTACCAGCCTGGAAGCGATCTGGTAAGATTGGATACCATACTTAATTTCATTGCAGCTGGAATTATAGTAACGATGTTTTTTACCGGCTACCTGTACGCAGTTCTGCCTAAAATCGCTTCTCTTATGGCAACGATATGGAAAGCATTTCAAAAACTATTTTCTCTGTAATTAGAAAGGCCGGTCCTTCAAAGGATCCGGCCTTGTTTTTATTGTGTTGAATCCTGATACGGATTCGTCTCGTCATGTTCGGACGACACTGCACCAGCATCAATGATTTCAGGACTCGTAGTGTTGCCCTGCCCCATTTGTGATTTGAAATCTGAATCTTTTACGACTGTTTTAATCGTCTGCCCAAGCGCTGCAAACGGACTGGGTGCGTCGGGCGCGGTTTTCGGCTGATATGATGCGCGATTCGTCCAAATCATGAGTGCCGCAATCCCTGCGGTACATACGAACGCAAGCACGAATGAAAGGGTCATGCGGAATTTTGGGGGTTTGCTGCGGATATAAAAAAGTACCTTCTTCATAGAATCATTGTAACATAAAACCCCTCCGTAGGGGTTATTCAATGACGATGGCCTCTTGTTCCTTGCCGGCCAAATCTTTTAATTTTACCGTCAACTTATCAACTGGGGCCACTTTTTCATTTCCAGACTCCTTGAGGAATGATTTCAATGATCCCGATTCTTGGTCGGATCCGTAATCCATCGGAATGATGACTTTGGGGCCGAATGATACGGCCAGTTTGTTCGCGGCTGCAGCATCGATGACCGTTTTCCCGCCAACCGGTACAAACAACATGTCAACATCGCCAATTTTTTGACGGGCCTCGAGCGGGATTTCGGGTTGATAGATGGCACCGAGGTACAAAATCTTGATGCCGTCGAATTCGAAATAATAGATCGAGTTGATGCGATCCTCGTACCCCTTGGTCGCGAACCCCTGGATCATAATGTCGGAAATTTCGTACTCGCCCGGACCCTGGATCACAAACGGGGTTTTGTTGCCATATTCGACCACGTCGCCACCATTGTAATCCGGGTGATTGGTAGAAATCATGGCAATATCGGCACCGAAACCGTTTACCTTGAATTTGGAATCCTTGGAAATGGGATTAAGCGCAATGACAAAATCCCCTGTTTGGAGCTTGAAAAATTGTTTACCGAGTGAAGTGATAATCATGATTTAATGATTATAGCATATTCTCTGTTACCCGTCATCGCGGACCCGCTCGAGGTCGTCGCGGTCCGGGATGACATTTGAAATTAGAGATCTTTTTCGGCGTCAATAAACTCATCCAACTCTCCGCGTTCTAATACTTTTTCAACATTTCCTGTTTCGCATCCCGTGCGGTGATCCTTGATCAATTTGTAGGGATGAAGGACATACGATCGGATTTGTGAACCCCATTCATTATCAGTGGTCGCTGAAATCGCCATACCGCGCTCGGCGGCTTTTTGTTTTTCTTCTTCTACTCGCCACACTTTTGCGGAAATCAATCGCATCGCTTCCTCGCGATTCGCTTCCTGGCTGCGCTGGTTTGCCGCATGAACTGATAGTCCTGTTGGAATATGAACAATACGCACTGCCGTTTCGCGTTTGTTTACGTTCTGTCCCCCTTTGCCGCCTGCGCGTGCAAAACTGACCTCTAGATCCGACTCTGGGATTTCAAAGTCAGCCTTTTCAAACTTTGGCAGAACTTCCACCATACTAAACGACGTGTTGCGCTTTCCCTTGGCATTGAACGGCGAAATACGCACCAGGCGATGCACCCCCGATTCGTTTCGCAGGAGCCCGTAGGGACCCTGCGCCCCGCGAAGCCCCGAATGGGGCGAAGTGGGGTTACCGTGAATTTCGATCGATATCGAACGGAAGCCCCCGTTGCCATTTTCATTTTTATCAAGGAGGATCGTCGAGAAATTTTTATTCTCGCAAAATTTTAAATACATTTCATAGAGCATGCGAGAAAAATCCTCGGCATCGTCGCCGCCGGCCCCCGTGAAGATCGACAGGATCGCATCGCCGCGGTCATATTTGCCCTCGCCCGCGAGCTTTGCTTTCAATTCGTCAATTTCTCGCAAGGTCGCCTGAGCCAAAACTTTATCATTCCAAAAATCAGGCGCGTACATCTGCGCCTCGAGCTCGGCGATTTTTGCCTGTAATGCTTCCTTGGTCATGGTCTTGTTATAGCAAAAAACCCGCTATTGGGCGAGCCTACACCAGACGATGAATTTTATCTTCTATCCGATCCATTCGATGATGAGCGTTCCCATGAACTGCTTCAATCTTGTTTATTAAACGAGCTTCCATGCCTGATCGTTTTTCTTCTGCCTCAATGAAGCCTGCGGCCGTTGCCTCTGCGAGCTTATCAAGACCAAACGACAAACGATCTGTTTTGATTACCAGGTTATCAATGTTCTTTGCCAAGAAATCCGCCAACTGGTGGTTGGTCATTTCTTTTCGAATCAGTTTTTTCGAGTATTTCTTGATCATGTATAGAAAAGTATATGCTGTTTCTGGAAGCGCGCAACCGTAGACAAAAATATCTTTATTTCTTCTTTATTTTTCCTTTATACCAAAACCAAATGCCTACTCCGCAAGAAACGACGAAGAGTATGAGTCCCACATGCTGCGCTTTTTCAACAACACTTCCGATCGCTTCGGCTTGCGCGCCAAGCATGGCACCCACGAACCCCATGACCGTCGCACGAATGAGCGTTCCGACGAACGACCCGATCAGGTAGGTGCGCATCGGCAGCCGCAAAACGCCGGGACCCGCCGACAACAGCACACTTGGCAAAATGGGCAAGGCACGCAGTCCGATAAACACCACCTCATCCCACCAGTTTTTCGAAAGCTTGGCATCGAGCTCCTCGATCTGATGCCACGACACCCCCAGCCATTTCCCCCATTTTTCAATGGCCGGTTTTCCGCCAAAATAACCGAGCGCGTAGTACGGCAGCGACCCGACCGTTACACCGACCGCCGCAGGCAATCCGACAATCAGGATCGCCTTGGCAAGGAGTGCCCAGGAAAACGACATACTACCGAGCAAGATTGCGCCCGCGGACAATTGCACGATCGACGACGGAATCACGTAGAAAAACTCTTCGAGGAGCGACCCATAGAAAACACCCATGAATCCCAGTGCTTGTACCCAGCCGATAATCGTCGCCACGAGCGTTTCAATCATGGAATCATGATATCACAAAAACCCATAGGTTATTTTTTCATGAAATACGCAACCCAATAATTGCGCTTATAGTTTTGATTTCCCCACTTTTGATAGCCGGTCGTTTTCTCGAGGTGGAGCATTTCAAAATTGCGATACGCTTCCAAAAAATCCGCACGCGTAAATACGCGCTCGGTCACACCGACCTGCGGCAGCACATAGGTATCGGGTTCCGTACCCGGAAAATCTTTGATTAATTGTTTTGCATTCGCATCGCCGTCTAGGCAGAGCGCCCGCACGAATATAAACCCGCCCGGTTTCAGCACGCGCATCATTTCCGCAAGATAACACGCACGCTCGGACTCAGACAGTGAATTGGACGAGGTAGCATCGATGATGATATCAACCGTTTCGTCTGAAATGGGATAGGGTTCGCCGATTGACCGGGTCGCGTATTCGATGTTCGCATTTCCGCGCAATGCGGCGGCCTGTGCAATCGCCGTAGGCGATATGTCATACCCGATTCCCCGCGCACAATAATTATCAACGACATAGCGCACGTTTTTTCCGTTGCCGCATCCCAAATCAAGTACGGTCCATTCATGAATAGGTTTTGGATAGCGCTCGGAATGCATGCGCGTTTGTTTTTTGATGAACCGCAAAAAATCTTTTACATCAGAAAGAGGCTCCGTACCGAGCGTTAAAAATTGCGGGTCGCGATATTCAGATTCCCAGGCGGATGCGTTTTTGTTCATACCGACTTGAAGCACCCTTCACCCGAAGGGCAAGATAATTTTCGTGAGCCATTGGCCGGGCTTGAACCGGCGACCCCGTCTTTACGAAAGACGTGCTCTACCAACTGAGCTACAATGGCGACGCGGATTATGGTATCAAATTGCCGGAAAAAATCAACTCAAAAACGCCGCAGGCGTTTTTGTTTTCGTGAGCCATTGGCCGGGATTGAACCGGCGACCTCATCCTTACCATGGATGCGCTCTACCAACTGAGCTACAACGGCATAAAAAATAATATTGCGGGGTTCGGTGAGCTGTTACGCACTCTTTAAATATTTGCTGCTTCCAAGCAAGTATCCCTCACACCCACAATATTATTTTCTGAACGGATAGCCGCATTGTGCGACGTAAAGAATTACTTCCCTTTCCGATCGTGTGGTTTAGGTTCCAGGCGCAGAGCGCGAGGAAACGAACCCTCTTGGAAAAGAGGTGGTGCCGTTAAACATTAAGCCATAAAGGCTCTCACTCCCACCCTTGGGTGTCAGGTCTTCAGGTCTGACGAGCGGGCAACCTATTCGGTCGTGAGGAAGTCGGCTAAATCTGTATCCAAAGAACTACTTCATTGAAATCATACTGGTATGAAGTGCGATCATCATACCAGAAAAAACATTTTTTTCAAGATATTTCCCCGCGGCGGAACAATGAGCAGATTTGACCGTTCTTTGGATTTGAATACGATGCCAATCTGCTCGCCTGTTTTTTATCTACCAGAGAAGTGTGTTCACCGGCTCGGCTGATCAGTTCATGCATGCCGTCAAAATGCTTTTCGCGCACCCGATGGCCGGCGTATCAATGAGCACGCCCAAATGCGACGCGATACCGAGCCTGCACGGGTGATTGTGCGGATCCTGATTCAGGGAACCGCATTCTACCATATTGAAATCGCGATGCAGATGTGCTATTTTGTACGGGTTCGTTCCTGACTGCAATCGGGAACCAAAAACTTGTCGGGGTAGCTCAGTTGGTTAGAGCGTGGCATTCATAACGCCAAGGTCGAGAGTTCAAATCTCTCCCTCGACACCGCGGACGCGTTGAATTTTCGCATTAACTGTGTTACCATTCCCTCGTCCTAAAACATACGCAGTCGTAGCTCAACTGGTTAGAGCACCCGCCTGTCACGCGGGAGGTTGCGGGTTCAAGTCCCGTCGACTGCGCATTTCGGGACGCAAGAGGTCAGAAACCTCTTTCCGTCCTTCAATAGTAAGCATTTTGTGCGGTTCAACCGCCCTGAATTTCGCTTCAAGCGCAGGATACTGTTCTGCGATAGGTACAAGCCATTCCGCCTTGTGAATGTTGAGCTTTTTGTCTTTTAGCGTGCAGTTCAACTCCGTAATGGTCGATAATATCTCTCGCTTGGTCTGCTCGTCACCAAAGAGGAATGCTTTGTGCGCGTAACAAGCGAAATCGAATGTCTGTTCCGTCAATTCAAGCCACTTGTCGGCGCGGTTTTCGGTTTCCTTCACTTTCGTTCGCAGAACGGCTAGCTCATTTTTGGGGGATGATAAGCCTGTCTACGCATCTGCCCTGCCTCATCGTGCAAAAAATCCTTGAAAACCTTGCTTACGTTTCAAGAAAATCCCTTGTCGATAAAATAAACGAACAACCGAAATTATTAGACTTCATCATCAGCTCCATTCTGAAACAGGCATACGAATACGTAGAAACCGAACGTGTCTACGAGGAAGAAATCGAGCTTACCAAAGAGTTTCCGTTCCGCATGAATCGGGAGGAAAACAAAAAAGCCCTCGTCGTTTTCAAGGAGCGCGAGGAGGACACGGGAGGACAAAGTCGCATTGGTTTTCACGTCAATCCGTACAATTTCGACAGCGGCGACGAGCGCGACCTGTTCCGCAAGTTCCGTAACATCCTCGACACCGACGAGGCCATCAAGGACGTTTATTTCACGGGCGGTATCACATCCGAAGTTCACAACGAGTTTTTCGTCGAATACTGGAATCCAGCCGAATCACGCATCAGCAAGTACTTCCCTGACTTCCTCATCCAGACGGACAAGGACCGCTTCCTCGTCGTAGAAGTGAAAGATTCATCCGAAAAAACCGACTACGAGGCCAATAAAAAGCGATATGATGGGACAACAACCTCGCTCTCGAACGTCGTATTCGCTAAAGAGGTCGGATTTCAAGAGTTCCAAAGGCTGAACCAGAATTTCGACTATAAAATCCTCTTTGACGCCAGTCTTCAAGAACAGCAGCGCGAGCTTTTTGACGCAATCCGCGGAATGGAAAGATAGCCGAAATCATTTGGATTCCTTATCATGGTTATACTGAATAACAGTATAAAAACAGTATCTTCTTGAAATCGGAAATAGTGACAATCTCTGGCGGGTAAACTCACGGGGCATGGCGATGTCTCGTAAGGAAAAGCTCGCCGCAAGAGAGCTAATTTGTCACCTATGAAAAAACCAAGTAATACTATTTCTAACCCCTCGCCGCTCTTGACGCTCGCCGAGTATCAGGAAAAGGCGAAAACCCTGACCACGCCCGAATCGGTCAAAACCTTCATGGACGAGTTTATCGCTCCAGCTATGAAGGAAATTACAAAGAGCGAACATGGCCATAGCAAAAAGGTTTCGCCCATTCAGGCGAACATCGAAAGCCCTTGGTACGATGTCGCCGACAATGACACCGAGGCCATGATTATAGACCTCTATGCGAGAGGCATGAGCACGCGAAACATCTCGATCCATTTGAAGAAATATCACAATATCGACATCGCGTAGCCGAACATATCAAGCATCACCGACAAAGTCTTGCCGCTGATGCGCGAATGGCAGTCACGACCACTGTCGTCCTGCTATCCAATGGTTTATCTCGACGGAATGCACTTCAAGGTGCGAGACACGGGCAAAATCGTCTCGAAAGTCGCCTATATCGCCCTCGGCATCAACATTTACGGACAGAAAGAACTTCTCGGGTTTTGGATCGGCGAAACCGAAGGCGCGAAGTTTTGGATGCACGTACTGAACGACCTGAAAAGCCGCGGTATCGACGACATCCTCATCACCTGCGTGGATGGCCTCAAAGGTTTTCCTGACGCAATCAAGGCGATATTTCCGAAAAGCGACGTGCAGGTTTGCGTAGTCCACCAAATCCGTCACACGGTAAAATTCATTTCAAGCAAAGACCGCGAGAAATTCTGCACCGGCCTGAAAGCCGTCTACATGGCAATGAGCGAACAAGCGGGGCTTCAGGCCGTCGAAGAAATGAAACAAATCTGGCCACAGTATGCCGCCTATATGGATTCGTGGGAAAAGCGATGGACGGACATCGCGCCGTTCTACGAGTATCCCGACCCCATCCGTCGAATGGTGTACAGCACTAACCTCATCGAAAGCCTCAACGGACAGCTCCGCAGAGTAACCAAGGGAACACCCCTCTTTCCAAGCGACGATTCGCTTCTGAAACTTCTCTGGCTCGCACAGACAAGCATCACGGAACGGTGGACGTTTCCTGTCCGAAGCTGGGGCGAAATCGTAGCGCAGCTTACCATCCTTTTTCCCGACCGTATCCAGTTCTAGTCACGCGTCCTATCTTATTCACTAACCGCCGATAATTTTATCGCAGCCTCTTGCGGAGGTTTTGCAAAAAACCGCTTCGTGGCGGTTTTTTGTTGTCCAAAACAAAACCAGCACACACATTGCTGTGGCGCTGGTGATTACATCGACATGATACCATAAAACACCCGAACTACTTAACGAAAATCTTCAAGTATTTGGTGTATTCATAGCTTTGGTCATAGGCCCCTTCTTCTTTTTGTGGTTTCAAAATATCCATAGCGATAAAGCGATCAATGACCTTTTGCGCTCCTGGACGGGAAAAGCCAGTCCAGTCCATAACTGTCCGCGTTGTTATAATAGGATTGGCATACAATTTGGAGAGGACCAAGATACCGCTTTCAGATTCGCGTTTGGCGAGTACTTGAATTTTTGCCATATCCTTGTCACGCAATGCACGTATTTGCTTGGAAATCTCGATGGATTCGTTCGCGGTTTCAATAACACCATCAAGGAAAAAATCAACCCATGCCTCGACATCACCATCATGGTAATTGTTCAATTTCTGATAATAGACTTTTTGGTGCTTTTTGAAATACGACGACAAGAACAAGACGGGACGCTCTAGCAAGTTGCGATGGCACAAAAGCATCGTAATCAAGAGGCGCCCTGTTCGACCGTTACCGTCGAGAAAAGGATGGATTGTCTCAAACTGCGCATGAGATAACGCAATATGAATAATTGGCAACACTGATTCTTCGTTGTGAAGGAATTTTTCTAAATCATCAAGCGCATGCTTCATCTCTTCAACAGGAGGCGGAACAAATAGGGCATTCGATGGCGATGTCCCCCCAATCCAATTCTGCGACCGTCGAAATTCGCCTGGATCGGAGAAATGCGTTGAACGCGCACCAAGCATCAACTTTTTATGAATTTCACGAATGAGGCGAAGCGATAACGGGAAATTATTGAGTCGCTTAATTCCATAATTGAGAGCTTGGATATAATACAAAATATCTTCTGCGTCTGTCTCTTTTCCAACCACACCTGCATCCAATTTAATTGCATCGACAATGGTCGCTTTCGTTCCCTCAATTTGAGAAGACGATGTTGCATCTTTTGCAACGAACATATTGAGAAAAAAATCC
Organism: uncultured Candidatus Saccharibacteria bacterium; assembly: GCA_964471025.1. GTDB lineage: Bacteria > Patescibacteriota > Minisyncoccia > Phycocordibacterales > UBA1006 > CAIXMG01. The sequence goes on along the minus strand of CAYYES010000018.1, from coordinate 3,111 downwards.
ACATCAGGCAAAACATGCGTGATGCCATCGAGTTTTCCGATAAGCCGATCAGCCTCTGCTGCTTTGATGAGAATTTTTTGAGAAACACTGAAAAGCTCCTCTGGCGGAAACTTGTTTGGCACAAAGGCAGAAAATCCTTCTGACTGACTTATATTTTTCCCAATTTCTACATTCATAAGTTAGTTGGCATCATGGTTAGTAATATAAACTATCTTACACTTTAGTTTATATGTCGTCAAGCAAAGGAAACTATGTTTACATAATACCACCTAGCGAGTTATTTTCCAGCATTTTTTCTATACGCCTCCTAACCTTATACCCGTTCCCATGCCCCACTATTCCTAAATATGATTGCGCCACCTCGGGCTTTCCATGTTTTTCCATGATATTTTTGAACGCCCGCCGTTTCGTTGTCGTACGCAATACGCGATGATCGGGAAACAAAATCCACCCGAGAAAATCCACACCCGACGCAACGGTCTTGATAAAAACTTTATCTGGGTGAAGTTCAAGCCGTAGACGTTCCCACAGAAATTCCTTGATACGAGAAATCATGATTTCCAGCCATTCCTTGTCGTCGGAAAGAATGATGAAATCATCTGCATAACGGACGTAGTATTTTGCTTTCAGTTTATGCTTCACGAACTGGTCAAATTCATTCATATAGACGTTGACCAAGATTTGCGATGTCAGGTTTCCGAGCGGAAGCCCCACGCCTTCGCGCGTCGAGAAACTACCGATAATTTCCGATAACAACCCCATGATATTTTCATCCGGAATATACTGACGCAAAACACCTTTCAAGATTTCATGGTCAATCGACGCGAAAAACTTTCGGATGTCGCATTTCAAAACCCATGCGGTTTTTGTATGGTTTTTTGAAACTTTGTAACTGAAAGCCCGAAACCGATCCATCGCCTTATTGGTTCCCTGCCACCTCCTGCACGAAAACGAATCCGCTATGAACGTCTTGTCGAAAAACGGATACAGTACGCGGTACAACGCATGGTGCAACAAGCGGTCACGAACGGTCGCTTTATGAATGTTGCGAGGTTTGGGGTCTGAAATGTTGAATGCCTCGTAGTGCGAGTGCTTGTACGTTTTGGAAACCAGGTCTTGATGGAGCGAAAAGATGTTTTTCATCAGGTACAGTTCAAATTCCTGTACGTCCTTCCTCGATTTCTTGCCGCTTCGAAATTCCTTCCACGCTTCAAGCAGATTTTCCGTGGAAATGATATTATCGTAGCCATGAATCAACTGAATGCGGGCCATGCCCAAAATACTACCCCCCCCCCACGGTTTTTGCCAGTACTTCAGCGCCTGAAATCCGCATATCACCTCTGGTATGACTATTTAACAATAGTTCCCAAGACCCATCGCTATTCCTTGGGACAGCGCATTGATACGTTATTCGTTGAGGCCATTGAATGCGTGTCGGTGGCAAGCTTTTTGACGCGCGAGGAAAAACTGCCGTATGTAAAAGTCGCAGTCCGCAAAATGGACACTGTGAAAATACTTCTCATGATACTTTGGGAAACGAAATCATTAGAGAATGCAAAGTACATCGCACTCTCTGGACCACTCGACGAGATAGGCAAGATGCTTGGCGGATGGAGCGGGCAACTCGCAAAACAAAACTCCCCTAGCAAATAGGAGAGTAAATGTGAAGAAAGTTGCGGACACCGCAGCAGGGTTGTTACTGTCCCAATCGTTGTCGAGCCAGTTGTTGTCCGCCTGCCAGTTGCCACCGTTCCAGTACAGGTAGCGAACGTACAGGTTGCCATCAGAGTTGCGGTGAGTACAGAACACCGCCAGCGCCACCATCCCTTGAATGCTCGCAGGATTGTATCTTATTCGGCATCGAAATGCCCTAGTGTTTTGTACCAAGTATCTTCATTGATTTGAAGTTTCTGCATGCGCCACTCTGCCGCGAACCGTGATCCGCGATCCGCGATCCGCGACACTCTCGACGCATGGATACTGGTTTCGGTGGCAAGAAACCGTAATCGCTTGCATACTCACCTACTACCGAACGATATTTTATCACAAGATTTTTGAGAAAAAAATAACCCCGTGCTGATAATTCAGCGCAGGGTCAAGGACAAAGGTTCAAGTGAACCAAAGTCCAAAGTGTTTTAGAAAGAAGGACTAACTTGCGGACACCGCAGCAGGGCTGCGACTGCCCCGATCGAGGCCGAGCCAGTTGAAGCCCGCCTGCCAGTGGCCACCGTCCCAGTACAGGCAGCGAACGCACAGGTAGCCATCAGAGTGGCGGTAAATCGTACCCCAGAAAAAGATGTAGCGGGTGTTGCCCTTTTCATCTTGTTTCCACTCATCGGGGATGAGCTGAGGGTTGCGCATCAGGTAGTCGAGCACGTTTGCGTTCAGGACGGGCTGGTCGGCCAGTTCTTTGCGCAGCTTGTTGCCCTCGATGCTGCCTTTTTTCTGCTTGTCATTCAGGTGCAGGCTGATTTTGCTGGCATCGAATGTCAGCTTGTCGCCTTTTTTGTGTTCTTCAACTTTCCAGCCGTCAAACGGTATCATCGGGTCTGCGTCGCAGTCGATGATGTGCAGTTTCGGCTCGGCAAGCCCGAGTTCGCCGCGCAGTATTTTTTCTACCGCGTCAGAACCGCCTTGCTTTTGAAGAATTTTTACCAAAGCGTTCAGTTGACCACCAGTGTAGTCCTTGATTGCAAAGTTTGTATCCATTTCGTTATGGTTTTTGTTTTCCCTCCTCTGGGACAGAACTATAACCAATCGGTCATAGCCATGAAATTCCGATAATTCAGAAGCTCGTGGCTGTGACCGAACGAAATACTTGTAAGGAACTATTACTTATATAGCATAGCATTATTTTCTGAAAAAGTCAAGTTTTTACCATTCAAAATAACCTTGTCAAATATGGGCATTTTGAGAGAACTATAGCGCACACGGCCGACGGGTATTCCAAACAAAAAACTCCCTTATGAGGAGTTTTTTGCAAGAGTAGCCAGGTACTAGAGAGGAAAAAGGATTTCGTCGCCTGTTTCGCATCTTGTTCGCCTCCCTTTCTGGGCTGTCGGTAGACCCGTAGGCCAGCATTGCTTTTAACCGCACAAGGCGAGACTTATT
>CAYYES010000017.1:0-13177 GCA_964471025.1 uncultured Candidatus Saccharibacteria bacterium | reverse complement strand
CATAGACGAGGTACACGCCGCGCTGTCACACCTGTCAGAAACCGAGCGCGACATCGTAACCATGCGCATGGCCGAGGTCGAATACGCAACCATTGCGCACGTGCATAACCTGTCCGAGTCAAACGCGCGCAAAATTTATTCTCGAGCATGCCAGAAGCTCCAATCCCTCATTCCATCGTATGAAACACCCTAATCCCCCATTCGAACAATGGCTCGCATCGGTTGCAAAAACCGTATCCGCCGACCGCGCAAAATTTACGGAACTGATGAATCGTGTCACACCCGTAGAATCGTCGCGTATAACCAAGCAAGGAGCATCCATTGCTTCCCCTTATCAATTATTCAGCATCCCTATGAAAAAAGTGATTGCGCTGGCGACACCTCTTGCGATTATTGCGCTCGTGATTGGGATCCATTCACTGTCACCAGAAACGGTGACGCGACCGAACCCGTCATCGCAGGAATCCGTGAAACCTGCCGCGCCGCAACCAAGCACGAATCATGAAACCGACCAACGTCCGGCCGTTGCCGGAATCGTAGATTCGATAATCCAAGAAGCAACCACCGAAGCATCTCTTGCGGCTCATGAATCCGCAGATGCAGACGTGGTTATCGCCCAATTACAAACTTATGACGCCCTTACTACCTATGAATAAATCATTTATTGCAGGCAGCCTCATGCTTGCTACGCTCCTTGCCCCTGTTGCAAGTTTCGCGCAGCATCCCGACGGCGCCAACAATCATTTCTGCAGCAACCTTTCCGCAAAAACCGCTGCCGAAACTACAAAACTCCAAACGCTCGTGGACCGTTATACCGCTAAAAAAGACACTCGCCTTCAGGAAATCGAACAGCATCGCACCGCGCGAGACGCCGAACGATCCCAGCATATCCAGGCAACTGACACCCATTTTGATGATCGCTATGCTACGCTTGCCGCCAAGGCAACCACGCCCGAGCAATCAGCAGCTGTTGCCGCATTTCAATCTGTCGTTGAAAGTGCACTGACTACGGAACGCGCCGCCATCGCCGCAGCCGTCGCCGATTATCGTACTGGCGTAGATGATTTGATTAATCAGAAATTAACGACCGCAGATGCGCGCATTGCTACGCTCACCAGCGCAATCAATGGCGCAATTTCTCAAGCACAGCAGGATTGCGCAGCAGGAGGAAACGAAGCGACGATCGCGTCAGCATTCAAAACTGCCGTTGCAAATGCGCGCTCGAACTTCAAAGCATCGCCCGTCAGCCTCAACATTAAAACTGAACTTGCGTCCCTCGAAAGCGAGCGCCAAGCTGCAGTCGATCAGGCCGTTACCACATTCAAGGCTTCACTTGATTCAGCAAAAGCGACACTTGAACAAGCATTCCATTCATAGTTACTAAAAATAGCAGCGTTCAAGCGCTGTTATTTAAATTCCGGAATCACGAAACCATCAGTCTCTATTCCCTGCTGTTCTAAAACATCCTTTGCCGTGGAACAAAATAACCCCAGGGGAAACCGTGTGCATCAACGATGCAGGGGGGCAATAACCGCTCGCGTAACCTTAGCTATGCACCCCCGATAAGCAATCAGCGTTTCGTGAAACCTGATTTATAGTTTCCGGGTCCCTCAGAAAAAATCGTGAATCACAAAATCCCCGGCCGGGGATTTTGTGCAATCATGATTTACTGCTGTTTTCTGTTGAAAGAACGGTTTGAATGTTTCTCGTCAAACGCTTTGCGGACATCGTCCGCAGAGACGTTATGGTCGCGCAGGATATCGCGAAACGATTTTCCCGCGTCCAATTCCGATGCAATAACGGTCGGATCAAGTCCGATCCGTTTTGCAATCGTCACCAGTTCCGTGTTGGACAAACGGTGGTGCTGTTTCGCAACCGAGCCGAGCGCCGCCCGGATCTGATCAAGCGTGATGCCGCGCTCGCGCAGCACCTCCTTGGCTGATTTGCCGGAGGCCAATTCTACCCTGATCGTCTCGACATCGTCAACTGATAACTGCAAGCGCTCGGCAATGGCCGCTGAAAGTTCAGTCGGCGCATGGCGGCGTTCGCGCGCATCAGGACCTTCGGCCAACGCGACGCGCGTCCCGAGCATTAAAAACAGTGCGAGGATGCTCCCCGCAACGAAAACTTTTTTACGCATGGATTGTAAATGAACGATAAATGGATAAACAGAAATGATAGGATGATGGGACGTCGGAAATGCGGGAAACTACCTGGTACCACACGGTCATGTCCCACCCCTAGTATACGGCCAACCGGGCTCATCCCACCAATTTTTAGAGCCGCCAAATGATCCATAATTAGAGGCATTTTTTGGGCGTAATCCCCAGGTTTATTTCGGGGTGCAAAAAACGGCCTTGGCCGTTTTTTGCACCCCTGGATACTAGCCGCCTAATGAAACCACGCAGCGCGCCAATCCTTCATCATTTGAATCTCCTTGGTCTGCGCGGCGATGATGTCGTTTGCAAGCTTGATCAGTTCTGGACGCTTCGATGTTTGCAACACGAGCTTTGCCATATCAACGGCACCTTCATGGTGCACGATCATTTCATCCAAAAATTCACGATCAAATGCGTCACCTGTCTTGCCTTTCAATCCGGCATTCATGGTATGCATCATCGATGCCATGGTTCCGTCGTTATTCATCCAGCTGCCGTCCGGCATGCGATGCATTCCGGGCGCGCGGTTACCCCACACGGCCCATCCGATAACTATTCCAACTGCCGCGGCGACCGCCGCGATCATAACCATTTTCGTATTGGTATTCATACCTACCTAGTATATACTAATTTCAACCATGATTCATGAAGCTACGAAAAAATTCACCTGGGATGCGATCGAGGTCGAACACGCACCGAAATCGGTCGACTGGTATTGGGCGCTCGGCATTGCCATTGCCGCGGGCGTGATTTTGTCGATCATTGCGCACAACTATTTGCTTGCCGTACTCCTTTTGTTAGGCGGGGTGATGATCGGATGGCATGCGGGCGACGTTCCGGAACCGGTACGTGTCGAGGTTTCCGAACGCGGCGTGAAACTAGGACGGGATTTGTATCCGCACGAATTGATCAAATCATTTTGGATGTACACGGACGCCAAGGGACGCAACCGCCTGCTCCTCATCACGGGACGCGCGGTCATGCCCGAACGCGTGCTCAGCATCGCACCCGACATCAACGCGATCGAGCTGCGCGAATATCTGATGAAATTCATCAAAGAAGTAGAATCCTACCCGAGCGCGATCACGAGCCTCGCCGAAAGCCTCGGCCTGTAACCGCTTGATTTCAAGCGGTTTTTATAGTATGATCATCCCTGCTTTCATCACGTGTTTCATCATGTGACCGATAAGCAATTGGTCTCGTAGTTCAACGGATAGAATGCAAGATTGCGGTTCTTGCGATCCAGGTTCGATTCCTGGCGAGATCACCACTTAGTGTTAGCACGAGGTGCTTAGTAAAAAGACCCATTAGGGGTCTTTTTACTATCTTTGATAAATTCTATACTACTCAAAATCTTTCTCTGAAACCAATATGAATTCACATGGTACAAAATCCCGAAATAAGAATAGACGACCGAATGCAGTTGATCATGAGTAATTTCACCTCTTTTATAAAGTGCAATTCCCTTCTTGATTTTCTTAATGGTTCGTCTTCTCGTTTTCGTTCGCAACACCTGGAAATTCGGGAAAATAATTGCACCCAAGAAATCAACACCTTGGTGCCATTTGCTAATTTCGATCTTGGCAGGATGCAGTTGCAAGAACAATTTCTTCTCGATAAACTCCCTAATTTTTGGAATTAGGTTTTCGATAAACTTTTTATCTCGGGAAAGAACCACAAAATCATCTGAGTATCTAATATAATACTTGATTCGCAATTCCCTTTTCATAAACTGATCAAACGGATCCATGTAGACATTCGAAAAAAGTTGACTCGTCAGGTTCCCAAGAGGAATTCCTTTTCCCTGTTCACCGCGATAACTCGTGATAATTTTTTCTAAAAGATTTAATGTTTCCTTGCAGTGAATTTTCTTCGCAAGGAGTTCCAGTAATTTCCGATGACTAACCGAATCAAAGAACTTTCTGATATCGCATTTCAAAACCCAAACGGTTTTTGTATTATTCTGCGACAACTTCCAAGCGAATGCCTCGAATCGTTTCCGCGCCACATGCACTCCTTTATTTTTTCTTGACGAATACGAATCAAAAATGAAGGACTGATCAAAAATCAGCATGAGAATCCGATGGATCGCATGATGCAATACCCGATCACATACGGGTGCCTTATGAATATTGCGCTGTTTCGGATCGCATACCATAAATGCATGATATTTCCCGTGCACATATGAAAAATCTACAAGACTTTGATGCAATGCCAAAAGTCTTTCTTCGTACTCCAATGTAAATTCAAGCACGTCTTTTTTGTTTTTCTTTCCGCGTTGGAATTCCCGCCACGCGATGAACAAATTTTCACGGGAGATTATGGTAGAATAAAGACCATGAAAGCTCTCTCTCTCTCTCTGCGGAATTTTCGAATGTTTTCGTTTCTAAATTGTGTCGGTTGATTACCGTTTTGCATAGCAGTATTGGCAAAATGCCAAAATTTTATCGTTATACGATCGGACTCCCTGTCATTGAAAAGTCATTTTCAGTCCTTGACCTCGCAATGCTCGCACGTACGAAACAAGGCACGAGCCAGCTTTTGATCGTCAAGAAAATTGACGTTGAATTGAAAAACATTCAACTGCGTCTCAGAATCGCAAACGAGATCAAGGCGTTTTCCGATAAATCCCATATTACCATTTCGGAGTTACTTATTGAACTCGGGAAAATCGCGGGTGGTTGGATCAAGAAAATAGAAAAACGGGATTGACCCGTTTTTCATCACAGTATCGCTTCGGGAGAAACAAACACCCATGTTCGAGTCCGAGTTCCTCGGGGTCCACCTATTGACGTTCGCTCCATTCGAGTCGAAGTTGCCGACGTTGACGAGGTTACCGTCCGAATCACGAGAGTTTTTACCTTCACCTGTCCGTGGCAATTTTTCTTCGTCCGATTATTGTAATAATCGAAGGTTGAAAATGTATTTTATTCGCGCACTCCGTATCTATTCATTTCACCTGCGCGAAGATAAAGGCAAGCAGTAATCTGTGGCTTGGGGAAAGAAGTTATGTACTTCCTTGCATTACCCAATACAAAATATTCTAGCACATCAAACCGCCCTATTCGGGCGGTTTGTGACCATGATTCAAAATTCATGACTTCATAATTCAACTGCGGGAGAAACAAACACCCAAGCTCGAGCCCGAGCGCCCCGGGGTCCACCCATCGACGTCCGCCCCACCCGAGGCGAAGCGGCCGACGCTGACGAGGCTACCGCCCGAAGCACGAGAGTTCGTCCATGTATAGTAAATGTCTCGTCGAGAAGGATCCAGTAATCGTTCACCTGTTTTCTTCTCGTGAAGAGCGAGACGATAAATGACTTCCGCAAAATTTTCTCGACACATTTGATTTATTTTCAGTTCTGCAAGTTTTTCCGTTCCGAGTTTCCACTCGCCTGACTTATCAGATTCAGAAAGAGTGCGGAGTGTTTCTTTGACTGAATCAAATTCGGAAACAGCTTCCTGATATTCCAATGGAAATCCGTCAGGAAAAACTTCCTGTTTTAAATATTCAATGATCGCCTCTGTTTGCTGGATGTAATTTTTATTTTCAGATCCCTTGAACGCTTCTTTTCCTGAAAGCCTCCAACCGAGCCGCGGAGTTTCCTTGCTTGCAATGGAATCTGTTTCAAACCAGGTCGATGCAACGAACGTTTCACCTTTCGATGTTCTATTTTGTTCCTTGAACGGAGTTCCACATAGTTCTTTAATTCTTTTCACTGTCAAAAAATTTCCACGCGCGTCATGATGGACATATAAAATCAATTCTTGTCCTAATTCCTTAGCTCTTTCGAGATCTTCTTTTGAAAACTGAATTTCTGGAATATTAAAACTATTTTCCCATCCTTTAATGTTAAAAGTTTCAGTAATTTCCTTGGGTCCGTAAAAATTTTCGTCCCCTATAATTTCCCGCGCTTTTTCAAGTGTGATTTTTTCCTCTTTCTGCTCGGTTGCAGGCTTAATATCCCCCGCATTCCGCTGCCGGGATTCTTGAGCAAGCTGCTGCAATTTTTTGAGTGTGTTTTCGTAAGGATTATTTTTCATACTATTTCAAAGCTTTGGCATACGTTCCAAGCAGCTGCCACAGTTTTTTATGCTCGGCCGACAACGATGTCTGCAAATATTCAGGAACCGATGAAACCATTTTGTTAAACTGGTCAGATTCGTTATCAAGTTTCGCCTGCGCGCGGATTCTTCGGAATTCCCCGATCAGGTTTTTACCAGCATTGTTCAAGCGTTCAAGCGGCGTCTCACTTTTTTGGTAATCATTCGTCCAGCGTTTGTATTCGTTCTGCATAAACCCAATCGATTCGATTTTTTTCTGAGCATCGTTCTCAATGGTGCGCACAGGGGTATAACGATAGGTCTCGATCATTCTTTTAAACACATAGACATCCGAAAGGTTACAGGTTGCATTAATGTAATCGATCAGATTTTCTTGGAATTGTTTTATATCAATTGTTTCGAGATTGTCACCGCTCATTGTGTCCAGGTTTTTAATCACATCATCCAAGCGTTCACGAATTTCCTTGATTTTCTGCTCATCCATCTGTTCTGATTCCTGAATCGTTTTTTCTACAGAAACAGGATTGATTCCCGCTAATGCAAATGCCTCGCGTTGTGCGGCGGTAATCGCGGATGGGGTCATATCGACTTCGCACAAAACATTTTTCCCGTTCGAGTCTGGCCAAACGACAACATTCAATCCATGAGCATGGTCACTATTGAATGAATTTCCTGAAACATTATAACCTTCGGCGGCACCTGCGGCGATCCCCGACGCACGAAGCATCATCTCACCGATCACTGTTGCATCAGCGCAAACACCTGCAAAAATCATGCCGTCTGGCACCTCATCACCCAATTCTTCGCGAATCTGTCCCATACGTTCCTGCATCAGGGCAATACGATCACTTACGCTCGCACGATTCATGTCTTCGCGCAAAGGATTATCATACGCGTCATAAAACAAATGACTCGTCACAAATTTTTGAATCTGGATTACACGGTCACGTGGAGAAAGTTTTATAATTGAATCCAAAAACATCTGACATTCAATCGGAAGTCCGGGGATTTTTTCCAAATACGCAGAACCTCCCTCGTTCACAAGGCGATCCAAAAATCGTGTATAGTCGCGATCCGAAACATTTTCCATCGCCAAATGCCCTGTCGGCAAGTCATAGCTCCATGATTCAAGTTTTTCACCCGAACTTGGCGACAGTACGACCCCAAGACTGTCTTTCTCGACTGTCCCTCGATTCGTAAAAATATTTTCCGCACCAAAAGGAGTCGGGATAACTTCCGCGTTTTTGGAACCGTTTTGTTTCTTGGCAACAATGTGTTCATATTTGCGATTGCCTTTCATGTCACCATCAACAGGAATATGAACACGCTTCCAATTTCCAGTCTGCGAATCGTGAGCAATAACATTCGTCACCATCATACCGCGATATGATTTATCCAGCGTAACTGACATCTTCGGACCATCCTCTTTGGATTTCCCACCAAAATTCCCACCTTCCATAAGGCTTTCAAACCGATTTTTCATCAGACCAAGATCATTTTCCGATCCGCGGAAAAAATTTCCGAATCCCGATTCGGATTTTTTGCGATCCTGATATGCCTGATACTCTGCGGGAAAACATGCCTTGATCAACTGCTCAGCCAGACGACTTGGACTTTGATCGGGCACTGCACCAATCGTACGCAACAGTTCGCGACCTTTATCCCGCATCATCTGTTTGACGAATGAAAAAGCTTGTTTACTGCGCTTAAACATATCGCGCAGGTGTGCCTTTTCGTTTCGTTTTCCACGTTCCAGCTCATCCCCCGCTTTCGGAGCAAAAATTTTATTCAAATTTTCAAGGGTTGGGTTTTTTAAACCATCGAGAAGCGCCCTTGCGCTTTCAAAATCATCCTTCCTTTTTTCATTTCCGTTTGAACGAAGCCCTTCGGGACCGTTTGCAAGCCTATCTTCAAGAAGCGCAAACAGCTCCCCCATCCTTCGATCAGATAGCTCTGAACCATTTTTCTTTTCGATCGCATTGGCAAGATAGGTCGAGACATCTTCCAGGCGATCTTCATTGATGCGCATTTTGAGAACCAGTGCTTCAATATACGATTTCGTTTTAGGTGAAGCGTTTTTACAGAACTGATCAATCACATGCTCGATCGATCCGTAATTACTAAAATTGACCTGGTGATTATCACTATTATCAGCCTTCTCAAACCGTTCTTTTAATTCAGAATTTGTTTCGACAAAATCGTTAACTGCCTTTTCGGCATCCCGCATGGATAAATTTTCCAGATCAATTGAATATTGAGAAAATACATCATTAAAAACCGAGACAATATCTCCGACCATTAAGATTTCTTCAGCGGACTCGTGAACACCTGGACGATGAAATGGTTGTTTAGTTGCAATATGACGATTCAAAACTTGATCGAAGATAATCTTATAGGATTCTTCGTCTTCACGGCGATAACCCAAACGGTTACACAAATATTCCAAATCTTCGCGCAGTTTCTTTGCTGAAATATTTTCAACAATTTTTGCAACCGGCTTGCGCGCCGATTCCAAATCCCATTCGTAGGTCTGACCGTCTTGCTTCATGAAAAATACAGGTAGCGATTCTTCGGATTCCTTGTTTTGATGATACATCCAAAGTGTATCTGCAATTTCTGAAATTGTATGAATATTTTCATGATTAAGCAGTTCAGAGACGCGTTCATATGCATCAAACTCACTAATATTTTTATCCTCGAAAACCTTTTCATCAAGTACGCCCAAATACTTTCCGAGTAAAATATTCTCGGCTTTTTTCATATGGTCCGTGCGCAGCTGTTCAGGCGATGGTTTTTCTTTGACACCCTCTTTTCGTAACTTTTCACGACGTGCTCGTTCCAATTCTTCTTGATGCTCCTCATCGGACTTTTTAAGTTCTGCGGCTCGATAGGGTAAATACTCCCTGTAATAATCCTCGATAATTTGAAAAACCTTTGGACTATCATTCATTTCCTGATCCTGCCATTTTAAATGGAATTCAAACGAATCTTTCCCTTTTGGTGTTAGTTCAGCGTAATGATCATTCCAATTTGTAAAACGTTCATCAAAACTAGTTTCGATCACGCTACCTTCTTTGAGGTAAGGAATATTCATTTCATCCTTCCCTTTTCGTAAAAGACTTACCATTGTTTTACGGTGAGACAACGAAAACAAAGCATTCTGGATTGTTGCCTTTTTAATTTCATCGGGAGTCAATCCTGCTTTGCGTGCAAAATCCAACCCGTCTTGAATCGAGTTTCGGAAAATGAAACTGGCAGGCGTAACAGATGCGTTCATAGTATCCCGATGCACGCGCAATTCTTCGATAACTTTTTCGAACATCTTATTACGTTGCGTAATTGGATCTTCAATTTTCGAAGTCTTGTGTTCCTTTCCTAGAAATCCGTGCTCGAGTGGCATATATAGACATATAATACCTAAAAAGAGTGGGTCTGTCGATCCAGTTCTCAGGGTTACTTCAAAAAATTACACACCTCTGTAACTTTTACCCATTATTTCGTGTCACTTTTGTCACTTTTTAAACGGCGCACGAGGTGTTTCGATTATTCCACTTCAAAACCAAACAAAAAGCCTTGCAGGGCAAGGCAGTGAAAATCTCTATCACGAACGACTTCACCATGTCATGCTAGCACGAGTAGCGTACAAAAATAGCCCTTGAGGGGTTATTTTTATTTACTCTCAATAAAGACTAGCGAGTAGGGTTTTCGTCAATCGTAAATACAGGTACATACAGCCGCTCCTGCACGCATTGTCGTACTGCGCGTAGTAGGGATACGTTTCAAGCATACTCATCATCTTCTCGAGGAAGGTGATGTTGACTTGGCCACCTGGTGGGCGAGTTCGGTCAGAATCTCGCTTCGACCGCTTACAACGACCGATTCTTTTTTAGGTTTCTTTCGAGACATGCGTTTGTAATTATACCCCACAAGGTCAGACTAAAAACGATATCTTCCAAATTGACATAATGGTATATTCATGCTATACTATTCGATAGGCATATTTTGTAACTTCTAAACCAAATAATAAATGAAAAAAGTACTATTAAGCTATTGGCACTACAGCAAAGGAATTCGCAGCTATGCGTTCGCGACCATCGCCCTTTACATGGCGGCATTCCTCTTTCGGGACGTCTTCCGACCCTTCGCAATGCAACACGTAGTTGATGCGCTGGTTCCCGTTTTCGGAAAACCGGGCAGCGACTACGGCACCGTAATTTACTATGTGGGAATGTTTGCATTGGTTCATATCCTCTCGCAAATATTTTTTCGGACAGCTGATTTCAAAAATTCGAAGTTCGAAGCCCGCCACATGAACATCCTGCGCAACGTTGCACTGGAGCAAATGATTAAGCATTCGCTTTCCTTTTTCGCAAACTCATTCAGCGGTTCGCTGGTGACAAAACAAAAAAGGTATGTGAATGCGGCAGAGCTGATATTTGACGAACTGGTCGGACAGTACATTTATGTATTCGTTCAGGTCATCGGCATTGTCATTGTTCTGTTTACGATTTCCGTTCCCATCGCTTGCGGGGTTCTCTTGTGGACGATTGGGTACGCGTACAACATCAAGCGCACTGCAAAGACACGTTTGAAACTTGACGAAATTGCCTCCGAAACGGACTCAAAAGTAACAGGAGTGTTCGCCGATATCATCGGTAATATCTCGATTGTGAAAATGTTCGGCAGACATGACCATGAAAAGGAGCGCTTCAAAGCGGTAGCGGATGAACAAGAAGCAGCACTCATGGCATCTTGGAATTTTTCAAATCGCCAAGGCGTCATTCAGGGTGTTTTCTCGACCATCATCCATTTGGGAGCGATGTTCACCGGTGTTCTATTTTGCATTCAAGGCAAGATGACCGTCGGCGAGGTGATGCTCGTTACGCTTTACGCGGGACAACTTTCCGGATGTCTTTGGGATTTCGGAAGAAGCATCCGCCGTTCAAGTCGTTCAGTTGCAGACGCATTCGAGATGATTGAAATTGCGAATCAGGAACCTGAATTGCAAGATTATCCTCACGCGAATCCAAACCCGGCACTTAAACCGGCCGAAGCTTCCGTGGCGTTTGACCGCGTTTCGTTTCATTACCCTAACGGCTTGAAGGTGTTCCAAGATTTCAATCTGGAAATACCAGCAGGTCAGAAAGTTGCCGTCATCGGTTCAACCGGTGCGGGAAAAACAACCTTGATTCAAACACTGCTACGCAGTTTAGATGTTCAAGGAGGCTCGATTCACATCGGCCCATACAACATTAAAACTGATGTAACACAGGACGGCTTGAAACGATTGGTATCCTGCGTTTCGCAGAATATTGATTTGTTCTACCTGTCGCTTGCGGAAAACATCGCTTATGGCAGACCCGAAGCAACACGAGAAGAAGTCATTCTTGCCGCCAAAAAGGCACGTATCCATGATTTCATCCTGACGTTGCCCGAAGGCTATGAAACCAAGGTCGGCGAACGCGGTGTAAAATTATCCGGCGGACAGCGCCAACGCATTGCAATTGCCAGAGCACTTTTGCACGACACGCCAATTTTGGTTTTGGATGAAGCCACCAGCTCGCTCGACAACGTGACCGAGAAAGAAATTCAATCCATCTTAGAAAATGGCTTGAAGGACAAGACGGTTCTTGTTGTAGCGCACCGGCTCACTACCATCCGAAATTGCGATCGCATTATCGTTTTGGAAAATGGAGAAATCGTACAGGACGGCAATCACGAGGCATTGATTGAGGATGCATCCGGTATTTATTACCGCATGCTCAATTCGCACGAATTTGCCGTTCGCGAGGAAATTTTTTCTTGACACAAGAAAAGGACAGTAGCCCATTATACGGGCTACTTTTTTTATTGAAAAGTTACAGTCATGTGTAACTTTAAACCCCTTTCTGTGTCACTTTTGTCACTATTTCAGAAAATCGTTAGACGCACGAGAAGCGTCGCTATGGTATGATGGAATCATTAAAATTAACTATGCGAGGTAAGGAACCGAAAGGTTCTATCACGAGCAGGTTCACCCGAACAAAAATGCCGACCGCTCGGCATTTTTGTGTACGTGTAATATTTAGGAGTGATGTTTCTCACCTTGAAAAACTGCAAGGCGGGATCGCGAGAATTTCGAACGGTTACGAGAAATTATTCATAATCACCAGTTCGTATTATCACAAGATTCGCATGTAGCTGAATTTCGTATAAAAAAGTGGCTTCGCTAACGCGAAGCCACAAGGACAAAGTATCTAACACCATGACATTAAGTGCCCAAGTGCCTAAGCACTTAAGTCGCAGAAGCAAAGAACACAGTCGTCTGAATCCCAGTCACCCCCGAAGTTGCCAAGGTAGAACCCGAAGTCACCGTGCGCGCCCGCGTACAGGCAAGGCACCCTACGGTCCCCTTCAGCGTCTTTCCAAACCGCTTCTTTTTCATCAAAGGAAACTATGTACTTGTTTTTGGGTAACTTGTCTTTTGCAAGGTCATAAACCAGCGTAGCTCCTTGTCCGCCTACCAGTATGACATTTTGCTTACGCGAGAATGTCATGCAGTCTTCGCTCGTTACCGTTGCCGTTGCCAGTATCGGGATGATTTTCACCTTGTAGGTTTTGCCGGGAAGTAATTTGTTCGTAGCTTTTGCAAAGTTCTTGCTGGTAAGCGCATTGTTGTAGCAATACGTAGTTTTCTCCTTTCTGGCTTTCGCACCAGAAGTGTCTATCTGCGTATCATGGTTGTAGTCGACGGGAACGGTCAGTTCGAATTCCACAATTGCGGGACCGAAGCGTTCGTCCAATTCTTCACCTGTTACAGCCGTGTACATCGCTTTTGCCAGCTTGTTGTCTTTGGCGTTAATAATTTTTTGGATAAGGTCAGAATCGAATCCTGCCTTGTGGAGTGCAACAGAAAATTCATTCCATTGTCCAAGCCCCATGTCACGTACATTTGCCATGCGTATGATATTTT
>CAYYES010000016.1:10123-13695 GCA_964471025.1 uncultured Candidatus Saccharibacteria bacterium | reverse complement strand
GAATGTTCCTGACTCGTTTTTGAAAACGCAAATTACCAAGGGTACCTTTGCTGACGAAATGATTGCGAACCGGAACATTCGCGTGTTGCGCTATCGTGCGCAGCCGGTGTCGTTTGACGAGGGACCCCAAACACCAACGCCGACTGATACGGTCGGATCTGCCACTACCGCTACGCCGGATGTTGCGCAGAATTTCGTATCGACGGGCCTCCAAGCGGTTCAAAACAATCCGTTTGCCAATGTTACGGCGCCGTACCAGGATGGGGATTTCATGCTTGGGTATTTTTTCCTGACCGAGCGCACGGTAGTCATCGTAGACTCGCTTGATGTGATTCCTGAAATCCTGGCGCGTTACGCCAATCGGCAGATTTATAACCCGTAAACTCTTGTAGGCAGCCCAGGTGGTGCGCCCTCCGATCCCGGAGGTCCGTCCGAACATGAGCGCAGCGAATGGAGGTAGAAGGCCGAGGAGAGCGGAGGGCGCACCACCTGGGCTGCCCCCCGAGTCTTGGCTTCTCGGGCCGCTTATGCTATCCTTGGGGTCATGAATAAAACCCGCCTCAACTATTTCAAGGAAAAACTCCTTGCCGAGCAGGCATTACTCACCGAGGAGCTTCGATCCATCGCCCGCCAGAATGATTCTGGCGACTGGGAAGCGATTCCCACGGCCCATGCCGACCAGGTGGACGGGGACGAGGCCGATCAAGCAGATTTCATCGAAGATTTTGAATCGAAAATCGCCCGCCTCAATAGCCTGGAAACGCGCTATGTCCAGATAACGGATGCCTTGAAACGCATCGAGGATGGTACCTACGGCATCTGCGTCAAATCAGGCGCGCCGATCGAGGAAGACCGACTCGAGGCAAACCCTGCTGCTGAAACGTGCAAAGCAATGATGAACTAAAGAAAAACCGCCATTGGGCGGTTTTTCTTGAGCTTTTCTTGAGGACTTGTTTGTTAGGCTTGCATCATGAAACGAAAAACATTTTCGCGCATCGCGTCCGCGCAGCCGTATCATCTGGGCGGGCGCATCGTATCGGTCGAGGTCGATATCACCAATGGCTTGCACGCCTTTTCCATCGTCGGATTGCCCGATACGGCCGTATCCGAAGCCAAGGACCGCGTCGCAAGCGCGATTAAAAATTCAGGCTACGGATCGCCAAAACAGGACAACCGCAAAACGGTGGTGTCCTTGGCGCCTGCGGAATTAAAAAAAGAAGGCCCGTATTTTGATTTGGCGATTGCGGTCGGATATTTATTATCAGCGGGCGATATTGATTTCGATCCCGCACATCAATTATTCATCGGGGAATTGTCATTAAACGGCGAATTGCAACCAGTGTCGGGAATATTGCCGGTCGTGCAAGAAGCAAAGCGCAAGGGGTTTTTGGAAATATTTTTGCCGCGCGAAAATGCGCGCGAAGCGGCGCTCGTGGATGGAATACAGGTATATCCGGCAGATACCCTGACCATGGTAATTGAACACCTGACGAATGATTCACTGATTGCGCCTCAGGAACCGACGAAAATTGTTCATGACGATGCGTATTTCGCGCAGAACGATTTTGCCGATATCAAGGGCCAGGAATCCGCGAAACGCGGGCTCGAAATTGCCGCGGCGGGCGGACACAATGTCGCGATGAGCGGTCCGCCGGGAACGGGGAAAACGATGCTGGCACGCGCGTTTTCGGGACTGTTGCCGCATTTGTCAAATCCGGAAATTTTGGAGGTTACTGGAATTCATAGCATTGCGGGCGTTTTACGCGATCCCTTGATCACCCGTCCGCCGTTTCGCGCGCCGCATCACACATCCAGTTACGTATCGGTTATCGGCGGTGGCGCATTTCCCAAACCCGGCGAGGTGACATTAGCGCATCGCGGCGTGCTGTTTCTCGACGAGTTTCCTGAATTTGATTCCCGGGTGATTGAGTCGCTGCGACAGCCGATGGAGGATCGGGTCGTGACGATTGCGCGCGCCCGCGGGTCAGCCCAGTTTCCTGCGCAGTTCATGCTGGTTGCCGCGATGAATCCGTGCCCGTGCGGGAACGCGGGCGCGCGCCACAAACGCTGCATCTGCACCCAGCATGATTTGATCCGCTACCAACGACGCGTGTCAGGCCCGATTGTGGATCGCATTGATATCTGGATGACGGTTGAACATATTGATTACGATAAATTATCGGGCACGGACCATCGCGGGGAATCATCGGATGCGGTGCGATCGCGCGTGCAGGCCGCACGCGAGCGGCAGGCGAAACGGTTCGGCACAACCATGAAACTAAACGCGCACATGCATGCGCGCGACATTGAAAAACTGGGCATTTCAGACGAGGTGAAAAAACTACTAAACGACAGCGCAACCGCGCTTAACCTGTCCCCGCGCGCGTACCACCGCATCATCAAATTGGCGTGCACGATTGCGGATTTGGATAATGCCGATGCTATCTCAACGAATCATGTATTAGAAGCCCTCCAGTATCGACCGAGGATGAATCATTAATTGTCATGAAAGATTTTGATACGTGGAATCAGGAAAAGCAAACATTGCATAATTCTCGAACGAATGTGGTTTTTCATGAACGTGAAATTTGGTGGTGTTCGATAGGTGTAAATATTGGTTATGAACAGGACGGCAAGAACGATCTTTTTGAAAGGCCGGTAGTAATTATTAAAAAATTTAACCGTGATGTCGCGTGGGTGGCTCCATTAACAACAAAAGTGAAATACGGTATTTATTATCATAGTATTTTCCACGAAGACCAGGAATTTTCCGTTATTCTTTCACAATTACGATTGTTAAGCACAAAAAGACTGAGAAGATACGTGAGGAAAATATCACCCCATCAGTTTTGGTTGATAAGAGACAAGATAAAAAAACTTATTCCTTAAAACAGACGGAGCCGCACCTGGTGGTGCGGCTCCTCGATTGGCCTAATGGCCATTGATAGTAAAAGGATAGCATACTCTTTAAAGTATGCAAGTCTTAGATGATAAAACCCTGTGGATACAGGGTTTTATCATCGTTAATTTTGCTTCCATGCAGATCCCGAATAGTCGAAACCAGGGTTCTGTCCTGCGGTTCCACGAACTTCGAAATGCAGGTGAGGCCCTGTTGATCGGCCTGTTGATCCGACATAGCCGATGATTTGACCCTGAGTAACATGTTCTCCTGTGGTTACTGCAATGCCTCCTGGTTTGATGTGGGCATAGTAGGATACGGCGCCGTTTGGGTGGTCAATGATAACCAGGTTTCCGAATGCACCGTTCCATCCTTCGAGAGCGAATTTTACGGTTCCTGATGCGGCTGCGCGAATAGGGGTTCCGATCGGACATGCAAGGTCGACTGCGAATCGGTCGTGGCGGGGCTGTGACATGCGGCATGACGATGGTAACGGGCGAATCATGTATCCGCGTAGGATGTTGGCGATTCCCGAAGATCCTACGGCCGGTAGTTTGCCGCCCGATGATTTTTTGACCGCAGGTGCAACGGTTGTACCCAGTTCAGCGCCTGGAATATAGAGCGTCTGTCCGAAGGTCAGTTTCGATCCGGCGGCCAAATCGTTATAGGACAA
>CAYYES010000016.1:0-10023 GCA_964471025.1 uncultured Candidatus Saccharibacteria bacterium | reverse complement strand
GCACCCATATCAGCTGACAAGGCTTCGTCATCCACGATGGTGATGACGGCATCCTCGTCAACGGCCTTCCGGTCGCTTGCCATGGCAACGCGAGGGGAAAGCAGGGTGAGGGTCTGAACGTTATAGGTCGGAGCTGCGGTGGCATCTGACTGGGCCTGCGCCACCGGGAAAAACCATGCCTGGGACGTGGCTGGCACGATAAAGAAGGAAACAATCAAGGAAAGGGACAGTCCCTTGCCGAGTATGGTCATCTGGCGATGACGCGCAGAATCTTGGAGAGTAGGTGTTATAAGCCTGTAACGAGAGGATCAAAAATACCTGACCGGGGCCTCTGAGAAATCATAATGCCTTGGAGAATATGGATATTTTTGAAATTACTGAATGTCTGACGGGCAACCATGGAAACCGTACTGCACTGCAGGATGAGGGCCGAGCCCTTTGCACCTTTTAAGGGTACCCATTCCTGGCCCGCCGGACAAGGGACCCAGAACGCAACTGGGGATAGGGAAAATTTGACAGGATGGCAAGAAGTGTGATATTGTTTTATAAAATTAAAACAAAATAATCACTATGGGAAATACAAAAGACAAAAAAAGCACTTCACTCGTTATTACCGGTGACTTCAGGATTGTAACCACTGTGGGCAAGCTCAAAAAGGGCGAACAACTGCTCCTTTCAGAGGAGGAAATAATCAAGGCGCTCCCCGAGGCCGTGAGGACCGAACCAGTTATCGCAGCGGTGCGGAATCTTAACATTAAAGCCCTTGGCCGGTTTGCGAAGGTGAAGTTTCTTGATGTTTCGACGAGTCAAATAGTTCCTGAAAAGGACAAGGTGCAGCTACTCCGGAGACGCCTTGATGATTGCCTTTCAAAAAGGGTAAGAAATACATTATTTGATTGCGAATATCTCTATGAAATCGTAGGGGTAGATGAAGATTTTTTTGAACACCGTAGATATTTTGGTAAGAAGGGAAGACGGGAGATTTCAGATTTCCTAATAAATAATGGGATTGATCAGAATTTTGCTGTCAAAGTAAGGAGTATTGTCGACAAAAGATGGGACGTGTTAAAGGTTATGCCCCTCGAATTGGTAGAAAGCCTGAAGCATCACAGCGAGGTCATTAATCTGAAGGGGTTGGTGCGGGACTTTTCTCAGATAACCATAGAGGAGATTATTAATGCGAACTGGGGTGAATATATTAAGCGCTTTCAGAACAAACACTTCAAAGTGCCAACTTCAGAAGAGGAAAGGAGAAAAAGGAATGACCTAATCTACTATCTTCGTAGAGAATTACTAGCATATGTGAGAGGTGAACAAATGAGAGCGTTAGAATCATTTCTGTAATTCATGTGGCAGCCGTAAATCGGCTGCCTTTTCTTGGGCAAAATAATCACCGGGTGTATACTGGCAGCAACTTATGTCACTCGCGCAAATGTTTCCGATTTCGAAAACGGTCCCGGCTACCCAGGTGACTTTGGCATCTGACGAAATGGTTATGAATGCCATCACGGTTGGCACGTCACCACTGAGTCAAAACCCCGAGTCCGGCGCCATCATGCGCGTATTGATGCAGGAGCCCGGCTTTTCGACGCGCATCACGGAGGGGGTGCGCAATGGCCATACCTATAATGTGATCCATATGCCCGGCAGCCCCAATTTCATCCTGCGCGACACGTGGGAGCGCGAGGGGAAGCGGGAAACCAGGTATCAGAGTTTTGTAATCGCAAACGCAGTGCCCGAACTCGCATCGACCGATTCCCAGTCCCGCCCGGCACCCGACATGATTTCCCAATTATTAGATGGAATCGAGCAGTCACTCGACGAATTCCTCGCGATGGGCACCCCCATTGCAACCCCTAGCCATTAATCGTTATGAAAGAGTTTATGCCAGAACTTCATCCAACCAACGAGCGCGGCATGCCGCGCGTAGAATCACTTGAACGCGCCAAGGAGATTTTTGCCAAATGGGAACCGCTTGCCAAAAAATTTGGCATGGCGCAGCAGATCGTGAACGAAATGACGAAACAGTATCCCGAACTGTTAAACGGTTTGCAGGCTGCGCCTGAAAATGCGTATGAGCAGCACCGCAATGATCAGGAACAGCTGGCAACCATGTTCGGATCCATTGCCAATGCATTCAAACCCGGCGAATCCCGGATGACACCGGGCAGCGAACCGGCACCTGTTCCGCCACCGTCCAAAGTCGTTGCGCCGCCCACGGTTCCCGTTGCTCCGGTACCCGTAACCCAGCCGCCAACCGTGACCATAGGACCCCAATCGATTGATACCGGATCGGTAGCTGTGCCGGGAACCAAGCCGGGTCAAGCACCCGATACGGCCGAGGAACAATTGCAGGCACGCGTGAAAGAAATCGTCGAGAAAATCAAACACCATCCGTTTGACATGAAGCCCGAGGATTGGGAATTCCGCCGCGCGCATCATGACCTCGTCAACCAGGCATTGAACGATTCTGCAAGCCCGGTTCCTATGAACGAGGCTGCCATCGTTCCCGAACCGAAACCCACGCTCGATCAATCCCGTACGAATTTTGCCGAAGCTATGGCGAAAAATAGCAAAGTATTCGATGATTATGTGATGAACCCTGCTCTCAAGGACGAACTCCTCGGACTTCAGAAAACGTATGACGAGCAGCACCTCGAGAACTATCAGAAAATCTATGGCGAGCAGGGCCCCAAGGCGGCGATGCAGTTTGCGCTCGACGAGGAGCGCAAGCGCATTAAGGCAGCGCTCGAATCTCAGCCGCAGATCAATCGCGAACGCATCGCAAAAATCGCCGGCAAACTTGCAGGCAGCGCGATCGGGATGGGACTGCTCGCGGGCATCGGCATTGCCGAATTGGCCGGCCGCATCAAGAAAAAAATAGAAAACGTAAATTGGTCCAAGGCGTACGATAATTTGAAAAAACGTTTTTCCGAACCGTCGAAACCCGCGACGATCAGCGAAAAACTAAAAAGCTGGGCAACCGGCAAGCCGCTTGAAAAAGACGCGAAAAAAGCCGAGGATGATGCTAAAGCCGCCCAAAAAGCGCTCGAAGAATCCACCAAAGCCAAGGAAAAAGGATCTCCCAAAGAAGCCGTGGAACTAGCTCCAGGTGTCGAGTTTAAAAAAGCGCGCTACATTGAACGCTTGATGGGCGAACCGCTCGAGGGCGGGACCCGTTCGAAATGGAACAAGTTCAAGAAAGACATGCCACTGAAATTCTTTATCTATCCCGAGGATCCCGGTGCGACCTGGTCGCCTGAAAACAAGAAAAAAATCGCCGCGAAAGAAATCGATCCGCTCGAACTGTATCCTGCCTATGCGCGCATGCTCCACAAGGACCTGCGCCGCTATGTCGAAACCAAGAAGATTCCAGTTGATGAGTTGTCGAAATTAAAAGACATCGATACCCTCCTTGGCAAAGCGATTGCCGAAGGGTTCATTGAATAGCTATGGATCCTAACCTGAAACAACAACTGACTGCACAATTCAACCTTTATTCGTTTTCTGAAACGGAACAGGAACAGATGTTGCGCGAAATGTCCGATGTGGTTACTGAATCCATTTTGACGCGCGCGATCCCTCGTATGTCACCAGAAGACGGCGAGGCATGTGATGCAATGCTAGCATCAGATGCGGACATTGCCGATGTTATGACATTCATTGCCGAGAAAGTTCCGGACTTTCAAGCTATTATTTCCGAAGAAGTGGCGAACCTGAAATCGAAATTAAACATGCCGCAGGAATAAGCCCAACGAGGGGCTTTTTTCTTGGTGTGGTATTTTCTGATATAATCCAGGTCTCATGGAACCTTATTTGGAATCGCTCAACCCTAAACAGCGCGAGGCGGTACTGGCAACCGCGGGACCACTCCTGATTGTCGCGGGTGCAGGCACCGGAAAAACGAAAACGCTCACCCATCGCATTTACCATCTGATCCATCAAGGCGTCCATCCGCACCATATTTTAGCGATCACTTTTACCAACAAGGCAGCCAAAGAAATGCGCGAGCGCGTCATGCACATGCTTGCGCGCGATGAACGTGGCCGCGGCGAGACCCCGACCTTGTGCACGTTTCACTCGCTTGGCGTGAGGATACTGCGCAGGTTTTCGCAGCAAGCGGGACTCAAAAAAGCGTTTGCGATCCTAGACTCGCAGGACTCGATGCGCCTGGTCAAGGATGCCATGGAAATGCTCCAGATCAATCCGAAATTGCACGAGCCTAAAAAAATTCGCAATTTCATTTCAAGCAAAAAATCAGACGGTGTGACGGCGGATTCGTTTTCACGCGCCGTTCATTCCAGTTTCACGGAAATCGTAAGTGCCGTGTGGATAAAATACGAGGAATTGAAAACCAAAGAGTCCGCGGTAGATTTTGATGATCTGCTGCTCAAAACGCTCGAACTGTTAGAACAGCATCGCGAGGTGCGCGCGCTGTTGCAGGACGAATGGCAGTACATTCATATCGACGAATACCAGGACACGAACCGCGTGCAGTATGACATCGTGCGACTGCTCGCCGAGGCGCACCATAATTTGTGCGTAGTCGGTGATACCGATCAGAACATCTATTCCTGGCGCGGCGCTAACCTGCGCAACATTCTGAATTTTGAAAAAGATTACCCCGAAGCACAGGTCATCCTCCTTGAGGAAAATTACCGTTCCTCGAAAAACATCTTGACCGCCGCAGACGAAGTGATCAAGAAAAATACCGCACGCATCCATAAAACACTACGCACGTCGCAGGGCGATGGTGAAAAAATCACGCTGTTTTCCGCAATCAGCGAAGCCGACGAAGCGCGTCACATTGCGCGCCGAGCCGGCGAACTGATTACACAGGGGGCAGTGCCGACGGAAATTGCCGTACTCTACCGCACCAATTTCCAATCGCGCGTGCTCGAGGAGGCGTTTCTCCATGCCGGATTGCCGTACCAATTATTGGGAACCAAATTTTTCGAACGCAAGGAAATCAAGGATGTGGTCGCGTATCTGCGCGCTGCGTTTAATCGCGACAATTGGTCGGATTTGAAGCGTATCATCAATGAACCCAAGCGCGGCCTCGGTCCGGCAGCGGTAGCAAAAATCTTTGCGGGGATGACGCATGATTTGGCGTCGAGCCAGAAACTACAGTACGAGCGATTTGAAAAAATCCTTGATGATATGGTCGCGTTTGCTCGGGAACATTCGCCCTCAGAAACCGTCAGGTTTGTTATTGAACATTCAGGGCTGTTCGCCATGTACCGTAATGGCACCGAGGAAGAACAAGAGAAGTTGGAAAATCTCGAGGAATTGGTGACCTTCGCGCTCAGATATGACCATGATCTGAACGAAGAATCACCAAAACCTGAAACCGGCGATGAGCAGGCGCTTCCTCGGCATCTCGAACGCATGCTCGAGGATATTGCGCTCCAATCTGACCAAGATGAATTATCGAACGACGCGAAACAGGACGGTGTGAAATTGATGACGATTCATGCGTCCAAGGGGCTCGAGTTCGATCATGTATTTATCGGCGGATTGGAACAAGGCCTGTTCCCCCACGAAGGTTTTGACGAAAAAAAATCGGTCGAGGACCAAGAAGAAGAACGCCGGTTGTTTTATGTGGCGCTGACCCGTGCGCGGAAATGCCTGCATCTGTCATATGCGCTCACCCGCACGATCTACGGCCAGCAGCAATTCAACGAACCGTCCGAATTTTTGCTCGACATTCCTGACGAAATCATTGACCGTGAAGCTTCGGAATCGTTCGGCGGGGAATCAACGTCGCCCATTAAAACCGTGTATTTGGATTGGTAGTCTTGAGTTTTTCTTGAAACGCTTTTGCTAGACTCGCGTCATGCAAGGGCGTTTTATCGTGGGTGCGTGTTTGGGATTGTTGTGCGGGGTCGCTGGATATTATAGCGGCCATGCCCTGATTGCGTTTGCGGGTGCGGCGATCGCATCAGGTTTTGCTGCGCGCACGAAGCAGGCAGGGAGTTTGGTCATTATAATTTTCGGGGCAATGGCATGCTGTTTCGGTGCGTTATGCTATGGCAAGTATTATGATGCGCATCATGCATCCGAATTGCCGGATCGGGTGTTTAATCGGCAGACAACCATTGTAGCCGTGGTGGTTGATGATCCGGATCGCGGCAGCGCCGGGACCAAGGTCGTGGTCAGGCCAATGGCAATTGATGGCGAGCGGTTTTCAGAATCCATTCCTGATCGCATCATCGTTCGTATGAACGCAGATGCGACGATCGACTACGGAGACCGCATTAAACTAGACGGCGTGATTGAACGGCCTGAGCCGTTCCTGTCTGATACGAATCGCGAATTCGATTATCCCCGCTACCTGGCGCTGCGCGACATAGTGGGCATTACCCGCGCGTATGATGTTGAAATCATACAGACGGGCGGTGGCAACCGCATAGTTAGTGCGCTGTACCGGGCAAAAAAACTATTCGTAGAGCAGTTGGGGATGCAGTATCCGTCGCCTGAATCAGGATTCCTGGCGGGCATCGTCATTGGTATCAAATCATTGCTGCCCAAGGATGTTTCAAATGATTTTCAAATCGCGGGATTGACCCATATGATTGTGCTGTCCGGTTACAATATTACGATCGTAGCTACGGTGTTTGCGGGTATGTTCGCCTATGGGGGGTTGGGATATGCGCCGCGCAGGATTGCGGCAATGGTTGCGATTGTACTATTTATTATTATGACGGGGCTCAACGCATCGGCGGTGCGCGCGGGAATCATGGCAGGGCTCGCGTTTGTGCTTCAGATGGCATGCCGCCCGGCGCACACGTTTCGGATTATTTTGTTCACGCTTACCAGTATGGTTATCGCCAATCCTCGCGCATTGTTGTGGGACCCGTCGCTTCATTTATCATTTCTCGCCTTTATCGGCCTCTGTTATGTGGCGCCGATAACGTCCGCATGGGTCGATTCGTGGCCGAATCCGCTCGGCATTACGAAAATTTTCGGGGAAACGCTCGGCGTGCAGCTGTTCGTGTTGCCCTATATTTTATGGATGAGCGGTCGAGTATCCGCCTTGTCCCTGCTTTCTAATATTCTAACCGTTCCGATCGTGCCGTTTCTCATGGCGGGCGGATTTTTCTCGGTCATGGCGGGGATGCTGTGGGATCCGCTGGGTGGCATCATTGCCACCCCGGTTACCTGGGGGTTGTCGTACATTCTATGGATAGCGCACGTGGTTGCCTCGATCGATGCGACCACGTTTGTCATTCCCCCGTTTGGGGTGGGGTACCTGTTAATGATTTACTGGGTTATAGGCATGGTCTTGACATATAAATATATACATGATAGTTTAATCAAAAATACAAACCATGGAGAATAAAAAACTTATCGAGAAGCTTCAAAACATAACCCAGAAAGCAAAAGAGAATGAAGTAAAAAAGATAAAAGACCTGGAAAAAAGAGAACAAGAAAAACAGCTTAATGAAATTAAGAAAAGCATGAAGATTCTTTTTGATACTCATGCTTCGCATGGAGAACTAATTAAAATTGCTGAAAAAGGATGCGCGGTGTGCCCACTTTTGTTTGTTGGTGAAGACCGCATTGTGAAAAATAAGAAAGAGGGCTACAGACCTAATTTGTCTACCGAGGGAAAAATTTTATTTGATATTCTAGTAGAAAATAATTTTGAACCGGCTATTATTGATGTTCCGCAATGGGAATTTGAACCAAAACCACACAATCCTCATTATGTTTTTCCCTATAATGAAAAAATAGTTTCAAGAAAAGGCAAGTATTTGGGAATTTCTTGGAGAAAATAACATTTATCAAACATAAATCCTTTCTAGGCTGGCTTTCTTCCAGATCGAAGGGATTTTTCTTGCGCAAGAAATGCTATACTTGATTCGTCATCTCGGATGTCGCTTACCAGTAACTATTTTACTTATGTTTTCCAACTTGAAACAAAAATTCCAGACCCGCGAGGGTGTCATGCTCGTCGGGTCGGTAGCGCTCGTATTTGCCATGTTTGCCCTGCTCGGACTCGGCGTATATTCATTTGCCAAGGCCGACCAGGCGAACCAGGAATATTCGACCATTTCCGTAACCGGGAACGGCGAATCGTTCGTAACGCCTGATATCGCAAAATTTACATTCACGGTTCAGAAAGACGCTAAAACCATGAATGATGCCGAGAAGGCCGCAACCGCTGATGCCAACGCGCTGGTTGAAAAATTGAAAGCCGCCGGCATTGCGGAAAAAGACATTAAAACCGAAGGATTTAACGCGTATCCGAAATACGAAACGAAATCCGCGGTCGCGATGCCCTGCAGCCCTACGTATTGCCCGCCGTACAATCCCGGCAATCCGGTCATTGTAGGGTACACGGTGTCCCACACCTATTCCGTGAAAGTCCGCGATTTGGACAAGGCGGGGGACATTGCGCAATTGATCACCAGCTCGAATCCGTCATCCGTCAACGGTCCTGATTTCACGATCGATGACGAAGACAAGGTTATGAACGATGCCCGCGGCAAGGCGATTGCCGATGCGAAATCCCAGGCCAAGGTATTATCGCGCCAGCTGGGCGTTCGTCTCGGGAAAATTGTAGATTTCCAGGTGATGGGGAACGGTCCGTACCCGATGCTCTATGCTAAATCTGCCATGGCAAACGAATCTATGGATGCGGCCGGAGCCCCGGCCCCGACCATCGAGCCAGGTCAGACCGATGTAAAGGTTCAAGTACAGATTACCTATAGGGTTAGATAAACCCATCAAAAAATCCTTATTTTATAAGGATTTTTTGATGGGTTGAGAAGTTGTTTCTCAAAAGCTTGACAAAATTAACAAAATCTGCTAAGATAGTTCTAAGTTTAAATAATACATTCGCCGGTGGCATAACACCCTCTGCAGATTCTTGCAGAAGTACTAACCTATTTAAACCCTCCAGAATCGGAGGGTTAACTTTTTGCAGAAATTTGACTGAATTGATGAGGTATGTAAAGATAGTGCTTGTCCTTATTAGACAGTTAATTTGAAGGTTTGCTTCTCGCTGGGGGAATGCAACATAGCCCTGCCCATTGGCGGACTGGCTTCCGTTTTCCCAAGGAATCTTCCTTCCCAACAAACGTATGGCAGGTGAATTTGATCGATCCAAGCCACACGTAAACGTAGGTACCATTGGTCACGTCGACCACGGTAAAACTACGCTTACGGCGGCTATTTTGAACGTGCTTGCACGTGAAGGTAACGGTTACGGAGCGGTAACCAAAGGTGTCGATGATATCGACAAGGCGCCCGAAGAAAAGGCGCGCGGTATTACGATTTCCTTGTCCCACTCTGAATACTGGACGCCGTCACGTCATTACGCACACATCGACGCCCCAGGTCACGCCGACTACATCAAAAACATGATTACGGGTGCCGCCCAGATGGACGGTGCCGTACTCGTGGTAGCAGCAACCGACGGTGCGATGCCTCAGACGCGTGAACACATCCTCCTTGCAAAACAGGTGGGCGTGCCACGAATCATCGTATTCCTCAACAAGTGCGACATGGTTGATGATGCAGAAATGCTCGACCTCGTCGAAATGGAAATGCGTGAACTCTTGACCAAGCAGGGTTACGACGGCGACAACACGCCGATCATCCGCGGTTCAGGACTCAAGGCGCTCGAATCAGCTGACAACAGCGATCCGTACGCTCAGAAAGTCATGGAACTCGTCAAAGCGTTGGATGAATACATCCCATTGCCAGTTCGCGAACTCGACAAGCCATTCCTCATGCCGATCGAAGACATCTTTACGATCGAAGGACGCGGAACGGTAGTAACGGGTAAAATCGAACGCGGTATCATCAAAGTTGGTGAAGAAATCGAAATCGTAGGTCTCAAGGATACGGTCAAGACGACGGTAACCGGCGTTGAAATGTTCAACAAGTCATTGTCAGAAGGCCAGGCCGGAGACAACGCAGGTATCTTGCTCCGCGGCGTGAAGAAAGAAGACTTGACCCGCGGTCAGGTATTGGCAAAACCAGGATCAGTTACGCCTCACACGGAATTCGAAT
>CAYYES010000015.1:0-14732 GCA_964471025.1 uncultured Candidatus Saccharibacteria bacterium | reverse complement strand
TAGTCCGTATCCGGATTGTTTTGGAAAAAAGTTCGGATTTTGTTCAGCAAACACAACATGAAAATCGTTTCTCAGTATCCTACATGTATTGGTATTGCTGGTGGCAGCGGCAGTGGGAAATCGACGCTCGCAGTGGCGTTGTGCAAAAAATACCCGGATCGATGCGCAGTTGTTCATTTGGATGATTATTTTGTGAGCACTGCAGAGGCTCCGAAACTGGCAGGATTTACCAATTGGGATCATCCGGATGCAATAAGGTTTGATGATTTGTTGCGGGATTTACAGATGCTCAAAAATAATCTTCCAATTCGAGTCATGACGAAAAGCGAGCTCTATAATCCCGAATATCGTGCCGAATCGAAAAATAAAATTGAATATACCATTGCTCCAAAGCCAATTATCATTCTCGAGGGGTACCTGGCGCTACATGATCCACGTATTCGCGAAATGCTAGATTATAAAATATACCTGGACCTATCGATCGAGGAATCCGCAAAGCGGCGCAGCGCAAATAAATTCGCACTCGATCCTGATTATTTCTCGCAAATATTGGTTCCTATGCATCGGCAGTACGTCGAACCGACACGACAATACGCAGATTTGGTAGTTGACGTTTCGTATATGAATCAAGAAGAGGTAGTAAGTATGGTCGAGCGTGATTTGATTAAATTATTTACTGATAATAAAACATGTACTCTATGAAAATCGTTTCTCTCAACACCTGGGGCGGGATTGCCGGGCTTGATAACCTGCTTGATTTTTTCAAGAAGAATCACGAGGTGGATATTTTTTGCTTGCAGGAAATTTTTAATGGTGGCCAAGACGATCCCAAAGAACAACGGGAACCTATTGAATCCAAAGTGTATGATCTCTTGTCGCGCCTGGAACATGCGATGCCCGACTATACGCTGTATTTCCGCCCTCATTTGAAGGATTATTTTGGTCTGGCGATTGCTATTAAAAAAGATTTAGAGGTGATTGAAGAAGGCGAGGTTTTTGTGCACAAGCATAAGGGGTATACGGCTCCTGGTGCATTAGGGCACCATGCGCGCAACATTCAGTATGTGAAACTATTCCATCAGGGCAAACCATTGCAAGTCATTAATTTCCATGGATTGTGGAATGGGCAAGGCAAAACAGATACGGATGATCGATTAACGCAATCAACGAATATTGTCGAATATTTAAAAACAGTACCGGGCAATATGGTTTTGTGCGGAGATTTTAATCTGCGCCCTGATACAGAAAGCATTGCGATGCTTGAAAATTTTGGACTGCGCAATCTGGTCAAGGAGTACGGCATTACCTCGACCCGTACGTCGCATTACACCAAAGCGGAAAAATTTGCTGATTACGCCTTCGTAAATCCGGGCCTTGGGGTAAAGGATTTCAGAGTACTCCCGGATGAAGTTTCTGATCATGCGCCGCTCTTGATCGAGATATAACCTCGCGGATATTTTTTAACTTGGTACACTGGTAATATGAAAATCAAGCATATATTTCACGGGTGGAATTTGGAACAAGAAGAAAAGTTTCTCAAGACGCCGGTCGGGATATTCCTCTTTGGTGCGTTTTTGGGGGAATTGTCACCTGATCCGACCGATGCGATTCATTTCTGGTTGGAAAATCATGTGCTCAACAATCCCATGCTTCATCCGGCCGCACGCGCAGCCATTGAAATTTTCGATTGGTATTTTATGAGTGCGTGTTACTTTTTGCTGCTTCTGGTCCTTGCGTATGTGCTCCATGTGCGCCGCGTCAGTATTGTTAAACGATTGACGATTATTGGTGGATTGGTCAGTGTGGGGATCGTGATCGGTATCCTTGCGAAATTATTCCTTGGTGCGTAATGCTTTACTAGAACGAGAATCAAGAATCATATGACATGGATCATCTACGCGCTCCTTGCGGCATTGTTTGCCGCGCTGGTTGCCATATTCGGTAAAATTGGAATTCGCGGCGTCGACAGCAATCTGGCGGTTGCCATTCGCACACTGATTATCGTATTTTTCGCATGGGGCATTGTGCTCTTGCAGGGGAATGCGGGCGATTTGTTTAAAATTTCTAAATACTCGTACGTGTTTATTGTATTGTCAGCACTTGCGACAGGATTGTCATGGTTGTTTTATTACAAGGCGCTTCAGCTCGGACCTGCGTCCGCTGTCGCGCCGATTGACAAACTGAGCCTCGCGCTGACCGTCGTATTTGCTATCATATTCCTTGGAGAGAAACTGACGCTCGGCACCGGCATAGGCGCTGCACTGGTTACGGCAGGCGTACTGGCAACAATTTTTATCAAGTAATTTATTTTTCACTCTTTTACCCTACGGAACCCATCACCGTATCTGCAGTTATTCACGCCCCGATCGAGCACGTGTGGGACAATTGGACTTTGCCCGAACATATTACAAAATGGACCTTTGCGTCACCAGACTGGCATGCGCCGCATGCTACGAACGATGTACAAGTCGGTGGTAAATTTATCACGCGCATGGAGGCGATAGATGGAAGTGTCGGATTTGATTTTGGCGGGACCTACACGAATGTCGAGCATCACAAGGTATTGGCATACACCATGGGTGACGGCCGCAAGGTTTCCGTAATCTTTACAGAAACGCCTGACGGGGTAACGGTTACGGAAACGTTTGATCCAGAATCATTGAATGCCCCTGAAATGCAGCGTGCCGGATGGCAGTCACTATTAGATAGTTTTAAAAAATATACTGAATCGCTGAACTAAACTTCACTATGCAAAAAATCACCCCACATCTTTGGTATGATACTCAGGCCGAGAATGCTGTAAACTTTTACGTCTCTATTTTTCCTCATTCAAAAGTTTTGACTACAACGCACTATACGGAAACAGGAGCAAAAATGTCAGGTCAACCGATTGGGGGCGTTATGAATATCTCATTCGAGTTAAATGGACAAAAATTTATGGCCATCAACGCAGGCCCTATCTTTAAATTCAATGAATCCATATCATTCATGATTCATTGCAAGGATCAAGCAGAGATTGATTATTATTGGGATAAATTAACGGCTGACGGTGGCATGGAACAGCCGTGTGGTTGGGTCAAGGATAAATTCGGTTTGTCGTGGCAGGTAGTTCCTGAGGCTCTGGCTGATATTATGAAAAATACGCCCCCAGAAAAAATCGAGCGGATTATGCAGGTAATGATGACCATGAAAAAACTCAACATCGCTGCATTACAGGGTGCCTAGGCCTCAGGAAATCAATTGCTACGGATTTGCGCTATACTAGGGAATCATGCATCTCGTTACTTGGGTCATTCATGCATTAGCCGCGGCCCGATACCCCGTAATTTCAGTCGGGGTTTTTATCGAGGGACCGATGGTAATGATTGTTGCAGGATTTTTATTGCGGCAACATATTTTGCACCTGGTTCCGTTGTTCGTGGCGATATTCGTCGGCGATTTAGTTGCTGATTGCATGTGGTATGCTGCCGGGAGGTTTTTTGCATCACGGATTTCAATCGGCAAATCGAAATTGTTTGGCATCGCCCCGGATCGTTTTGCAAAAATAAAGGCACTGTTTCTGAACCACCAGGTGAACATTTTATTCATATCAAAACTGACGCTCGGGTTTGGTCTGGCCAAGGGGGTACTGATGGCGGCGGGCGCGACACGCGTATCATTTAAAAAATTCATAATCATTAATGCCGTCGGTGAATTACTATTGGTTGCTGGATTGCTCTGCATGGGATACTTTTTTGGCGATATTTACCTGCGGCTTGCAGACCAGATACGGCCCTGGTTTACGGTATTTGTGGTACTCATGATCATGGGCCTGCTTGCCTGGCTCGCTGCGTACGCGCGACGCAGAGTTGACAAGTTGCCCTGAAATGATACCCTCGTAAAAAAATAAAAATGCAAATAACGATACAGATTGAAGAACTAAGAGCAAACGAACGCGGGCGCTATTTTAAAGTGTCTCGTACGGTAAATGACCATGCCGTGCATTACTATTTCCCGGTTTTGTATGCCCAGTGGTTGCTGCCACAGGGTCATACGGAATGCATGGCAACGATTGCCGTGCGCCGCAACGGGCTGCAGTATGACAGCGCATCGGCCGTCCATGCCGAAGATTATGCATATTTTGACGGATTCGCGAACCTGCGGGGCACTCAGGAAACTATCAAGGAGCAGCAGTCCTATGAATCCAGGAAAAAATATTTATCCATCCACGAGTTAGGGGAAAACGATTCAGTAATTATTACTGCCCACGGATATCCCATTAATGGGTATCAATCCGTTGAAACATTGCTGCTCAATAATGTCATTGCCGCAGCTAACAATACCATTTAACCCGCAGGTCCTGCGGGTTTTTCTTGGGAAAAATATGGTATACTCCCGCCCATGGGAACGAGGATTGCGGCAGGAATTATCGGACTTGGCCTGGCGTTTTGGATGCCGTGGTGGGTGGTTTTGGCATATGGAATTGCAGGATCAGTGTTATTTTCCTGGTATGCCGAAACGGTGATCTACGGGGCGCTGTTTGACGTGATTTACGGTACGGGGCAGGCGTTCGTGCTGACGCATACCGTTATTTTTGCCGTCCCGATGCTGGTAATTGAGCTTATCAAGCGCAATGTGGTGGTGGCCCGCAAACCTTTTTAATGTATGAACTGGTTCAAGCGATCAAAAAAAATAAATTTTCATGCGATTGAGGCAGACGAGGTATTCATGGATTCGTTGAACATTACGGGTTTTGACGAACAGCAGTTCGAGGGACGTATTGAAAAATCCATTTCCCGCCGAGCCATCACGGTGCTTTCAATCGTGTTTGCTGTAGTGGGAGTGGCGTTTTTTGCACAATTAATCAAGCTTCAGGTTGTAAATGGTGAAAAATATTTTGCGCGCAGCGAAAACAACCGCCTCCACAGTACGCCCATATTTGCAGAACGCGGCGTTATCTATGACCGCAATGGAACCGAATTGGCTTGGAACGTGACCCAAAAACCCGATCCTGATCATCCGGAAACTATAACTCCGTTTTCCGTTCGTGACTACATTACGAATCCGGGCTTTGCGCACCTGATTGGATACGTCGGATATCCTGCACGAGATAAATCAGGTTTTTTCTGGCAGAACACGATTATCGGCAAGGCCGGAATCGAAAAGCGCTTAAACAGCGTGCTTTCAGGAGAAAACGGTGAAAAATTAGTTGAACTGGACGCGTCGCAGCAAATCCTGAACGAAAATATG
This sequence comes from uncultured Candidatus Saccharibacteria bacterium, assembly GCA_964471025.1. Classification (GTDB taxonomy): domain Bacteria; phylum Patescibacteriota; class Minisyncoccia; order Phycocordibacterales; family UBA1006; genus CAIXMG01. The sequence continues at coordinate 9,503 of CAYYES010000015.1, read as the reverse complement.
GTTGCGCCAGCACAGGCGGGGGATAACGTAACATTGACGATTGATGCGGGCATTCAATCTGCGATGTATTCAGCAATCAAAACGCTTGCAGAATCCAAGGGCTTTGAAGGTGGTGCCGGGCTCATAATGGACGTCCATACGGGCGAAATCATTGCCATGACGAGTTATCCTGAATACGATTTGAATATTTTGTCCCACGGCGATGATGCGAAAACGATCGCATCCTATGCAACGGACCAGCGCCATGTGTATTTAAACCGCGCCGTATCCGGTATGTTTACACCGGGTTCGACGGTGAAGCCGTATTTGGCACTGGGTGCATTGAACGAGGGGTTGATTACGCCCCAGACGACCGTATTTTCAAATGGTGCTGTGGAAATTCCGAACCCGTATGATGCGTCCAAACCGCAACTGTTCCACGACTGGAAAAAAGGGGGTCACGGCGTCACGAATGTGTACAAAGCGATTGCGGAATCCGTAAACACGTTTTTCTATGCGATCGGAGGCGGGGCGCAGGGCATATCGCCGCTAGGCATTGCGCGTATTGACGAATACACGCGCAAATTTGGCATTGGGCAGAAAACCGGGATTGATATTGATGGCGAAGCATCCGGGAATATTCCGAATCCTGAATGGAAGAAAAAAACATTTCCGACCGACGGCACCTGGCGTTTGGGTGATACCTACAACAGTGCAATCGGACAATTCGGATTTCAAGTAACGCCGCTTGAAATGGTGCGTGCCGTTTCCGCGCTCGCAAACGGCGGGCATTTGGTGCAGCCATTTGTTAGCCTGGATCCAAAAACAGTAACCGCCGCGCCGACCCATATCGATGGTATCGATCCGAAATGGTACGACGTGATTCACGATGCGATGCGGCAGACCGTAACAAACGGAACTGCCCAGATCATCAATGTTCCGTTTGTGCATGCGGCCGCGAAAACGGGTACCGCGCAGGTCGGTCCGCGCAACGCATTCATGAATTCGTGGTCAACGGGATTTTTCCCGTATGAAAATCCCCGGTACGCGTTTGTGGTGGTCATGGACAAGGCGAAATCCACCAACGAAACCGGTGCGAGTTTTGTCATGAAGAGCGTGTTTGACTGGATGTACAACAATGCCCCGGAGTATTTTGAAGTACTTGACAAGAGTAATTAAATAATATATAATATTCGACAAGTTACCTTTTATTAAAACAGGTGTATACTTGTACTATTAATCAAATCACTAAAAAACTCGTATGAATAATTTTGAAGAAAATCGACTTAATCGAGAAAACGAAAATTATTTTCTCCAGTCCCAGGACAAGTTAGAAAAAAATCAACAGGAATTTAATGAGCATCTTAAAGAGTTGGTAAATGAGGATGCTGCAAAAGGTTTGCTTAATGAAGATGATTTGGATTTTACTCCCGAAGAGAAACAGGAGAGAGAGGAGGTGGACCAGGCCTACCATGAAGTAATGGGGAAATGGAGCAAGAAAAACTCCCCGTAATCCCGTAAAGTGCCCTTGAGAAAAGGGCGCTTTTTGTTATAATTCCCGTATGTCAGATTTCCTCACCAAGGCCAAGAAGGCGGATTTGGAAACAGAATTAAAGCACCGTAAATCCGTGGTACGTGCGGAAATTTCAGAGCGCGTCCAGGCGGCACGGGCACTGGGCGATTTGTCCGAAAATGCGGAATATCATGCGTCACGTGACGAACAGGGGAAAAACGAGGGCCGCATCCAGGAAATTGAAGCTATTTTAAAGCATGCTCAAATCATTGAACGGTCAGGAGGTGATGCGGTTGAATTAGGCGCAACGGTCGTAGTGAAAAAAAATGGTGATGATGCGGAAAAAACATTTATGCTTGTTGATCAAGCTGAGGCCGACATCAACCAAAATAAAATTTCAACCAGCTCTCCTATGGGCGAGGCGATGCTCGGGAAATCGGCAGGAGATACGTTTGTCATTACAACCCCACGCGGCGAGGTTTCCTACAAAATTGTTTTGGTTTCTTAAAAGCCTTGCCAACCCGCGCTAGCCGAACCTGCCGGTAGAATTCACAGCTAGTCAAAGAATGGGGATGAGAAAAACCCCTCAACTAGCCTGTGGCCACTTGTACATGACCCGGATCGCCGCCCCAAGTGGTATGGAAGGGGGAAGTGGTAAAATGATGCATGGTCCTCTCCAATTCGGAGGGGGTCTATTTCGTTCCCCAAAAATATGCTAAGGTAATCGTTATATGGCAACCCTATCTGAACTGCGCGCCGTGCGCATGGAGAAATTGAAAAAACTTGAATCTGCAGGCATGAACCCGTATCCGGCATCTGTGGAACGCACGCATAGTCTGGCTGAAATCCGCGAACAGTTTGACGTCTTGGCAGAAAAAAACGAAACCGTGTCCGTCGTGGGGCGCATTTTGTCGTTGCGCGGCCAAGGAGCCATCATGTTCGCGACGCTGTTTGACGGTACGGAAAAATTCCAGGCGGTAGTTAAAAAGGATGAAATCGAGGAATCGCTATTCAAGCTGTTTGCGGATTGCGTGGACCTGGGCGATTTTATCCAGGTGTCAGGCACCCTGTTTACGACCCAGCGCGGCGAACCAAGCATCCAGGTTGCGGATTGGACGATGGCGACGAAATCTTTGCTCCCGATCCCGTCAGAGCATTACGGATTGGAAAACGATGATGAGCGTTACCGCAAGCGATATTTAGACATTTTAATGAACCCTGAGTTGCGGGACGTATTCGAGAAAAAAACAAAATTCTGGGAAGCGACAAGGAATTTTTTGAAAGATGAAGGGTTCCTTGAAATTGAAACTCCGACACTCGAAGTTACTACAGGTGGTGCCGAAGCCCGTCCTTTTATCACGCACCATAACGATTACGATATGCAAGTGTACCTGCGCATCAGTGTAGGGGAATTGTGGCAGAAAAGACTTCTGGCTGCAGGTTTTCCGCGAGTCTTTGAAATTGGTCGTGTGTATCGCAATGAAGGCTCGAGCCCTGAGCACTTGCAAGAATTTACGAACCATGAATTTTATGCGGCTTACATGGATTATCGGCAGGGAATGGAATTTACTGAGCGTATGCTCAAGACCGTTGTAATGGAAACTTTTGGCAAGTATACATTCACCATTAAGGATTTCGAGGTTGATTTGTATCCAAAATGGCCTGTTATTGAATATGTCCCTTATGTTGAAGAAAAAACGGGTATCAACGTACTCACTGCAAGTCTGGATGATATGAAAGCAAAATTGGAGGAGTTGGGCGTAGTTTATGATGGAGAAAACCGGGAACGCTTGACGGACACGCTCTGGAAATGGTGCCGCAAGCAGATTGGCGGGCCGACATGGCTGATTCACCACCCTAAACTGGTTTCACCGCTAGCAAAAAGTTGTCCAGATAATTCCGATATCGTTGAACGATGCCAGTTGATTTTGGGCGGCGCTGAAGTATTCAATGGATTTTCAGAACTGAATGACCCTATTGATCAGCGTGAACGCTTTGAGGCGCAGCGGAAATTGATTGAGGCTGGTGATGATGAAGCAATGATGCCTGATTGGGAATTTGTAGAGATGCTTGAACATGGAATGCCGCCAGCATTTGGGTTTGCATATGGTGAGCGACTCTTTGCCTTCCTAGTTAATAAGCCAATCCGAGAAACCCAACTGTTTCCGTTTATGCGCCCCAAAGAGTAAGCCGTATGGCTTGCTTTTATTATTCTCCAAAATCTGCTATACTTGATCTATGAATACTTCGATCGACACCCGCATTATCGAGGAGCAGCTCGGGCTGCCTGACAAAATCGAGGAGGCCGATTTGTTTGCGGACTATGATATGGTTGCGGTATTTGATCGCTACTTACCGCTTGCGGATTATCTCTTGGATCAATATGCTTGTCCGAATGATGGTGTACGCATGGTGGTTGAAGAAACCATGTACACGGCGCTCATGATGGCAATTTCCAAATTCCGCCGTGCAGGATTGTACAAGAAAGAAGATTCGTTTGCTTGTTTTCTGGTGCAGATTCTCTCGGAATTTATGGACGAATTCGCCAAGGAGGGCAAGGTGTACAAGATCGATCATTTGCAAGTCATGCAATAAAAAAACTCCGGACGGAGTTTTTTTATTTTCTGTTTTCCAGCGCATTCGCGAGCGTATCTGCATCAGAATATTCCACCTCGGTTCCGGTTGAAAACCCGCGGCCCAGTTGTGAGGTTTTGAAACCAAACCGTTCCTGCAAGGGGGCGATTTTTTGTTTGATCAACTGTGTCGTGCGATCACCCTCCGGGTTCGCGGCGAGCGCGAAAATGATTTCTGAAAGTTTTGTTGCTTCGGGTCCCTGTGCTTTCTTCTCGATCTGGGCGACCAGTTCGCGGACGCGGATCGATGATTCCAGGTCGGTATCGATAAGAGGCGCAAGACCCCCGAGTACGAAATATTTGCCATGATAGACGCCAGATTTTTCAATCGCTTCAATATCTACATCTTTTTCTACGACCATGAGCGTTTTGGGGTTGCGCGACGAATCGGATGAAATAGGGGACAGGGTTTCGTTCGGATTCGTGGAATAAAAATATTGGAAACTTTCCGGGTCGCGTTTGATGTTTTTCTGTACGGTCACGATCTGGTTTGCCAGTTTCGCTGCAAATCCCGGATTTGATTGAATGATGAAATACGCAAAACGCCGCGCCTGGCGTCGGCCGATTCCGGGGAATTTCATAAACGAATTCGCAAGATCATCGATAGGGTACATAAATTTTATTTAGAAATCGTCCTCGGGTGGAACCTGCGACTGATTGGCATTATAGGCACTGCTCATGCTGGACCCATAGTCATCAAAACTGTTTTTCTCGATGGTCATGAATGTCGTTTTGCCACCGTCGAAGTACAATTCAATGTCACCAGTCGCACCATTACGGTGCTTGGCAATGATGATTTTCTTGATATTGGTCCGTTCTTCCTTGGGTTTGTAAGCGTCGTCGCTGTGGATGAACATGACGATGTCGGCATCCTGTTCGATGGAACCGGAATCGCGGAGGTCCGACAATCGCGGCTCACCGCCGCGGGATTCCACGGCACGCGACAGCTGTGACAAGGCAATGACCGGAACATCCAATTCGCGCGCCAGCAGTTTCAATGATCGGGAAATTTCACTGATTTGGTTCACCATGTTGTCGTAATTTTTCGTCGGTGACATCAGCTGCAGGTAGTCGACGATGATGAGTCCCAATCCGTGTTCTGCTTTCAAGCGGCGTGCGGTCGAACGCATCTTCAACACATTGTTGCCCGCCTCGTCATCAATGAAAATGGGAGCTTTTGAAATTTCACCTGCGGCCTCGATGACGCGCTGCAATTCCTCTTCGGTCAGGTTATGTCCGGTTTTTAATTTCCATGAATCCACGCCTGCATGTGATGATACGATACGGTCCATCAATGATTCCGCAGACATTTCCAGGCTGAATACGCCGACGGGTACATTTGCGTGGATTGCCGCATGTTTTGCAAAGTTAAGCGCGATCGAGGTTTTACCGACGGCTGGTCGCGCCGCGAGGATGATGAGATCGGATTTTTGAAATCCGGACAGCATGCGGTCCAGGTCGCGGAATCCGGACGGAACGCCCTGGGTCTCGCCCTTGTTTTCAAACACTTTCATGTAGCGTTCGATCAATCCGGGCATGACCTCCTTGGCAGATTCGAATTTTTGCGAATGGCCCGCCGTTTTGGTGACGGCCATTACTTTTTTCTCGGCTTCATCGAGCACTTCCTCGATATCTTTGACTTCATCAAATGCCATTTCGACAATTTCGTCACCTGCGCCGATCAGGTTGCGCAGTGTTGCCTTGCGGGTCACTAGTTTTGCGTAATGTTCGACATTGGTAGACGTCGGTACACCACCCACGAGTTCTGACAAATAGGTTGGACCACCAATCGAGTCCAAATGTCCCTGTTCGCGCAGGATACCGGTCATGGATACCAAATCGATCGGTTCGTTTTTGCGCGCCAATTCCATCATGGCCTGATAGATCAGGCGGTGCTTCTCGACATAGAACGAATCGCTGCCGATAGCGTCCATGATTTCATTTAATCCAAGAGGGCGCAGCATGATCGAACCCAAAAGCGCCATTTCAGCATCAATGTTTTGCGGAGGCACCCGATTGGCCCGGACGGTAATTGGGGATGGGATGCGGTTCTGCCACTGTTTCTTGTTTTGAGCGCGGTCAAATGACATAGATATCCTTATTGTACCATCCGTAATTATTTGGGAACCTTGCGCCAGGGGAAAATAACGGGGATAGTATGTGCATAACGCACTTGGGCGCATGATTTGGAAATCGTCAAGATTTTTCTGTCCGGACCCCTTTCTTTTCTTATGCAGATCTTGATATACTAAATGGCAACTATGGAAGAAAGCCAGATTACGTATATCGGTAAAGTAGATTACCGTAATAAACTGACGAAATTCGGCATCAAGGCCAAGGATCGCACGAAACACATGTACGTTATCGGAAAAACCGGTACCGGTAAATCGACGTTTTTGGAAAACATGCTGATTCAGGACATTCAGAACGGCAACGGGCTGGCTTTTATCGACCCGCACGGTGAATCAGCGCGGCGCATGCTCGATTACATTCCCGAATGGCGGGCCAATGATGTCATTTATTTCAATCCGGCTGATACGGATTTCCCGGTTGCATTCAATCCGCTCGAGGACATCGGTCCTGACAAACGGCATCTGGTCGCCGATGGTTTGATGTCCGTATTTGAAAAAATCTGGCCAGATGCGTTTTCAGGTCGTATGACCTATATTTTGAACAACACAATGCTCGCGTTGTTGGAATCACCGGATTCAAGCTTGCTCGGCATCAACCGCATGCTTACGGACAAGGATTATCGCAAGCGTGTCGTTGCAAATGTTACCGACCCTGCGGTGAAAAACGCATGGGATGAATTGATGCGGTGGGATGATAAAACATGGCGCGATGCGGTTGCGGCGCTCGTGAACAAGGTGGGTCAATTTACGACGAACCCCGTTGTACGCAACATTATCGGACAAACCAAGTCTACATTTGATTTCCGTCGAGCGATGGATGAACGGAAAATCATCATCATCAACCTGTCCAAGGGTATGATTGGCGAGCAGAACGCTCCGCTCATCGGCGCCATGCTGATTACCAAAATCTATTTGGCGGCCATGTCGCGCGCAGAATTGCCTGATGCTGTCTTGCGGCAGGCGGCACCGTTTTATTTCTACGTGGACGAGTTTCAGAACTTTGCCAACGATTCATTCGCGTCGATTCTGTCCGAAGCCCGCAAATACAAATTGTGTCTGACGGTTGCCAACCAGTACATCGCCCAAATGGAAGAAACCATTCGCGATGCCGTGTTCGGAAACATGGGTACTACGGTGGCGTTTCGCGTGGGACCGTTGGATGCGGAATTCGTCGAGAAAATTTTCGCTCCGGTGTTTACGCAAGAAGACTTGCAGAACGTCATGTTTGGGCAATATTATATTTCGCTTCAGATTGACGGAATGGGATCCAAGCCGTTTTCAGCGCAGGGGCTTGGTCCGATTCCGCCGATTATCTCAAGTGTTCGCGAGCAAATTATCGAGGCGTCACGCAAACAGTTTGCGCGTCCGAAACTCGAGGTGGATGCAACGGTACGCGAATGGTTCGGGCATATTCAAGCATCGGAAAAACCTACTGACCGGCGCGTAATACGGCCTGATGTGGGGAATGTGCCTACCCCTGCAAACAATAAGTCTGCCCAAGGAACCGTTCCACAGAAAAAATTCGATGCCAAGGTATTTGATCAAAAGCCGCAAAAACCGTTGCCGGTGGTAGATGGATATGCGAAACCTGCACCGGCGCCGAAATCGCAACCGCAACCAAAACCAGTATCACCTGCACCTGCGCCGAAAAAGGATTCAGCTGCGCTTGCAGACCTGCTCGGTAAGTTGGATACTGCAATTGTGGCAGATCCTGCTCCGAAGGCCGCAGCCCCTGTCACTGAAACCAAGAAGTCTGAAGCCTCGCTGTCAGCGCCTGTTTCGCAACAGATCCGCACTTCTGGTTCGGTGTCATCAAAACCGCAGTCGGTAGTGTCCGATTCGGTACGTCCAGCCGAAAAACCTGCTCCTGCCCAAGAAGTGAAGCCGCTTGCACGCGCCGCATCGCCCGAGAAAAAATCAGCACTCGCCGAAGCGCTGGCACGCGCAATGGCCGATAAAGGAAAGATTGCTGCAGAAGAGCCCAAGAAGGCGGTTTCTGACATTCCTAAATCTCTTGAAAAAGTTCCACCGCTTGAGGAAAGCAAGCCGACCGCACCAAGGAGCGCGTCCCCGGAACCACTTTTGGATCGACCGGAAAAGGAAAATATACAAGAAAAAAATGAGCCATCAGCCTCGAATGATTCCTCTGGGGTGCCATCTCGTCCTGCGCGCCAAAGTTCTGTTGCGAGGGAAGTCCCCGAAGATATCTTGCGTAAAGTATTGGAATAAAAAACCATCGCCTAGGCGATGGTTTAATTTTTACCAGCTTTTATTTGATGTAATCTTGTTATGATTTCATGTTCCTCGGTTTGGAGAATATCAAGTGATTCACGGAATTCTTCATCGGTTGAAGAGAGAACCGCTTTGCGCAATTCTTGTAGCAATAATTGGTATTGGGGGTTGCTTGGTTGGATTTCCTTGAGACGAACGGTAATTTCACGTAATAGCATACTCGCGTTTTTAAAAATATACTAAAATAAAAAATATTGTCAAATGCCTTCTTGATTTTTTCTTGAACCTTGATTCGGTAGTGTAATGTTATGAAACGACTTGCGGCATGGGGTGTATTTTTTCTCGTTCCGGGTCTGGCACAAGCAGCCATAACCGTTACCGAGGTGGCCTGGATGGGTACATCGACCAGTCAGTACGAAGAGTGGTTTGAATTGCATAATGATGGGGAGACAGCCGTTTCCTTGTCGGGGTGGAAAGCGTTTAAATCCGGCGGAACAGCACTTTATACCCTGACCGGGAGCATTGATCCTGGTACGTATTACGTCGTGTGTCGCACAACGGCAAGTCTGAATAATCCGCTTGCGGGGAATTGTGATGAACAGGGACCATGGGGAGGTTCGGGGCTCAATAATACGAGCGACCAATTGATCCTGAAAGATAACGCAGGTACCAACATAGACAGTATTGATGCTGTTGCGGGATGGCCTGCCGGGGAATCATCAACTAAAAAAACTATGCAAAAGTTAGGAAGTGAATGGGTAACGGCAGCGGCGACGCCGGGTGCCGAGACAGTGGTGCAAGATTCGGGTAACACGGACGAATCTGCGGATGATGAGAATGAGACCAATGCATCGCCGATCATCATCAAGAAAGATTACAAAGAAAAAGTAGAGAAAATAAAACCCGATCCCATTTACGAGGCTCATATGTTTGCGCCAGATTATGGATTTGCGGGCATCGCGGTACCGCTGCGTGCCGAAGTGCGCAAGGATAAAATCCTGACGACCCTTCGCG
>CAYYES010000014.1:13850-15300 GCA_964471025.1 uncultured Candidatus Saccharibacteria bacterium | reverse complement strand
CTTGACAATTTTCCCGAATTCCGGTAAGGTACCTGGGTCTTTTATGGCGACCGGCGAACCCGGGACCCATGGCTAGACGGTTCATTGGATCAGTCCAAGGGATCAGTTTATACGCACCGAATGATACTCATGCCAGTACAAAAGGATTTCCTTTATTCTCGGCATAGGGTTTCATTCATTAATGTTTTATTGAATGTCAACCATCAACCAATTGGTCCGCAAAGGACGCAAAAAGGTGGTACGCAAATCCAAAACGGTCGCATTGCGCCGCGGATTTAACCACTTGAAAAACCGACCTGCATTCTACCCGTCGCCATTCAAGCGCGGCGTATGCACGAAAGTCACCACGACTACGCCGAAAAAACCAAACTCGGCCGTTCGTAAAATTGCTCGTATTCGTTTGACGAACGGGCAGGAAATCACCGCCTACATCCCAGGCATCGGTCATAACTTGCAGGAACACTCTGTCGTCATGGTACGCGGAGGTCGTGTGAAGGACTTGATCGGGGTGCGCTACACCGTCGTTCGCGGCGTGTTGGACGCGCAGGGAGTTGCAAAACGCGAGACGAGTCGATCCCGCTACGGTGTTAAGAAGCCTAAGGCGAAATAGTATATGCGACGAAAAGTACAGAACCGCAACATGCCGTCGCCTGACATCCAGTTCAACTCGACGAAACTTTCCAAGTTTATCAACGTCGTGATGTGGGATGGCAAGAAGGAGAAGGCGCGCAAAATCGTTTACGGAGCGTTTGACGTTATCAAGGAAAAAACCGGTAACGAAAATCCGATCGAAGTATTCGAAATGGCGCTTAAAAACGCCGGTCCGACCGTAGAAGTCCGCAGCCGCCGCATCGGTGGTGCGAACTACCAGGTGCCCCGCGACGTTCGTCCTGAACGCCGCCTCGCACTTGCGACGCGCTGGATCATCGAAGCTGCCCGCTTGAAAAAGGGTCAGCCGATGCACATCAAGCTCGCTGACGAATTGATTGCTGCGTCAAAAAACGAAGGGTCAGCGGTCACGAAACGCGACAACACCCACAAAATGGCCGAAGCCAACAAAGCATTTGCCCATTTCACGTGGTAAACAGAAAATTCTCCAAGAAATTGGGGATTTTTTGTTGTAAAATAAAATACGGAGGCGTAACATGTTACACAACATGTCGATAGAAAATGATGTAAAACTACATAGTTGTATTGCTTCAGCAAAAGCTCTTTATGAAAAACAAGGGAGTCTTTATTGTCCATATTTTGAATTAAAAGTAGTTCTAAACTCAGATGGATTTAATCATCTTCAACATAAAACTAATAGACAGCCTCGATCGGTTGATGAGCAAATATACAAACTTACTCTCCTTAGAAAGGCTTTAAAATTAATTCCAAAATGTGGAACGGTTCAAGAATATAGAGATACTCTTGAGAAGATAGGCAAGAAGGGTAAAGATGGTTTTTA
>CAYYES010000014.1:8369-13750 GCA_964471025.1 uncultured Candidatus Saccharibacteria bacterium | reverse complement strand
GGGGATGGTAATATTATGTTTTGGAGTGTTATGCCAATGAGGTCTAAATTGTATCAACATGGAATAGGGGATGATTAAACAAAAAATCCCCCGTAAGGGATTTTTGCCTGCTTTCAGCTTTGGAGAATCCTTAGCCGAGAAGGGGCTTTCGCCCGCAGGGTGTTGCAAAGCTAATATAGCATAGGAAGGGTATTTTGGTCAACCACTTAAACAGGGGGCTTATCTTGTTGCTTGTTAGATATATACAATCATATGATATAGTGTGAACTATATGAATTGGAAATATATATTACGCTGAGTTGCAGTCCTACCTACCGCATTAGGAGGATTAATTGTTGGTATGGTTGTTATGACAATTCTAGGGCGTTTACAGGTATGGTTTACTGGCATGGATTCAGATGGAGGGCTCGGGAAGATTATGTTATGGGGTGTTGCCTCATTAGCAGGAGGCGCCCTTTGCGTATATTGGGGGACAAAGACTGCTCCTAGTCATCGTAAGGTGATAGGTGCAATTATTACTGGTTTGGTAATAATTATTGCTTTTGTATTACTAATAGTGAACATTTACTATAGTGATTATGGGTGGTTTTGGCCACTTATCAGTTCCTTGGCGATGATGTTTGGTGCGGGATATGTTATGCATCAGATTTATGAAGAGGGGGAAAATTTTGACTTGTTTAAATAATTTTTTAGATATGAGTCTTAATAATAAAAACATCGCATGTGCTACTTCTGGAATAATACTTATTCTTGCCCTAATAAATGGCTGGCCATACGGATTTTTCACATTACTGAGAATTGTTGTAACAACAGCATCGTTTTATCTTGCTTGGGCTTGTTATGAACAAAAAGCAAATAAATATTGGATATGGATATTTGGAGGAATCGGCCTACTATTTAATCCGCTTGTTCCAATTTATCTTTCACGAGAAACCTGGGTACCGATTGACCTTATAATAGGAATATTCTTTATGGCTTGTATATTTATATTAAAAATAGATTATCGAGAAAAAAAGCCGATATAGGGCTTTTTTGCGCATCATGCTGTTGCTTTGAAAATGCATGATATACTGTCAGGTAATTTATTGGAATAATTTCAAGATGATTATGATCGATCCCATTAAAAACCATTTCGAAAAACACAAGAAAACGCATGCGGCTATCGTCATGCTTGCGGTTTTGGTCGGCGGCGCTTGGTTTGCAGTTTCGAAAATCAACGCACATGCCGAAGCAACGATTCCAGATGCGCCGATATTGATGTCTGCGACGGCGGGGGACTCGTCGGTAACTGTTGAATGGACAGCAGGTGGCGACGGAGGATCACCGATCACGAGCTTCTTGATCGAGGATACCGCCGACGGAGGACGCACCTGGAGCAGTGTTGCAACCGCAATGGCCCGAGAATCGCGCGGGTATGTTTCCGGACTAACGAACGGAACGCCCTACAATTTCCGGGTGCGCGCCATCAATGATATCGGCCAAAGTAATCCGAGTAACGAATCAGGAGCCGTTACGCCTAATCCGGGATCGTTGGTGGGGCAGGTAACCAGTTTGTCACTGGTTCCTAATGGTGATGCAACAGGAGTATTGGTTTCATGGATCGCACCGGAACCGGGCACCTATGCCATTGCAGGATATCGTTTGTCATGGACCAATGGTGATACTGACAGGGGAACCGTTGATTTTGATCTTTCGAATAGAAGCTACACGGTCACGGGCCTCACCCCCGGCAGATCGTACATTTTTAGTATGTATGTGAGGGATGTTGAAGGCAATATGGGTGCCGAAGTTCGTTATCCGATTACCATGCCTGGTGGTGCGGGCGGCGACAAAGATGATGATCATGGTGGCGGAGGCGATGATAGTTCCGGAGACACACTTCCTACGGACACAAACGCCATGATGGTAGGTTCAGCTGCTCGGGTTACATGGAATACGCTTGCTGCAACAGGTTCGTACATTGCCTATGGTCTTGATCCTGATCGTTTGTCCTATACGGTTTCTGATGATACGGCGGTTACGGAACATTCCAAAGATATTGATGCAACAGGCGTTCCCTCGTGTACAACTTTGTTTTACAAAATTTACGGAACGAAATCTGATTTTGATGCACGATCGGAACGCGGGGGCGGTCTTCCTGGGCTTGAAAAAGTACTGGTGGGTTCGTGTCGCGCATCAGTGATTGACGTTGCGACATCGCCGCTTGTTTCTCGTACGCGCTCATCGGTTACCTACGGCACCCCGCGAACGCCGACGGGTGACAAAACCGAGCCGTATTTCCAAGTGAGTGCACCCGAGGCATATTCAAGTCGCGTGGAAACAGAAGCTGTGTTTCAATTGAAGCAACTGGACCGAACGGAATTCGCCGCCGAAGTGGCGGCGCCCGAGGGGACCGTTCTTGTCTCGGATGTATTGGATGCCAAGGCGTATCCCGATCGCACCGAAACGATTTCCGAATTTGATAAATCGCTCGATGTGAGCATGAGCTACCTTCCTGAACTCGTGGACGGTTTGCCGATCGATTCACTTTCCATTTGGCGGTCCGACGACGGGGTATGGACGAAACTTTCGGGATGTTCAGTTGACACTGATACCGAAGTGATTACATGCCAGACGGATCACTTCTCGATCTTTACCGTATTTGCCGAATCTGATTCAGGGGGCACAGGCGGCGATCCTGATCCGGAACCGGATACCAGATCCGCAAGTTCCGGCGGATGCCGATGTGTCATTCAAGGAACGTGCGTTCGACAGGATCGCGAACCGTTTCTGGAAACATGTCGAGCCGAACCGGTTTCCGACCTGGCTTATCTGAAAGACGCTCTCATGGGCATGATGTCAGGTAAATTGTTGAAAATCGGCATGATGCATCGCGGCGAGGTGGCAGTGTTGCAAGTGATCTTGAACCAGTTCAGCCCTGCCGAACCTTTGGTTGTTGACGGTTCGTTTGGTACCCATACGCTTGATGCCGTGCTTCAATTTCAAGAATTGCACCATCTGAAACATGACGGGTTGGTTGGTCCCGAAACGCGCCAAATGTTTCTTGATCTGATTGATGCGATGTCGAACTAACCAAAGTATCCTTGCAAAAATGACGAAAATCCGTTATAGTACAGCCCTGTAACGGATTTTTTCGTGTCCCACAAAGCGCCTTGCGCGATGGGGGATTTGCCCATTTTATTATTAGTTTTCTGGGCGGAAAACCGAACATACTTATAACCACCCCTTTATGAACCGAGACTACCCATTGGAAAAAACACGAAACTTCGGAGTTATTGCCCACATTGATGCGGGTAAAACGACGACGTCGGAACGCATTTTGTTCTACACCGGCGTATCCCACAAAATCGGGGAAGTGCACGAAGGTGCCGCAACGATGGACTGGATGGAACAGGAACGCGAACGCGGTATTACGATTACGTCTGCTGCGACGACGTGTTTTTGGACGCCTACCTATATCGCTGACAAGCAGGACAAAACCAAAAAATTCCGTTTCAACGTGATCGACACGCCGGGACACATCGATTTCACGATTGAAGTGCGCCGCTCACTTCGCGTGCTCGACGGTGCACTCGTGGTATTTGACGGCGTGGCCGGCGTTGAACCACAGTCAGAAACGAACTGGCGCTACGCTGACGAAGGAAAGGTTCCTCGAATCTGCTTCATCAACAAATTGGACCGCACGGGTGCGTCATTTGAACGATCATTTGCATCGATTCTTGACCGTTTGACGAAAAACGCCGTCCGATTCCAGATCCCGATCGGTGAAGAAGAAAACATGCAGGGTGTGGTGGATTTGCTCCGCATGAAGGCATATTACTTCGAAGGTAACATGGGTAACGAAGTGGTTGAAAAGGAAATTCCTGAAAACTTGAAAGCTGATGCTGAAAAATATCACGCGCTCCTCATTGAAAAAATCGTCGAACACGACGAAACGATGATGATGGAATTCCTCGATGGCAAAACTGATTTTGATATCGACGCGCTCAAGAAGGTTGCCCGCAAGGCGGTCATTGCAAACGATTTGGTTCCGGTATTTACAGGAACGGCGCTCAAAAACAAGGGTGTCCAGCTCGCGCTCGACGCCGTAGTTGATTACTTGCCAGCACCGACGGATTTGCCTGCCAACAAGGGAACCAATCCTGACACCGGCGAAATCGAGGAGCGCAAAGCATCTGATTCAGAACCGCTTGCCGCACTCGCATTCAAGGTTGCCACCGACCCGTTCGTAGGCCAGCTCATATTCTTCCGCGTGTACTCGGGTACGCTCGAAGCGGGTTCATACATTTTGAACACGCGCACGGGGAACAAGGAACGCATCGGACGCATCCTGCGCATGCACGCGAATGAACGCGAAGAAGTGAAAAAAGTATTCGCGGGTGAAATCGCCGCAGCCGTAGGCTTGAAAGACACGACGACGTCAGACACCCTGTGTGATCCGGCGCATCCGATCGTTCTCGAAGAAATCAAGATTCCTGAACCGGTCGTGTCCCTGAAAATCGAACCGAAAACCAAGGCCGATCAGGAAAAAATGGGTATGGCGCTTAACCGTTTGGCAGCAGAAGACCCAACCTTCCGCGTGACGACTGATCCTGAAACATCAGATACGATCATTTGGGGAATGGGTGAATTGCATCTCGATATTATCGTGGATCGCATGAAACGCGAATTCGGCGTCGAGGCAAACGTAGGCCGCCCACAGGTAGCCTACAAGGAAACCATTACCGGCACGGCAGAAGTTGAAAACAAATACATCAAACAGTCCGGTGGTAAAGGTCAGTACGGCCACGTCAAAATCCGCATCAAGCCGATGGATCTCGATGTCAATCCCGAAGACTTGCCGAAAAACGTCAAGCGTTCCGAAGGGTTCGAATTCATCAACAACATCAAGGGTGGTACGATTCCGCAGGAATTCATCACGCCGGTTGAAAAGGGTCTCAAGGAAGGAATGCAGCGCGGGGTATTAGCCGGTTACCAAATGGTAAATATTTCAGCCGATTTGTTCGACGGTTCCTACCACGACGTGGACTCATCCGAAATCGCCTTCAAGGTCGCCGCATCCCAAGCCATGCAAGAAGCATTGGCCAAGGCAACGCCGGTAATCCTGGAGCCGATGATGAAAGTTGAAATCACGATTCCTGAAAAATTCCTCGGTGACATCACGGGCAACGTGTCGTCAAAACGCGGAATGATCGAGGGTGTGGACGATCGTGGAATGGTCAAAGTTGTTCGTGCCATCATGCCGCTTGCTGAAATGTTCGGATACATGAACAGCTTGCGTTCGATGACGGAAGGCCGCGGATCATTCAACATGGAATTCGCCCGCTACGACGTGGTACCACGCAACGTTGCAGACGAAATCATCAAGAATCGCAAATAGT